>BLMJ01000052.1 GCA_011960625.1 Lachnospiraceae bacterium | reverse complement strand
ATATACAGGTCGTCTAATCAATCTTGCTTGAGGATATGTTAATTTAGTAATAACTAATGAATATATAGTTTTTATTAATTCTGAAAACGAATATTTATTTCTCACTTTTTCTCTCCTAATTTAACACTTCTAATATCCAACTTTTCAGCGAATATTTTTCATAAATATCTTTATTTAGAGGTTTGTATGCCGAATTTAAAAATTTTAAGTCTAGCTCAATATTCTTTCTTCCTACTACATTGATATTTTGAGGATCATAAAAATCATATTTTTTTATTGATTCATTTGTAGTGATCAGCTTTTTATTCATACCAATCATTTCAATAGTACGCATCGTAAGCCCAGTTTGTCTGGGATGTTGAATATCTAAGATTATTCTGCTCTCATCCACGACTTTCGCGATATCAGTACTTGACATTTTATTAAAAGAAAATTTCTCTTGTCTTATTCCTCTAAATTCTTTTTTTGTTGCCCTATAAAACCAATAAATAAATTTACTTTGAAGATAAAGAAACCAATAACCTCTCAATCCATCTTCCGATATAATCTTCTGAATTTTCTTTATTACAGCATAACGATCCGAATGAATAGTTCCTATGAAACTGATATCATACTTATATTCTTTATCCTGTTTTTCTGCTTTTCTAAATTGATCCGAAAAGAACAATGGTCTAAATTTCAAATTAGAATATTTCTCACAGTCATTTAAATCAAAAGAGTGGAGTGTATCAAAATACTTAAACTTTTCTGTTATTCCAGGAATATTTTCTACAGAATCCCATAGATTCAAACATATCTTTGCATTTGGATATTCTATATGCATTTTTCGCAAAATACTAATTGGAGTCATATCACATTTCACAAAAAGAATGAAATCATAGTCTTTTCCTCTATTTTGCTCAATAATTTTCTCATAGTATTTCTTCGTTTTCTTTTTGAAGATATTAGGAAAAATTTTTAATATCGCCCGGCTATATGAGCTAGTTACAGAGCGAACATCATACATATCTGCCTCTGCACCCATTTCTCTCATTTTTTCCACTATTATGTTTTCATAATTAAAAAAAGCTGGTGAAAAGAAGAGTATTTTTTTACCTCTGATACTTGTTATATTCATTTACTATTCCTCATCTTTATGTTGGTACTCCTCATTTACATCTGTTTTATTAAAGGATTGATATTGTTTATTTTTGTATAATACCCCTGTTCCCCCTTCTACCACTCCTTCCATTTTTGTTATCGAAAAAATAGTGCCAATAAAGCATCGGCAATCAAATAAAAAGGCAGGAATACCGCCTTTTTTTAGCTTCTTCACATATTCACCATCCAACTTTGCCTTTACTGGTATCTCCAATTCATCTCTACCATTAATCTGAGCCCATCCGGTGAGTCCTGGCTTTATATCATTTGCACCATACCTGTCTCTTTCCATTACCAAATTATCTTGATTCCATAACGCTGGACGTGGACCAATGATGCTCATCTTTCCCACAAAAATATCCCATATTTGTGGTAATTCATCTAAACTAGACTTCCTAAGGAAAACTCCCACTCTAGTTATGTATTGTTCCGGATTTTCAAGCATATGAGTAGGCATATCGTGGGGCGCACTCATTTTCATAGAACGAAATTTGTGAAGTTGAAAATAACTTTTTCCTTTTCCCACACGCTTTTGCTTAAACAGTATGGGGCCGGGGTCGTCAATAAACACCAATATTCCTAAAATTAAAAATAGCCAGGAAAAAACAATTAACCCCATAGCTGAAAAAACAATATCTATCACTCTTTTTAAAAATCTCTCATACATATAGGATTATACCTCTTGTCATTTTGATATAAAGTTCCCTTTAAAAGAAACTTATATTTTCTTCCCCTATCCAGTTTATTTCCGGTCCTTTATTTTCGGTAATTGTCAATTCAACAACATCATTTATAGCCTTAATACATGTCACAATATAATGTTTATCAAATATAGCTGAGGCTGCTGACTTTCCGTCGCTAAATTCGCTTCTATATCCATCTTCAAAAACTATAACAACGGGCGATACAATTTTTTTAATTGCGGGATTCAATTTATATGTCATTTTCTTGCTCCTCATTTAATAAAACGTAATATAAACACAAAAATAAGAGCCCACATAAAGGCTCCTACTTCCACATCACTCTATTCCCACTCTATCCTTTTTATCCCATTCCTCAATCAAGCACTCATACTCTTTCGTCTCCCGCTCATAATTAACTCCAACCAATAATACCTTCCCTTCACATCCCTCTACCCCTTTCACATACTCTCTATCCTTTATCTGCCTAATCGCCTCTTTTGCCGATTTCCCATACTTCAACTCCACAATCATCGTCGGTTTATCTGAATATCTTCTTGGAATAAATACAACATCTGCATATCCCTTCCCCGCTGGCATCTCTCTTCTCATTATATAATCATTCACTGCATTATAGTAAGCTAACGTAATCACACAGCTTAACGCATTTTCGTCATTATAAGCCAACATTGAAATATTCGACATATGCACTTGTCCAATCCCCTTTGCAACAGCATCGCAATCCATTCTCCAAGTTGCCTCCAACAACCTCTCCGACAATTGAATCGCTCGTGCTACAGGGCTCCAGTCACTCTTCTGTACCGCATTAGAAAAAGCGCTCCGAATCTCTTCATTCGGAATATACACTTCCCGCCTATCTCTATCATATGCCAAATATCCCAGATGAATCAACACTGTCAGCACGTCGTCACGGCTTTTAAAGCTTGTTACATCATTTTCAAAACTATCCGTATTGACCTTACACGTTTCCCCCACAAGCACCCTCACGACGGCATCCTTTAAACCATCAAAATTCATACTGATATAATTCTTCAATGATTCATACGTCTCAGTCTTACTCCAATAACTATCATATTCCTGCATTAGAATTGCCTGTACCACAGAATTAGGATTATAGATATGTTTCATTTTACGAAATGAATAACCATCATACCACCTCTTCATTTCTTCATAATCCATATCATATTTTTTACAAAGGCTCCTTACTTCATCTTCTGTAAACCCTACATATTTTGAAAGACTCTTTGGGTTTATCATTGTAAACTCGTAGAAATTATTCAGTGCAGACTCCGTACCATACTTTTTTACAGGAAGTATTCCAGTTAAATATGCCAGCTTTATAAATTTTTTTGATGCTGAGCCTTTAAACAATCCCCTCAATAATTCCACATATTCTTTCTGCTCTGTCAGATCACTCTTCTTCTCTCTGAAAATGGCATCCCATTCATCAATAATGAACACAAATTCCGCCCGTGCTGATTCATTTAAACAAGCTAATGCATATGGAAGATTTTCCTCATCTTCTCTCAATATTCCCGGATACACCTTCCGCAGTTCAGCAATCACTTCTTTATTAATTCTACGCAGCATATCTCCAGAATTATCCCCAGGTCTTCGAAAATCTGTAATGTCTAAATGTATAACATCATACTGATTCAAATGCTTCTCAAAATTTTCAGTTCCTGCAATCATGTATAATTGAAACAACTTGCTGGAATCACAGCCTTTCCCATAATACGCAGTCAGCATCTCTGCCGCAATTGATTTTCCGAATCTTCTTGGCCGGCTTACACAAACCCATCTCTGCTCAGTACCAATTACACCATTCGTATATTCAATCAAACCGGTTTTATCTACATAGATTTTAGAATGAACAACCATATTAAAGTTATCATTCCCTGGATTTACATATATTCCCATGCTTCACATCCCCTTGCTATAGCATAATTACACTTAATCAAGACTTTTATTTTAATTATACTATCCTCAAAAATGATTATCAAGATAGGAATTATAGGTCCTTCTAATGTCAACAACCACCCAATTGCCATTCACACCTACAGGAGTCCTGGCAGCAAACATCTACCTCACATCTTCGCCACAATCTCCACTCCCACCTGCACCATCTGTACCCTCCCAAACAACGGCACCTCCAGCCAAGCCTTCCTTTTATGTCTGTCAATCTTCCGAATCGCCCCTTCCATTCCCACCAATGGCCCTGACGTAATCTTCACATGCGACTGCTCGATCACACCCTCCGACATTTCCACAACTTGATTTTCCCCGCCAATTCCCTGCATAAATGCAATCTCTTCCTCTTGAAGGGGCACAATCTCACGTCCGGTTCCAATCAGCTTGGTAAGCCCAATCACTCCATGAAGCTGGTCATAAAGACTCTCCAATTTCTCCGTAATCATAAAAACGTACCCGGGAAACAGGACTTTCTCTAAAGTTGTCCACCTTCCACGGATACGTTTCGATTCTTCATAATAAGGGATAAAGCAACGCTCCAGCACTTCTCCGGACATATGCTTTTCGCACTGCAGCCGGATACTCTCTTCTGTGCCTGTGCGCACCTGCACAACATACCACATGGCAATTTCTCCTATTCTATTCCCGACAGCCCAAAGGCATTGCCGTTATCCCTTGCCTTATTTACATAGAACTAGGGTGCTGACACATCCTAATTCTATTCTTTTATTCTATTATATATTTACACTAGCCTATCTATAAAAACCCAAAATAACTCCATGGAAACTCTTCAAATTCTGTTCACGGTGATATTCTTAAGAAGCTTTCGCTGACACATCTGTCAGAAAATCTCTTTATTATTTTAGGCAAAATAAAAACTGCCCCTCAAAGACATACTTGCGTTTCCTCACACTCTAAAAAATGGTATGCTTCGCCATTCTGTCTCTACTTGGGCAGATTCCAACATCAATCATGACATCCCAATTTTCCAAACGCGGCAAGGCGACGATTTGAAACCTTAAGATTTTATTCGGTAATGTAAACACTATTATCTTACTACAACTTTCTAACTACTGCAACTACAAATTATTACAGTCTCTACTTCTTCTTATAATGATAAGTCGGTACAATCTCAGCCACAATCTCTTTAATCCTTGCTGAATCTTGTCTGCTGACCTTATCAAGCAGTTTTAACTTTTCTTCAAACCAATCATCATCCATATCTATAGGATGTCCGATATGAATCATTTCATTCGCCGTATCCTGAAGCCCTTCCTCATCCATCAGAAGCTCCTCATACAGCTTTTCACCAGGTCTAAGCCCCGTATATACAATCGGTATCTCAACATCAGGCTCATACCCTGACAACCGTATCAGGTTTCTCGCCATATCATCAATTCGTACCGGATCTCCCATATCCAGTACGAAGATTTCTCCCCCCTCTGCATAGTAGGATGCCTGCAGTACCAAGGCTACTGCCTCTGGTATCGTCATGAAATACCGAATAATATCTTTGTCTGTGACGGTCACAGGACCGCCTTCTGCAATCTGTTTCTTGAAGAGCGGAATCACACTTCCATTGCTCCCTAGAACATTGCCGAACCGCACTGCTACGAAATCAGTATCCGTCTTACGGTTCATCATCTGTACAACCATCTCACACAGACGCTTTGACGCTCCCATAATATTCGTGGGATTCACTGCCTTATCCGTAGAAATCAAAACAAATTTCTTAGCTCCTACCTTAGCAGCCGCCATCGCGGTCTTATATGTCCCTAATACATTATTCTTAATTGCCTCATTCGGACTATCCTCCATCAGCGGCACATGCTTATGCGCAGCCGCATGATACACGATATCCGGCTTGTAAGTATGCATCACTTGATTAATACGGTTACTGTTACGCACTGAACCAATCAAAACCACCAAATCAAGCTGTGGATACACCCTTCTTAATTCCTGTTGAATCTCATATGCATTGTTCTCATAGATATCAAATATAATCAGTTGCTTCGGCTTAGCCTTTGCAATCTGCCTGCACAATTCACTTCCTATGGAACCTCCGCCTCCAGTAACCAGAACCTTGCGTCCTCGGATTGCCCTGAAGATTTCGTCATTATTAACCCTAACTTGGGCTCTTCCCAACAAGTCTGCGATATCTACATCGCGAAGCTTGCTAACACTGACTTCCCCGTTCACCAGCTGGTACACACCCGGAACCGTCTGAAGTCTGCATTTTGTCTCTTTACATATATTCAGAATTTCCTTCTGATTCTTTCCGGTGGTTGCCGGAATTGCATAAATGATATGATTAATCTTATATCTGTTAACCATGGTCAAGATATCATTGCGGTCACCCACAATCGGTATCCCTTCCAATACTCTGCCAATCTTATTCGGATTATCGTCAATCACACAGCATACTTTCGTATGCAGTCTTCTGCTATTGATTAACTCTCTAATCAAAGTCTGCCCTGCAGCGCCGCCGCCAATTACCATGATACGGTTCTGTTCTTCTTCTCCCGCACCGTCTCGATTCCCAAAGTAAGTCTGGAACATCCGATAGGAAAAACGCAAAGCAGTCGTCATACAAAAACTGATGATAAATCCCATGAAATAATATGCCTTTGGCATCCGAAGATGCATAAACATAATTCCTAAGCCATACACCGGCAATAATACGATATATGCCGCGATACTCATCTGTAATTCTGAGATACTTGCCAGCCTCCATATGCTATGATAAAGCCGAAAAGCATAAAACACTACGATTGTAGATGCAATCCAAAACGGCATAGACCACAGATAGCCGCTCCGATATGGTTCCGGAATAGACGAAAAGGAGAAGTCGAACCGAAGGATCAGCGCCACACCATAGGATATCACAACAAACAGCGAATCCAGAAATGCAACCAGAATCGCCTGGTGAACCCAAGGCACCCCTTTGCCTTCTAATAACTTATTCATACCTGCTTCTCAACCTATTTCCAATCATCTTATTATTTCTTACTACGAAGATTACAACACCAACCAGAATTACAATACCGGCGGCAATAATAGCTCTCTGCGGATCAATTACATTCATTATCATCCTTCGTTCTCCCCTTCTATTTTCTTCATCTTTCTTGATATATCTGAAACAACCGCCTCGTCCGGCCACATTACATATAATAACTGCGAGCCTGACGAAAAGCATGCCTGTTTGTCTCCGCTTCCTGTTGCTGCTGTGGTTTCAATCTCCCATGCGGCACGTTCTGAGAGCTGCATATTAATGAACTTTACCATCTCATCCCGTGTCATATTAGTCTCCACACAGTCCGCAACATTGTCTAATATTTCATTCGCCTGAAAAAGAATATCCGGAAACATAATTCTCTCTAGAATTGCCTTCAAGATCGCTTCCTGATTCTTTCCGCGTTGATTATCTCCATCTTTAAAACTATATCGTTCTCTCGCAAATGCAAGCGCCTGTTCTCCGTTTAGATGGTTCATACCTTTTTTAAAGCTGTAACCACCTGCTTCAAACTCGTACTCTGATTCAACATTGACTCCGCCAAGCGCGTCCACAATTGTAATCAGCGACGTGAAATTCACTCTTGCAAAATAAGAGATGTCAATGTCATAGATATTCTCCAAAGTGGCCATAGAGCGATCTACACCATAAATTCCGGCATGAGTCAGTTTATCTCTTGCTTCTCCCGATACCCCCGGAATCTGTACATAATAATCTCTCGGTGTGGTCGTCAAAAGAATCTTCTTAGTAGCTGGATTCACCGTCATAATAATGTTAACGTCACTCCGGCTATTCGTACTAATTGAACCGGCCACATCTATTCCACTGATATATATATTAAACGCTTTTTCAATATTTGTCTCTTCTGTCTCAATCTCAGTCTCAATCCCATATTGGTATAGAACCCTTACCTGGTCTGAGTATCCTTCAACCGCTTCTTCTATTACACTTCCATAAGCCTCATTATAGATAGCAGCTTCAATCCTGCCGCTAAGAAGGGCTTTTGCCTCATCTATAATCGTCTCATTTTCAATTAATTTGATCTCACGGCCAACTTTGTCCTCAATATCCTTGACCATCAAAGCGTTGTTATCTTGGTCTAATACTGTCTGGATACCAAAACGATAGTTTTTCGCATCCTCGATCTTTTTTGCAGGGTCTTCATTTTTGACTACGACAATCATGTTATCCGTCTTGTATGTAGCCCCTCCAACATTCTTAAGAACCGCATCTGCCTTTGCCAGATATATGATTCCTATTCCCATGATAAGGCCTGAAAGTATGCTTACAGCCGCCCCGACTATATTGCCCTTGGCGCCTGAAAACTGAAAACCAAAAGCCTCTCCAAGTAAAATAAACGTCACTCCAAGTAGTGCAAGGAGCACTATCACGGCAATCAGCAGAAATTTGCCTGGTATCATTCCGCTCTTCCACAGAAGCGCAGCAAATCCTGCCGATATGATCAACTGAAGCAGAAGAATCATTTTGCCGATTATGCTTTTCCCTTTCCTCTTGGTGAGGTAATACCCCATATATAAATCTCCCCTATTCGGTAGTCTCTACTCAACCGTCAAAGTAAAGATAATCGGATCAGATGCATTCCCATCCGTATCCGTTACGTAATAACGAATCTCATAAGAACCACGAGTTCTCACATCATAGGTTCCATCAGTATGAATATGCTGATATAAGGTATTCTTATCATCCTTATCATCCACCGCATCCCGAACAATGCTCAGCGGATCAAAGTTTTCTCCTGCCTTAATCGTCATCTGCTCTGTAGTAAGCGCCATAATTGGCTTCGGTCCATTTGGCTCTAACGGCTCCATCTGCTCTGGAGACATATTGCCTTCCATGCCTTCCGCCCCTACTTCTCCGGCTGTCTCTTCTGCCGGCGGCTCTTCCTCTGCCTGACTCTTATAATTCACTCTTCTTCTGGCAGTTCCTATATTTTTAGAATCATCCATGACTCCATAATATACGATGGCTGAATCCTCACTTGTAAGTACAATCTTACTCACAAACACCTTATCTGAAAGGTCTCCATCCGCTTTATCAACTGCTGACACTCCCTCCATCAAGGCATCATGTCCCTCTCCCTCTGTGTAGGTAATGTCTCTTTCTTCAATCTTAATCTCTGGCGGCGTATTATCCTGCCGCAGATAGATAAATGCTGCTATAACTGTCAGAACCGCACACGCTGCGGCCATCACAAGCGCTAATCCCCGATGCTTCATCGCTCAAACCCTCTATTCCTATTCATCATCATCGTCTTTCTTATAATATTCTCCGTAGTATGCACCATAGTACTTGCCGTAATATTTACCATAGTACTTATTCTGCTTCATATTTACTTTGTTAAGCACTACTCCGAGAATCGGGCAGCCGGATTTTTCCAACTGATCCTTTACACCTCTCGCATACTTATAACTAATCGTGTTTGCCGCGATTACCAGTATGGATGCATCGCAGAACTTGGCAATAATCGCACTGTCGATAACGCTTCCAACAGGCGGGGCATCTATAATCACATAATCATATGCCTTCTTCGCGCCTTCGATAAAAGCCTCAAACCGACGGTTTCCCAGCAATTCTGCCGGATTCGGCGGTACAACTCCCGCAAGTACACAAAAGAGGCCGTTTGCCTGTGTCTTTGCAATTACATCCTTCGCATCAGCCTGTCCGGACAGGAAATGGCTAAGCCCCTTAATCTGTCCCTTAATCTGATGCCGTCCTACCAGTACTGATTTTCTCAAATCTGCATCTACAAAAAGCACATTCTTATCACCCTCCGCCAACGACATGGCAAGAGATAATGACACCGTACTCTTCCCTTCATTCGGTGTACAGGAAGAAAATACGATTACCTTCTTATCTGAACCGGAAAATTCTACGTTTGTTCGGAGAGTCTTATATGCTTCATTACTTCGATAGTCTTTTTCAACATTTTTCAAAATTACTTCCTGCATCTTTTTCTCTCCTCTATTTCTTCATATTGCGCATTAGCTTCTTAGCAGTCTTTCCTCTTACCTTCTTAGACTTCTTCGCCTTCTCTGTTCCTTCCTGCAACGGAATAGAGGTGAGTACGTTCAGTCCCAGATATTGCTCTACGTCATCTGGCGTCTTTACTGTATCATCCAAAACAAATATCAGAACAATAATACCGATCGAAATAATCAGTCCAAGAATACCTCCAATGAGCACATTCTTCATTACACTTGGAGAAGAGGGCGCCGTCGCAAGATTACCTTCCTGCACAGTGTTAACCGCTTCCGCATCCATGATCTCTGTAATCTGAATACCCACCGCTTCTCTGACCGCATCAGCAATATTCTTTGCAACCCTTGGGTCTTCATTCCTGACACTGATATTCAGCACACGAGTATCCGTCTCCGTCTCTACACTAATCATATCTGCCAGCTTTTCTACTTCCACATCGAGATTCAATACTGAAATAACCTGCTCCAGCACTGGCCGGCTCTTAATCAAAACCATATAGTCCTTCGTGAGCTGCGTACCTGTCTGCAAGTCGCTATAGGTAACACTGGAGTTGCTATCCTGCTTCGTCAATACATACATCTGCGTTGTCGATGTATAGAGCGGCGTAATGAAGAGCTTTGTCCCCACAAACGCCAATAATGCCATCAAAATTCCCGACAGCAGTATGATATGAGCTTCAGACCACAATACCATAAACAACTCTGTTAGATCTATTGTAATCTCGTCATTATCAAATTCCGGATTCGTCATCTTATCGTAACTCATTCTTCTGTAACTTCTTCAGCATCGTCTTTGCATTGCTGAAGAATATCCTCCTCATATAATCTTCACCGTATTTTTTCCTTACATGGCTTGCCGCTTTCTTCATCCTGGGAGCCCGGTGCCTGCTGCTGTGCGCATCCGTCCCAACACAGAAAAGCAAATCAGAATCCATCAGATACTTCACAAACTTCTTGACTTCTCTTCCATTCTCGCCGGTAATGCTATCTGCATTCACCTGTAAATGTATCCCCATCTCCCATAACTGCTCTGCAAGCTCAGCTTCTTTTACAATACAGTTATATCTCTCCACATGGGCAAGAATCACTTCATAGCCGCTAAGCTGTAGTTGCTGAAGGCTCTGCCGTATATAAGCATAAGTATCAGAAGGAGAAAACTCCACAAGCACATAATCTCTTCCATTCATGGTCAAAATGCGCTTATCTTGCAGCTTATCCACTACATCCTGACCAAAGAAAATCTCTGTACCCAGATAAATGCGGAAATGTTCATCAATCTCATGGGCCGCTTCTCTCAAAAGCTTTGCCTGTCTTCGTAATACTTTCGGATTCTCTTTGCCACGCCTTGGGTGATGATGTGGAGTAGCAATAATACAGCGTATCCCTTCCTCATATGCGATTCTTAACATTTGTTTCGTCTCGTCGATATCTTTCGCGCCGTCGTCCACTCCCGGCAATATATGACAGTGCATGTCAATATAGCCTTCCATATCTTCACACCTTTCTTGTTCACATGGCCTGTATTTAATAATACCTTGTCCATGTGGTTTTGTCAACCGGTTTGCGCTAATGCAGATACCTTGAACCCTGCCATTTTTTTGATTTTAAATCAACAATTTCCAATCTGTTGTATATCCGGTATACTGACGGTAAATCATGCAGCCAGCACACCTGTGTATCAGCACATTGATATTTGGATAAAATCTACTCTATCTCCATTCGATGGCATATCATAGTGCCAATACACTAGTCTAGAATACCCCCCCCCTACAACATTTGTCAATACATTTTCGCAAAGGCTTTTGGAACTTTAGATCCGGTCTGTCTGCCATTCCACACAAGATATCGATTACTTCCTATTATATATAGTACTTTTTATATGCAGTACTTTCCTATAATCCCAATACCTCTGCAATTGCACCCATCTCCTCGAGCGCTACATCAATCAGATCATCCAAGCTTAGCCCTGTAAACTCAATGGACTCCATGTAATCCCGATTGGCGCCTGCCGCAAAACGTAATTCATTGAATCGCTTCATAACGGACTTATGCTTGACACTAGCAATCTTCTTATCTGGATAGATCTGTGCGACCGCTTTCACAAATCCACTCATGGGGTCTGCTGCAAGGATTGCATACTGCAAGGTTGTCTTTGCCTTCACGCCGCACTTCGGATTGTGTGCACAGATTGCATCGAACAATACCTTGTCCTCAATCCCTTCTTTCTTCAGAATCTCTACAGAGGTAGGGCCATGTACTCCCATATCATGCTGCCAGTCACACTGCTCCTCATCCAGATCATGAAGTAATCCAACGATTCCCCAATATTCAACCTCCTCTGGTGCAAGGCGTTTCGCAAGTCCCTTCATAATGGCCTCCACAGCATAGGAATGTGTAATATAGTTCTCCCCCTTCATGTATCTCATCAAGATATCATGTGCCTGTTCTCTGTTCATCGCAGCTCCTCCTTCATAAAATTGTTTTTATCTGTATGTATCCATAGTTTGCAAGTCTTTCGTTCAAAATTATAATCTCTTTATAACCAAAGGTCAAGCTATAAAATCAGTTCTTTATGTTATCTTTATCACGATCTATACCTATGCTATCTTCCTTCCATATAATCGTCCTAACATCTGTGCTTCTCTGACGTCAATTTTCCGAAAAATCGAACAATAGTCTATCTCATTCACTTTCTCCATCGCGACTCCTACTTTATGTAATATCAACACAAGATATCCTGTCATGATATCGTCAATGCGTCCGCTTTCCGCAATCGCACAGAGTTCTTCATTCGACTTCTCATACATATTCACCATCAACCCTACATACTCGTTCTCCATCTTTCCACGATTCATCGTATCACTCCTATTCTGAAAGACATTCTGTCAGTCTTCCCTGCCAAAGAGGTGCAGCAATACGACCGTCTTCACCACGAAGGCGGGACACCGACGAAATTAATAATTACACTTGAAAATGTTGTCCGAAACGGACAGATTATCTTTGAAACTTACAGACAGCCAAAGGAACTATACTCAGTTCCTAATAAACTGTAACTATAACGATTGGTAAAACACTCAACTGAAATCCTCACGAATACATTCTACCAGATATTCTTTCTAAAATACAAGGCTTTGCCACAAAAAACTTCCGTAATCCTTCGACATAATTCGACTTACCGCCTTATTTCCACATGCATATGCAGGCAGGATATATCCTCTTATCCTGCCTGCATCCTTTTTTGCCTACTCCTCTGGCACTACGATCAGATCCTTGGTGTAGTGATTTAGCACCTCGCATCCATCCTCTGTAATAATTACGAGATCTTCAATACGAACACCGATTCCCTCATCTGCAAGATAGATTCCCGGCTCCACAGAGAAGCACTGACCTACCTGAATAATATCCTCATTGACAGAAGACACATCACCAAACTCATGATCCTCAAGTCCAATAGAGTGTCCGGTCCTGTGTGTGAAATACTCTCCGTATCCCTTCTCCTCAATATAATTCCTTGCCGCAAGATCTACATCACACATTCTGTTGCCTGGTTTTGCCGCCTCAATTCCCCGTCTGTTGGCCTCTACAACAATATCATAGATCTCTTTTGCCCGGTCAGACACTTCCCCGATAAATACTGTTCTCGTCATGTCGGATGCATAGTTATCCTTGAACGCACCGATATCAAGAATCACACAGTCTCCCCGTTTTCCCTTGGAATCATCCGTCACATGATGCGGATCTGCCGCCCCCTTTGCATATGCTGTGATTGGATCAAAAGATACATCCTCGCACCCAAGTTCTTTGTAAATCTCACGAATCTTAGCATTGAGCTCTTTCTCCGTCAGTCCTTTGGATACCCAAGGAATCAACTTCTCCATAGCGATATCGTTAAGCCTTGAGGATTCGCGCATCAGTTCTTTCTCTTTCTCATCCTTCACCATACGGATATAATCAATAATTGGAGAACCATTGACGAACTTACTTCCTCCGCCTAATTCCTGCAGACGCAGAAGGAATCTTGCAGGCCATGTCTTGTCAATTCCCATCACCTTGTCCTTCTCCACGAATCTGCTTAAGATCTCCACACCATCCTCGATATCATCATACCATACCAGCTCTACTCCCAAGTCTTTCTCCTGCGGGAATAATTTGTTAATCACCAGCTTATGACTGCCATTGACATTCAGATATAATGCCAGAAGTCTTTCACCTGGCGCAATCCATTTGCCCGTAAGATAGAAGATTGCAACCGGGTCTGATACGATCATCTGAGGGATCTCATGTTCTTCCATTGATTTTAAAACTCTTGCCACCTTATTCTGGTCCATTGTTTTCCCCAACCTTTCGTTGATTTTGATTTAATAATGTCCTATATAACAGGTTCCCACGACACCTGATTATATACTTAAAAACTGTCCGAACCGACAGTATTACGCCGCTGATTCTGACAGTTTCATTATAGTATTTCCAATATGAAAAGTCAATTCATTTACTATCTGTCTATTTCCAGATTTTTACCCGGGCATGCCGCACTGCAGCCACTACAGCCGCAGCTTCATCCGCCTCCCGCCTTCTTCTTTTTCCAAATACTCCTAACAGCCAGCACTACAACGCCAAGGACAATCACTCCCACGGCTGCCGTAGAAACTATACTGCTTGCCGCCACTGACATACGTTTTCCCCACTTTCCTTAATTAAAGATACTGATTCCTTTTGCGGCCGCAGCAAAAGATACAAAAAGCCAATCAGCGTCAGAACCGCCCCTATCGTTCCCACTCCAAAGCCGCCGCCAGAGAACCATGTTCCGAACTGATAAATACACAAGGACACAGCATAGGCAAAGGTACATTGATATGCAATTGCAAACCAAGTCCATTTTCCATTATTCATCTCTCGCTTAATTGCGCCGATCGCCGCAAAACACGGCGCGCACAGAAGGTTGAACACCAAAAATGAATATGCCCCAAGACCAGTCATACTTGCTGCCAGCGTCCCCCAGATTTCGCTTCCATCTTCCGCAACTTCAGCAAAACCAAAAAGAATACCGAAAGTCCCGACCACATTTTCCTTTGCCACAAGCCCTGTAACCGTCGCAACCGCCGCCTGCCAGTCTCCCCATCCAAGAGGAATAAAAATCCATGCAAACATTCTGCCAATTCCCGCCAGGAATCCATCGCTTAAATCTGCCACCATTCCGAACCGTCCATCTACAATCCCAAAGCTTGATGTAAACCAGATAAATATAGTTGACAGAAGAATGACTGTACCCGCTTTCTTAATAAAGGACCAACCACGTTCCCACATGCTTCTAAGTACGTTTCCCAGAGTAGGCATATGGTAAGCCGGAAGCTCCATAACGAAGGGAGCCGGATCCCCGGCGAACCTCCTCGTCTTTTTAAGAATGATTCCAGAACTGATAATCGCTGCGATTCCTACAAAATAAGCGCTGGGAGCCACCCAAGACGCCCCGCCAAACAACGCCCCTGCAATCAATGCAATGATCGGCAGTTTTGCGCCGCATGGAATAAAGGTTGTTGTTATGATTGTCATTTTCCGGTCACGGTCATTTTCAATTGTACGGGACGCCATGATTCCCGGAACCGCGCATCCTGTACCAATCAGCATGGGAATAAAGGATTTACCGGATAGCCCAAACTTGCGGAAAATTCTATCCATAATAAACGCAATCCGCGCCATATAGCCGCATGCCTCCAAGAATGCAAGGAAGATAAACAATACCAACATCTGGGGCACGAAGCCTAACACCGCCCCGACACCTGCCACAATGCCCTCCAGGATTAACCCCTGAAGCCATTCTGCACAGTTGATGCTTACAAGCAGCTTCTCAACAGCAGGTGGAATGATTTCGCCAAACAGCACATCATTCGTCCAATCAGTAGCAATACTTCCCACCGTTGTGACGGACACATAGTATACAAGCCACATTACAGCCGCAAAGAAAGGCAGGGCAAACCACCGGTTTGTAACGATTCTATCAATCTTATCAGAGATTGTCAACTTCTCTCGATTTGCCTTTTTTAAGCATTTGGCTGCCACTGATGCAATATACTGATAACGCTCATTGGTAATGATACTTTCTGCATCATCATCTAGCTTCTCCTCTGCTTTGACAATAATATCCGACACGTCAGGCAGCCAATCCATCTGCTCTTTAACCTTAGCATCTCTTTCAAATAGTTTTACAGCATAGAATCTTTTCTGCTCTTCGGGTATTTCCGTCAGCAGCAGCATGATATCCTCAAGATACCCTTCCACTTCCGAAGCAAATCTGCACACCGAAGCCGACGCCCTTTTGTTTTGAGCCGCTGTCACAGCCCTCTCGGCTGCTTCCTTAATACCTTCCCCTTTCAGTGCAGAGATAGTGACAACCTCGCAGCCTAAGCTTTCAGCCAACTGCTGTATATGAAGCTGGTCCCCATTTTTTTGTACCACATCCATCATGTTAATTGCCATCACAACCGGTATCCCCAGTTCCAATAGCTGCGTACTCAGATAAAGGTTTCTCTCCAGATTCGTTCCATCTACAATATTTAAGATAACATCCGGCCGTTCTTCCGTCAGATAATTTCTGGCAACCACTTCCTCTAATGTATAAGGGGATAAGGAATAGATACCCGGAAGATCTATGACCGTAACCTCTTTATTATCCTTCAAGCTTCCTTCTTTTTTCTCAACCGTAACTCCCGGCCAGTTTCCGACAAACTGATTTGAACCCGTGAGCGCATTAAATAGTGTCGTCTTTCCACTGTTTGGATTTCCTGCAAGAGCAATTTTTACTCCCATTGTTTCCCTGCCTCCTAATCAATTTTTATCCGTTTCAACCTCTCGGCTAACCGCCTCACTGCACCTCTATCATTTGCGCATCCGCTTTCCTCAACGAAAGCTCATATCCTCTGACAGTTACCTCCACAGGATCCCCAAGCGGCGCGACCCGTCTTACGAGGACCGGCGTTCCCTTCGTTATGCCCATGTCCATAATCCTTCTTTTTGTCGCCCCCTCCCCATACAGCTTCTTAACCACCACCTTCTGGTCACATTTTACATCTTTTAAAGTAAACATCTTTTGCTTTCCTCCTTACATAAGATACTCTAAACCATAATCTTATTGGCAATCCCCTTACTCACTGCAACTCTGGAATCTTTCACCTGAACAATAACATTTCCGCAGTTACTCGATACAAGCTTCACCGTTTCCCCAACGGTAAAGCCTAGATTCTCTAGAAAACGTCTCGCTTCTCCCTTACCACCAATCCGTTTAATTGCGGCATCCTCGCCAAAATTCAGCATCGTCAACGGCATTTCAAATCCCTCCTTTACAGACGCACAACCATTTCCTTATGTATCAATTCCATGTCCTCTAATAATTGCACCATACGGTAGACTGTGGCCATTCCCATCTTCTGATCCTTTTCTTTTGCGGCAAAATAAATCTCTTTGCAGGAAGAATATTCATTTTCTAGAATTATTTCAAGCAATAATTTTCTCTGTGCTGTGATTCTATGCCCGTTTTCCTTCAACTGCGTGATTACATCTATGATTTTCTCTTCCCGACTCATATCTTACCTCACAATTAATGTTATTGACAATCAATATCATTTACAATGGTATTGTATTCCAATTGATATTGATTGTCAATAACATTATTGATTCTTTTTTCTCAATAAAAAGAGAGCTGCCAGAGGCAACTCTCCTTTTCGTCTATTATTCTTCTACCAACTCCACAAACTCTTCTTCTGTTTCAAAGTCTGTGTCATTCTCTGAATCTATACTATCCGTATCATCATACTCAAAACCAGACATATCTTCCAGTTCGTCTACATCTGTCTCTTCGACTTCTGCAAAAATATCCTGCAGACCTGCCTCTTCGTCCAGCATCAGTTCATCCTCTAACTCCCGATCACTGTCCAGCTTGATATCACGGTATTTTCTCATACCTGTACCAGCCGGAATATGCTTACCGATAATGACATTCTCCTTCAAGCCAATCAGCGGATCTACCTTACCCTTGATTGCCGCCTCAGTCAGCACCTTTGTCGTCTCCTGGAAGGAGGCCGCTGACAGGAAGGAATTGGTCGCCAGAGACGCCTTCGTAATACCAAGCATAATCTGCTCGCCCAGAGCAGGTACAAGATCTTCCCGCTCTAACTCTGCGTTCACATCCTCGAACTCCAGTCTGTCTACATTCGTACCCGGCAGGAACTCACTGTCCCCCGCTTCCTCTACACGAACCTTCTTGAGCATCTGACGCACAATAACCTCGATATGCTTATCGTTAATCTCAACACCCTGCAGACGGTATACACGCTGTACTTCCTGAATCATATAATCCTGCACAGCCCGCAGACCCTTAATCTTCAGGATATCATGGGGATTCACGCTACCTTCTGTCAGCTCGTCTCCCGCCTCTAGTACCGCGCCGTCCTGAACTTTGATTCTGGAGCCATACGGTATTAGATAAGCCTTCGTCTCGCCGGTTTCATTATTGGTAACGATAATCTCCCGTTTTTTCTTTGTATCATGGATATTGGCTGTTCCGGCAAACTCCGTAATAATCGCAAGTCCCTTTGGTTTTCTCGCCTCAAAAAGCTCTTCGACACGAGGAAGACCCTGTGTGATGTCGTCGCCGGCAACGCCGCCTGTATGAAACGTACGCATGGTAAGCTGTGTACCAGGTTCACCGATAGACTGGGCCGCTATGATACCAACAGCCTCGCCCACCTGTACCGGCTCACCGGTGGCCATATTCGCACCGTAACACTTAGCACAGACGCCATTATGAGACTTACAGGTCAGGATAGTCCGAATCTTCACCTGGGTCAGCGTCTCTTTGTTCTCATCCACACCTTTTTTCATAATCATCTCTGCACGTTTCGGCGTCACCATATGGTTCGCTTTCACAAGGATATTACCGTCCTTGTCTACGATATTCTCACACAGATAGCGTCCTGTAATACGCTCCTGTAAACTTTCAATCTCTTCGTTTCCGTCCATGAATGCCTTAACATACATTCCTGGAAGCTCAGCGCCCTTCTCCACACAATCTACCTCGTGGATAATCAACTCCTGAGATACATCAACCAGACGCCTGGTCAGATATCCGGAATCGGCAGTACGAAGAGCGGTATCGGACAGACCTTTCCGCGCACCGTGAGCAGACATGAAATATTCCAGTACGTCCAGACCCTCACGGAAATTGGACTTGATTGGCAGCTCGATGGTACGCCCCGTCGTATCTGCCATCAATCCACGCATACCCGCAAGCTGTTTAATCTGCTTATCAGAACCACGGGCGCCTGAATCCGCCATCATGAAAATGTTATTATATTTATCCAGACCTGAAAGCAGTGCTTCTGTCAGCGCATCATCCGTCGCTTTCCAGGTCTCTACAACTTCTTTGTAACGTTCTTCTTCCGTAATCAGACCACGCTTAAAGTTCTTCGTAATCTTATCCACCGTATCCTGCGCCTGACGAATCATCTCCGGCTTCTGGGGCGGTACAGTCATATCAGAAATCGATACCGTCATGGCTGCCCTTGTAGAATACTTATAACCAATGGACTTCACCGCATCAAGCACTTCAGCCGTAGCTGTAGAACCATGGGTATTGATAACCTTCTCAAGAATCTGCTTCAACTGCTTCTTTCCAACATGGAAATCTACCTCCAGCAGCAAATCATTCCCCTCTACCTCACGATCTACAAAGCCCAGATCCTGCGGAATAATCTCATTAAACAGGAAACGTCCAAGGGTAGATTCAATATTTCCAACCTTCACATTCCCATCAGGGAGCAGCTTCTTCACGCGTACCTTAATGCGGGAATGAAGTGTAATCGCATCATTCTCATAGGCAAGGATTGCCTCATTGACATTCTTAAAGAACTTGCCCTCTCCCTTAGCGCCTGGCCTTTCCTGAGTCAGATAGTAGATACCAAGTACCATATCCTGAGACGGAACCGCAACTGGTCCGCCGTCAGACGGCTTCAAAAGGTTGTTCGGTGACAGCAGAAGGAAACGACACTCTGCCTGGGCTTCCACAGACAAGGGCAAATGCACAGCCATCTGGTCGCCGTCAAAGTCGGCATTATAAGCCGTACATACCAACGGATGCAGCTTGATTGCCTTACCTTCTACCAGAATCGGCTCGAAGGCCTGAATACCAAGCCTGTGAAGCGTAGGGGCACGATTCAGCATAACCGGATGTTCTTTTATTACATCCTCCAGTACATCCCACACCTCAGGCTGTACTCTCTCCACCATCTTTTTCGCATTCTTAATATTGTGGGCAGTTCCGTTCTGTACCAATTCCTTCATAACGAAAGGCTTGAACAGCTCGATTGCCATCTCTTTGGGCAGACCGCACTGGTAAATCTTAAGCTCCGGTCCAACCACGATAACGGAACGTCCCGAGTAATCCACACGCTTACCGAGTAGGTTCTGGCGGAAACGTCCGGACTTACCCTTAAGCATATCGGACAGAGACTTAAGCGCCCGATTACCCGGTCCTGTTACCGGACGGCCGCGGCGTCCATTGTCAATCAACGCATCCACAGCCTCCTGTAACATTCGCTTCTCATTCCTAACAATAATGTCCGGCGCGCCCAGCTCCAGCAGACGCTTCAGACGGTTATTACGATTAATAATCCTCCGGTACAGGTCATTCAAATCTGACGTTGCAAAACGTCCGCCGTCCAACTGTACCATAGGACGAAGATCCGGCGGGATGACCGGGATTGCCGTCATGATCATCCATTCCGGTTTATTACCTGACTCGCGAAAAGCCTCTACAACCTCCAGACGTTTCACAATCCTTGCACGCTTCTGTCCGGTTGCGCCCTTTAAACCTTCCTGCAGTTCCTCATAGTCTTTATCAAGATCAATCGACTGCAAAAGCTCCTGAATGGATTCTGCCCCCATCCCAACACGGAAAGCGGAGCCCCACTTTTCTCTTGCCTCCTGATACTCCTGTTCTGACAACACCTGCTTGTACTGCAGGTCACTGTTCCCTCTGTCCAGCACGATATAAGATGCAAAATACAACACCTTCTCCAGAGTCCTTGGGGACAGGTCAAGAATCAGACCCATCCGGCTCGGAATGCCCTTGAAATACCAGATATGAGATACAGGAGCCGCCAGGGCAATATGCCCCATACGCTCACGGCGCACGCTTGACTTTGTAACCTCCACACCGCATCGGTCGCAGACAACGCCCTTATAACGAATCTTCTTATACTTACCACAGTGGCACTCCCAGTCTTTGCTGGGACCAAAGATCCTCTCACAGAACAATCCGTCCTTCTCCGGCTTCAGCGTACGGTAATTGATTGTCTCCGGCTTCGTCACCTCTCCCCTGGACCATTCCAGAATCTTATCCGGCGACGCCAGACCAATCTTGATAGCATCAAAAGTCATCGGCTGATACGCTTGTTCCTTATTGTTTTCCGGCATACTGGCACCCCTTCCTATTCATCATCCGACAAGTCATCATAAAAATCATCTTCATCGGGTTCATATTCCAAATCATCAAAGTCTTCCTCTTCAGGTTCCTCCTCAATATCAATAAGTTCTTCACCCTGGAATTCCTGTTCGGTATACCCGTGTTCCCCAAGATCATCATCCTGATGATACTTCCTGTCTCCTTCAATCAATGAGCGGAAATCTGTCTCTCCCATATCCGCCGTCTCGATAATCTCAACTTCTGTATTGTCGTCACGCAATACGCGCACGTCCAGTCCTAAAGACTGCAGTTCCTTAAGCAATACCTTGAAAGACTCTGGTATTCCCGGCTCAGGAATATTCTCTCCCTTGATAATCGCCTCATAAGTCTTCACACGTCCGACTACATCGTCAGACTTCACGGTCAGAATCTCCTGCAGCGTATAAGACGCGCCATATGCCTCAAGCGCCCAAACCTCCATCTCTCCGAAACGCTGTCCTCCGAACTGGGCTTTACCTCCCAATGGCTGCTGTGTAACCAGAGAATAAGGTCCTGTTGAACGGGCATGGATCTTATCGTCAACCAAATGGTGCAGCTTCAGATAGTGCATGTGTCCAATCGTAACCGGACTGTCAAAATACTCTCCTGTACGTCCATCCCGCAGACGCACCTTTCCGTCCCTGGAGATTGGAACGCCTTTCCATAACTCCCTGTGCTCTCGGTTTTCAGATAAATACTGCATAACCTCAGGAAGTAACTCTTCTTTATGTTTGGCTTCAAACTCTTCCCAGCTCAGATTCACATAATCATTGGCCAGGTCAAGAGTATCCATAATATCATTCTCATCCGCACCGTCGAATACCGGCGTCGCGATGTTAAAGCCCAACGCTTTTGCCGCCAGAGACAGATGGATCTCCAAAACCTGCCCGATATTCATACGGGAAGGCACGCCCAGCGGATTCAGCACAATATCCAAGGGACGTCCGTTCGGCAGAAACGGCATATCCTCCACAGGCAGCACACGGGAAACAACACCCTTGTTACCATGACGGCCGGCCATCTTATCGCCTACGGAAATCTTTCTCTTCTGTGCAATATAGATGCGAACCGCCTGATTCACACCAGGAGACAGTTCGTCGCCGTTGTCACGGGTAAACACCTTAGCATCCACGACGATACCATACTCGCCATGAGGTACCTTAAGAGAAGTATCCCTTACTTCACGGGCCTTCTCACCGAAAATTGCCCGAAGCAGCCGCTCTTCTGCCGTCAGCTCCGTCTCACCCTTCGGTGTCACCTTACCCACCAG
Source organism: Lachnospiraceae bacterium (assembly GCA_011960625.1). Classification (GTDB taxonomy): domain Bacteria; phylum Bacillota; class Clostridia; order Lachnospirales; family Lachnospiraceae; genus Sporofaciens. The sequence goes on along the minus strand of BLMJ01000052.1, from coordinate 34,873 downwards.
GATATCTCCTGCACGCACCTCTGCGCCGATTCGAATGATACCTCTCTCATCCAGATTCTTAAGGGCGTCATCACCCACGCCCGGAATATCTCTTGTGACCTCTTCCGGTCCCAGCTTGGTATCACGGGCTTCTGCCTCATACTCTTCTATATGAACGGAGGTATACACATCCTCCTGAACCAAACGCTCGCTCAGCAAAACAGCATCCTCGTAATTGTAGCCTTCCCATGTCATGAACCCAATCAACGGATTCTTGCCTAGAGCCATCTCGCCGTTGGACGTAGACGGACCATCCGCAATCACGTCTCCTGCCTCTACCCTATCACCCTTAAACACGATAGGTCTCTGATTGTAGCAGTTACTTTGGTTACTTCTCAAAAACTTTGTCAGCTTATATCTCTTAAGATTACCATCCTCCTGCCGAATCGTAATCTCCGTAGAAGTAGCACGCTCCACCACGCCGCTCTTCTCTGCAATCATACACACACCGGAGTCAACGGCTGATTTCTCCTCCATACCCGTTCCAACTACAGGCGCCTCTGTTATCAGAAGCGGTACTGCCTGACGCTGCATGTTAGACCCCATCAGCGCGCGGTTCGCATCATCATTCTCAAGGAAAGGAATCAACGCCGTCGCAACCGAGAACACCATCTTAGGAGAAACGTCCATGTAATCAAACATACGTCTCTCATACTCCTGCGTCTCTTCGCGATAACGTCCGGATACATTCTTACGAATAAAATGTCCTTCTGCATCCAGCGCCTCATTAGCCTGCGCCACATGGTAGTTATCTTCTTCATCCGCCGTCATATAGACAACTTCCTCCGTAACCACAGGGTTGGCCGGATCACTGTGGTCAATCCTTCGATACGGCGCCTCGATAAATCCATACTGATTAATCCTTGCATAGGTAGCAAGGGAGTTAATAAGACCGATGTTCGGACCTTCAGGCGTCTCAATAGGACACATTCTTCCGTAATGTGAATAATGCACGTCTCGAACCTCAAACCCTGCACGATCTCGCGACAGACCTCCTGGTCCAAGCGCGGACAGACGCCGCTTATGGGTCAGCTCACCCAGAGGGTTATTCTGATCCATGAACTGTGACAACTGTGAAGAACCGAAAAATTCTTTCACTGCTGCCGTCACAGGCTTAATATTAATCAATGACTGAGGAGAAATCCCCTCAAGATCCTGAGTTGTCATCCTCTCACGCACAACTCTCTCAAGTCTTGACAAACCAATTCTGTACTGGTTCTGCAGAAGTTCACCTACAGAACGGATACGACGGTTTCCCAGATGATCGATGTCGTCGTCGTTCCCCAATCCATACTCCAGATGGATGTTATAATTAATGGACGCAATAATGTCCTCTTTTGTAATATGCTTTGGAATCAAGTCATGGATATCCCGACGAATCGCATCTTTAAGTTCGTCGATATCTCCGCCAGTCTCGTCGAGAATCCCCTCAAGGACCGGATAATACACCTGCTCCGTAACCCCTACTTCACTAGGATCAATCTCTACAACCGCATCAAGATCCACCATCATATTAGAGAGCACCTTAATGCTGCGCTCTTCCTCCGGCCTGTCAATCCACACAAACGGCACCGCCGAATTTTGGATCTTCTCCGCCATCTCACGTGTCACCTTTGCCCCTGCCTCGGCAATAATCTCACCCGTAATCGGGCTTGCCACATCCTCCGCAAGCACTTGGCCAGTGATACGATTTTTCAGGGCCAGCTTCTTATTAAACTTATACCTGCCTACCTTAGCCAGATCATAGCGTCTCGGATCAAAAAACATGCTCGTAATCAAACTCTCTGCGCTGTCAACCGCAAGGGGCTCGCCCGGACGAATCTTCTTATATAATTCCAGAAGTCCTTCCTGATAATTGGTTGCGGCATCCTTCTCGAAACTCGCCATAATCTTTGGTTCTTCACCGAACAGCTCGGTAATCTCCGGATTAGTCCCAATCCCCAGCGCGCGGACTAACACCGTGATCGGCACCTTTCTCGTTCTATCTACACGTACATAAAAAACGTCATTGGAATCCGTCTCATACTCCAGCCATGCTCCCCTGTTCGGGATGACTGTGGAGGAATACAGCTTCTTGCCTAATTTGTCATGTGCGATTGCATAATAGATACCTGGTGAACGCACCAACTGACTTACAATAACACGTTCTGCCCCGTTAATTACAAACGTACCTGTGCTTGTCATCAACGGCAGATCGCCCATGAATATCTCGTGCTCGTTGATCTCATCTGTCTCTTTGTTATGAAGTCTCACCCGTACCTTAAGTGGCGCCGCGTAAGTAGCATCACGTTCTTTACACTCTTCAATCGTGTATTTCACGTCTTTCTCGCACAAAGTAAAGTCAACAAATTCCAGGCTCAGATGACCGCTGTAATCGGTAATCGGGGAAATGTCATCAAACACTTCGTTCAGTCCTTCATCCAGAAACCATTGGTAAGAATCCTTCTGGACTTCGATCAAGTTCGGCATCTGAAGAACTTCTTTTTGCCTGGAATAACTCATACGTGAACTTTTTCCGCTTTTGATGGGACGAATTCTGTTTTTCTCCATATTGACGTTTCACTCTCCTCACAATTTTTTGGAAAACAATATTGTAAAACCATCGGAAACAGCGCATTCCCCACTGCCTCCATGCGATATTATGGCAGAACTTTCCACAATAGTGCATTTTTTACTATACCACACAACATCAAGGCTTGTCAATGAAATTTTGGCAGTTTTTCACGATTTTTTTGATGTTTTTCCTTGAAATTTCTCGAATTACGTATGTATAGCATATAAATATCCCCTACAACCGTCGCTCTTAGCCGCACATATCGAAACCTGCGCAAAAAGGCTGCCCCTTAGGACAGCCCTCTTTGAAATCGTCTTTCTTTTGCAGTTTCAGTTCCTTATTTCAGGTTTACCTCTGCACCTTCAGCCTCAAGCTTAGCCTTAATCTCCTCAGCCTCTGCCTTGGAAACAGCTTCCTTAACTACCTTCGGAGCTTCGTCAACTACTGCCTTAGCCTCTTTCAGACCAAGACCTGTAATCTCACGAACAACCTTGATAACCTTAACCTTAGAAGCACCTGCGGATACTAACTCTACATCGAACTCGTCCTTCTCTTCCTCTGCCGGACCCTCTGCTGCTGCTGCAACTACCACGCCTGCTGCTGCAGATACACCAAATTCTTCTTCACATGCTTTTACTAATTCATTCAACTCTAATACTGATAACTCTTTGATTGCATCAATAAATTCAGCCGTTGTCAACTTTGCCATTTTAATTTCCTCCATCTATTCATAATATTGTCTGTATCTTTCTGATACATAAAGTTCCTAAGAACAACGCCAGGCAGACTACTCTGCCGGAGCTTCTGCCGCTTCCTCTGCCGGGGCTTCTGATGAAGCCGGCGTACAGTTCTGCGCCCCTCCCTGCTCTGCAATCTGATTGAGAACGCGAGCAAGATTGGTAATCGGTGACTGCAGGCTTCCAAGCAGCTTGGACAGCAATTCTTCCCTTGATGGGATCTTAGACAGTTCATTGAGCGCCGCACTGTCATATACCGTTCCTTCAACCACACCAGCTTTCAGCTCAAGGGCCTTTGCATCCTTCGCAAACTTGCAAAGAATTCTTGCCGGGGCTGTTGCATCGTCCTTGGAAATCGCAATTGCGCTCGGTCCTTCCAGATGCTCGTCTAACGCTGCAAGGTCGGTTCCTTCAAAAGCTCTCTTCATCATTGTGTTTTTACAAACCTTGTAGATGATTCCCGCTTCTCTTAACTGCTTACGCAGTTCCGTATCCTGTGCAACGGTAAGACCACGGTAGTCAACCAGCACGACGCTGGCTGCGTCTTTGACATCATCCGCAATAGCCTGTACGATTGGTTGTTTTAATTCAACTTTTGCCACGAATGGTGCACCTCCTTATATATTTTGTTCGACTGCAGTATCGGAAAAACGCTGTATACAAAAAACCTCCGCATCAAAGACACAGAGGTATTGTTAATTCATAGTCAACGAATCTAACTTTCCTCGGCAGGCGTTTTATATCCTTACGCTCTTACAATAGAGCACCTGCTGTCTTCGGCAGCCTTTTGTTACTATAGCACTCCCAAAAGTATCTGTCAACTATTTTTCATATTTTCTCTTATTTTGTTTTTCCTGCCTGAAGCTCCCCCACATACTCTTTGGGAACCATGATTTCCAATTGCCTTTTCAGATTATCAATGACCACCTCGTCATGCTCCCCGCCGAACTCACCATCCAGCGTCCATGGAATCTCTTCCAGCGACTCAAACGTAATGTGTCCCGTCTTAAAGGTATACATATGCTTTGTGTCCACCTGTTCAATCAGAAGCGCCGCAATAATCTCCTGAAGGGCAATAGGATTCGTTGGTTTTTTAATCAGAGTAACCTCAAACAGCCCGTCGTCAAATACTACCTGTTTTCCAATCATATTGCGGAATCCGCCTACTGATCGAGAATTTGTGACCATACCAAGGATAAATTCATCCTCAATCACTTCCCCGTCATGCTCCACCTTAATCCGGTAGGAAGGAACATTAAACAACCTTTTCGTCCCCTCCAGCACGTAAGCCAGATGGCCCAGAATATTCTTCACCTCCTGCTTCGTCTCATAGGACACGTCCGTGAAAATACCAAACGCCGCAACATATACAAAAATATCCTCATTAAACCTTCCTACGTCGCAGGGAAACAGCACGCCGTTCACAGCATTGTCCGCCGCCTTTAAAAGTCCTTTCGGTATATGCAGGCTATTAGCGAAATCATTGGTAGTCCCCGTGGGAATGTACCCGACCGGCGTCCTGACGTTTCTGTGCATCATCCCCGTCACAATCTCATCAATGGTTCCGTCTCCTCCGCTGCAAACTACCAAATCATACTGTTTTGCATCATATTGCTGCACCTTCCTATATGCATCCCTGTACGCCTGGGTTGGATATACCACCACTTCATACTCCGCTTTCACAAAAATATCAATAATGTCCGATAACTGCGGCTTCAGCAAACCTTTCCCCGCGCGAGGATTATAGATAAATAGTAACCTCTTCATAGTACATACATCTCCTTCCAAACTAAAGAACTGCCGCCAATACCCGCAGCAGTTCTTCGCTCAAACCTACTATGTATACTTATTCGGATTCCTCTCAACACACACCCCTTCAGCAAACAGGTGTTCCGATTCCATACAACTAGTTACTTGCGACAAGGAATCCTTCAATTCCTGCCACAGCCTCATGCTCATCCTGTCCCTCAGCCACTACCGTAATACATTCACCTTTCTGTAACTTTAGACTCATCATCCCCATGATACTCTTCGCATTGATCTTCTTGTTATCAATCTCAATGAACACCTGGCTCGCATACTGGCTTGCCTCTTGGACCAGGTGCGCAATCGGACGGTCTTCCATATCCATATTGTTTTGAATAGTAACAGGTCTCTTAGTCATAAAAAATTGCTCCTCCTTGCTAGTCCCTTAACTTTACCGCTATCTCACTTAATTTTCTCAGCCTGTGGTTGACTCCGGACTTACCGACCGGATCTTTCAAAAGCCCTCCAAGCTCTTTCAAAGTTGCTTCAGGGTATTCAAGGCGCGTAAGGGCGACGTCCTTCAAACCTTCAGGCAACTTGTCAAAACCAACCGTATCGCGTATATACTTAATATCCTCCATCTGCCTGACAGCAGCAGACACAGTCTTATTGATATTCGCTGTCTCACAGTTCACTTTTCGGTTCACACAATTGCGCATCTCCTTCATAATCCTGACATTCTCAAGCTCTAAAAGCGCCACATGCGCCTCCATTACATTCAGTATATCCACAATCTGCGAACCTTCCTTCAGGTATACCACATAGGTCTTCTTCCTCGCCACGATCTTCGCATCCATATCAAATGAATTAATCATAGTCTTTAGATACTCTGCCTCTCCCCGTGTGCCACAGACCATCTCGAAATGATAGGATTTGCCCGGATCACTCATGGACCCGGCCGCGATAAACGCGCCGCGAAGGTACGCCCTCTTGCAGCAGACAGCCTGTACCATCGCCTTCCTGACTGCCAGTAATTCCTCGCCTTTGGCGTAAATATCGTAGCTTATGCTTCCCTTTGCCATATTCCTGCGTATTGCGATACTTATCCCTATATTAAATGTTTTTCTCAATAATGTAAAGCATTTTCTTGCAACTGTAAAATTTTCCGTATGAATCTGAACACAGCATACACCCTTTCTGTCCTCTGAAAATTTGCCCGACATCTGGATAATTGCCGATAATTCAGCAAGATTACAGTGCCTCGCCTTCGCATATTGCCCTGCCAATTCTCCCTTAATCTTGCCCGAAAATGACATCTCATACTCCTATTCCGCCTGTCAGCACAGCTATAAAGCTCCTTTCACCGTCTGCCTTACTTCGCCTTTGTAATCGCATCTTTTCCGATATCACGATGCTCAACGCGGATACCGTAATTTTCATTCTTGCTCAATGCCTCGAATAATTCGTTTGCCAATGTAACCGATCTGTGCTTCCCGCCAGTGCAGCCGATTGCAATCACAAGCTGCGTCTTTCCCTCCTGGACATAGTTCGGAATCAAAAATTCCATCAGATCTGTCATTTTCGCCAAAAACTTGGCCGCTTTCTCATTATTCATGACATATTCCCGAACTTCTCTGTCATTACCGCTTTGCGGACGCAAATCTTCTATATAATATGGGTTCGGAAGAAAACGCACATCGAATACCAGATCTGAATCCGGAGGGATCCCATACTTGAACCCAAACGAAAGCACAGAGATATAGAGATTCTTATATTCTTTGTTTTCTACAAATATTTTATTCAGCTCTCGCTTCAGTTCTCTGGTGAGCATATGGCTGGTATCAATGAGATAATCCGCCTTCTCTTTCAGAAACCTTATCTTTTCTCGTTCCTTACCAATTCCCTGGTCCACACGGCCGTCATTGCCTGCCAGAGGACGAAACCTCCGCGTTTCCTTGTATCTCTTAATCAGAACATGGTCGGAAGACTCCAAGAACAAAATCTCATATTTCATTCCCGCTTTGTCCAGCTCCTTAAGCACCCGCGCCATTTCCGTAAGACTTTGACCGCTTCTGATATCCACGCCAAGCGCGGCCTTATTCAGCTCACTTCCCGGCACCCGAAGCAAGTCCGCCATCTTTGGAATCAAGGGAACGGGAAGGTTATCCACGCAGAAATACCCCACGTCCTCCAGCATCTTAAGCGCCGTACTCTTGCCCGCTCCTGACATTCCTGTAACAATCACACATCTCATCTTTAGAATACTCCCAGCCTCTTCACTTCCGGTTCCAGTTTAACTCCAAACTTTTCTTCTACGATTTCGGATACGCGGCTCATAAGCTTTGCCACATCCTTTGCCGTTGCGCCGCCTCTGTTAATCACAAATCCGCAATGCTTTTCAGACACCTGGGCCCCTCCGACGGTAAATCCACGAAGTCCCGCATCTTGAATCAATTTTCCCGCAAAATATCCCTCTGGTCTTTTAAAGGTACTCCCCGCGCTTGGATATTCTAAAGGCTGTTTGCTGACTCTCTTCTCCCTAAGCTCCTCCATCTGTGCCTGAATTTCCTGTCGATTGCCTTTTTTTAGCTGCATACACGCTTCTAACACAATATATTCTTTGCGGCTGACGATGCTGGTTCGGTATCCCAGCTCCATCTGCTCCTTTGGAATCCGAATCACGTCTCCCTCTGGCGTCAATGCCGTAATCTCAGTCAGTACATCCCGCATCTCACCGCCATAGGCCCCTGCATTCATAACGCAGGCGCCGCCAAGCGTACCTGGTATTCCAGACGCAAACTCAAAGCCTGTAAGGTCTGCCTCCATTGCCTGATTTGCGATTACAGAAAGCCTTGCACCTGCCTGGGCCGTCACACTATCTCCCTCAATCCGGATTTCGCCAAGCTCCTTGCCAAGCTGAATAATCACTCCCTGGTAACCCTCGTCAGAAACCAGAAGATTACTGCCATTTCCTACAATATAATAAGGGACCCGATTCTTCCTGCAAAACTCAACCGTTCCCCTCACCTCGTCAAATGTCCCCGGCATCACAAATAGCTCTGCCGGTCCCCCAACCCTAAACGTCGTATGGCTGCTCATAGGCTCTTCTATTTTGATTCTCTCCTTGGATACAATCTCAGCTAATTCATGATATGTGCTCTGTTCCATATAATTCTCCATCTTCCTCATTTTTTACGGAAATCTTCCTGTATATCCCATGACCTTCTCCCAACCATGCACAGTCATACAGCTTGATTCCCTTATCTGGGTTACTGTTCACATTTTGTTATCATACACTAATTTTAGAATAAATTCAATGTACACTTGCAAAATCTCTCTAAATGAGTTATATTAAGTCCAAAGGAATTTTATTCAAGTATTTTTATGAAAAAAGGAGTGAACTGATCAATTGGACTCGAGTGACGCCACACGACTCATTATTCTGTTTGTTTTATTATTGTTGTCTGCATTCTTTTCATCTGCGGAGACAGCGCTGACTACCGTTAACAAGATACGGATGCGAACCCTGGCAGAGGAAGGAAGCAAGCGCGCCAGGACAGTTCTTGCAATCACGGATGATTCCGGAAAGATGCTAAGCGCCATACTGATTGGCAACAACATTGTGAACCTGTCGGCGGCATCCCTGACTACCTCTCTAGCTTACAGCTTTGGTGGCTCTATGGTTGCAATCGCGAGCGGTATTTTAACTATATTGATTCTGTTATTCGGGGAGATAACTCCCAAGACGATGGCTACTATCCATTCTGAAAAGATGTCTTTGATATACGCCCCGATTATCAGTCTGTTTATGAAGGTTATGACGCCTGCAATCTTTATCATTAACGGTCTTTCTATCGGCGTACTGTTTCTTCTGCGTGTCGACCCGAATGCTAAGAACAATGTCATGACAGAAACCGAGCTTCGTACTATCGTTGACGTAAGTCATGAGGACGGAGTCATAGAATCCGACGAGCGGGAGATGATCAATAATGTGTTCGATCTGGGCGACGCCAGAGCGAAGGATGTTATGGTGCCGCGTGTCCATGTAACCTTTGCAGATGTCAACAGTACCTACGACGAACTGATCGATATCTTTCGGGAGGACAAATTTACCAGACTTCCAGTATTCAAAGATACGACGGATAATGTGGTTGGTACTATTAATATGAAAGACTTGCTGTTATATGACAACACGAAGGGATTTCATATTCAGGATATTCTAAGAGAAGCATATTTTACCTATGAATACAAGAATATATCTGAACTTCTAGTCGAGATGCGTAAAGCCTCTTTTAACATTGCAATCGTACTTGACGAATACGGTGAGACGGCCGGACTCATTACTTTAGAGGATATCTTAGAGGAGATTGTCGGTGAGATTCATGACGAGTATGATGAGAATGAAGAAGACTTCATTCAGGAGATTGATGAACGTGAGTATATTGTAGAAGGCTCCACGAATTTAGACGACCTAAATGACCGGTTGGATCTGGATTTAAATTCAGAAGAATACGATTCGCTGGGTGGATTCATTATTGAACGTCTTGACCGGCTTCCGGAAGCGGGCGACAGTATCCACACGGATGAAGGAATCCATATGGTGGTAGAGAAGTTAGATAAAAACAGGATTGAACTCGTACACTTGTACCTTCCCGAGGCGGCTCCTGATAATAACGAGACGCCGACGTTTGATATATAATTTTCGCTGATATCTGACTGCCAGTATTCTAAAACAATTCATATTGGCATATCAGTATTCAGAACATCCACAATACAGAGATGGCATATCACTGAAAATGCAGGTTTCTATCGAAACCTGCATTTTTCATGTTTTTCTTAAATCACCTATATCTAATACAACAACCTCTGAATCCCTTCCTCTTCCAGATTCCTCTTCGTAATCCACACATATCCTGTGTCCACCACAGCCTCATTTCCCATGGAAAGCGCTGCCCTTGCAGAAGCTACAACCGCCGCATATCCCATCCCGAAAGGATTCTGCAGCACCAGCTCATCCACGATGCCCGCTTCCAATGCCTCCAATACTTCTTTATCCGCATCAAATCCTATGATAGAGGCCCTTGAGTCATTGCGCTCCACAGCCTCTACAGCCAACTTTACAGCCTCTCCATTCGTAGCATAGACTCCCTTAACCTCCGGATGCTTTTCAAAGAGATAGTCAATAACTTCTTCCTCCGAAAGCAAATCCACAAGGTCCTCCGGATTCACATTCTCGCTTTCTTCTCCTGGCTGATTATGATTGTCCCCTTCTCGTTCCTCCGGATTCACATTCTCTCCTTCTTCTCCTGGTTGGCTATCGTTCCCGTCTCCTCCATTGGCGTCGTCATTCCCGGCCTCTTCTGCGTCGTCCTGAACTCCCTTCATCTCTGCCGCAATCGCTTTCTGCATCTCGGAGAGCTGGTCCATATAATAAATCTCCGCAATCGTAATCTCTGGATAATTGCCCTCCATCTCCTCACGGAACGCCTGCTCACGGGTCATGGCTGACTCAGACTTAGAATCATGTATGAACAGAATCACCTCACCCTTCTCATCAACTGACTCAGCCAGTTTTTGCGCCGCTTCTCTGGCCGCTGTCCGATTGTCCGTGGAAACCATGGCCATCAATCCCTGATAATCACTGCCAGAATCAAAGGCCACCACTGGGATATCACTCTCCGCTGCCAAATCAAACTGTACCTCGCATGCTTTGGTATCCACAATTGCAATTCCCAACGCCGCTGGGTATCTCGCCAGCTCTTCATCCAGTATATTCACCTGCTCATCCACATTGTCAGGCGTACTCGGCGCACTGTATGTCACCTTCACCTGCTTCTTTCCCTCATATCCCAGATTCTCGTTGATATCCTTAACTGCCTGCTCTGCACCGCGCCTTACCTCTTCCCAATAAGGTACGTCTTCCGCCTTACCTATAATAGAAAAAGACGTACCCGCCTCAAGCTTAAGCCCCATCACGTTATCATATGCTGACGGCTTAATTAAATCCAGCTTCTTTTGATAGGATTTTTCCTTCTTATTATTATCCTTCTTCGTCTCTGAAGCTTCTGGCTTCTTTGTCTCGTCTGCACCGTCCTTTGCCGTACACCCGCATACACACAGAGCCGCACACAAGGTAACTGCAATCCATCTGCTGATTTTCTTCATCATAACTTTTCTCTCCCAACACTCTATATATTAGTGTGAAACATTTCCATGGAACACTATACACCAATTCTCTTGAAAAATGTTAAAGAATTTCTTAATTTTCCCCGACTTTTCCTAATACCTTTTCATTTTCCTTAAAAAGTGGTATAATAATTTCTATGTATTTTATTCTTTAGAGAACATGAGGATGGGCTGATGTTAGAAAAGAAAAGTGAAAATGAAAAACTGAAACTAAGAGGACAATTAAAAATGTATATTCAGTGGCCGTCTATCATGGCGGTACTACTGATTGCGATGAATGTCTGGGTCTATATCATAGATCGGAGGGCAGGAACCCTGATGGGGATCTTCGTCCTGATCTACAGCCTGATTGCCCTTGGACTCTATTTCCGCAGCAAGACAGTCCTCCTAAAGGATCTGATTGAATTTGCCGCGCAGTACGGAATTGTCCAGAATACGCTGCTAAAAGAGCTGACCTTACCTTACGCAATCCTAATGAGCGATGGAAAGACAATCTGGATGAACGACCTGTTCGAGGAGATATTAGGCTGCAAACCTAGGCGGGATGTACCGATTAGTAAGTACATTCCTGAGCTGAACCGCAGCATCTTTCCTAAGGAGCTTCAGGACACAGTGGAGATGGACGTCTATTTCGCTGACCGAGAGTTCAAAGCAGAGCTTCGGCAGGTTTCGGTGGAAGGCTTCAACAATACAGGGCTACTCCTTCAGATGCCGGCAGAAAAGGAATACTTTATCGCTGTTCACCTTCAGGATGTTACTGAGCTGAACCGCTACATCAAGGAGAACGAAGAACAACGTCTAGTAGCAGGCTTAATCTATATCGACAACTATGACGAGGTTATTAACAGTGTGGAGGAAGTACGGCAATCCCTTCTGATGGCACTGGTAGACCGAAAGATTAACCAATATATCGCCAAAGTAGACGGTATCGTTAAGAAGATGGAGACAGACAAATATTTCATCGTACTTAAGAAGCAGTATTTCAAGGAATTAGAGGCTGATAAGTTCTCTCTGCTTGACGACGTGAAGTCTGTAAACATTGGAAACGGAATCCCCGCAACCCTAAGTATCGGCCTTGGACTGAGCAATGACGCCTATTCCCAGGGTTACAATTACGCCCGTGTCGCCATTGATTTAGCTCTCGCAAGAGGGGGCGACCAAGCCGTAATCAAAGACAGCCATGGCATTACATACTATGGCGGAAAGCGGGAACAGACTTCCAAGAACACCCGTGTAAAGGCACGTGTAAAAGCTGAGGCGCTTCGGGAATTTATTACCTTAAAAGATAAGATTTTCGTTATGGGACACAAACTGACGGACGCAGACGCATTCGGCGCCGCAATCGGTATCTGTCGGGCCGCGGCATCCATGGAGAAAAAGGCATACGTCGTAATCAACGAGGTATCCGCATCTCTCCGCCCGCTGTATGAGTGTTTTGTGAAGGATTCCAGTTATCCTGAAGGCCTTTTTCTGAAATCCTCTCAGGCCATTGAGATGGCGGATGAAAATTCCATGGTTGTGGTGGTAGATACGAACCGCCCAAAGATGACGGAATGTGAAGAATTGTTAAAAAAGACAAAGACCATTGTCGTGCTTGACCATCATCGGCAGAGCAGTGATAATATAGAAAATGCTCTGTTGTCTTATATAGAGCCCTATGCATCCTCTGCATGCGAGATGGTAGCGGAGGTCCTGCAATACATTGTGGATGATATTAAGATTCCTAAGATTGAGGCAAGCAGCATGTACGCTGGTATTATGATTGATACGAATAACTTTGTAAACCATACGGGCGTGCGTACATTTGAGGCAGCGGCATTTTTGCGCAGATGCGGGGCGGATATCACCCATGTCCGTAAGATGTTCCGAGATGATATGGATTCCTACCGCGCGAAGGCAGAGATTATTAGCAGCGCAGAGGTCTACCATAAGAAGTTCGCCATCGCAAAGGGTACGGCTCTTAATATAGAGAGCCCGACCATTATCGGCGCACAGGCCGCAAACGAGCTGCTAGATATCAGCAACATCAAGGCTTCCTTCGTGTTGACAGAATACAACGGAAGGATTTATGTGAGTGCAAGGTCCATTGACGAGGTAAACGTACAGATTATCATGGAACGCCTTGGCGGAGGCGGTCACATGAATGCGTCGGGCGCTCAGTTCGACCATACAGATATGACCGAGGCTCTTTCATGCCTTAAGAAAGTAATCGACGATATGACAGAAGGAGGAGATATTTAATATGAAAGTAATACTGACAGAGGACGTAAAATCCCTTGGGAAAAAAGGGGAGATTGTAGACGTAAACGACGGATATGCAAGGAATTTCATCCTTAAGAAGAAGAAAGGCGTGGAGGCCAACAGCAAGAATCTTAATGACCTGAAACTAAAAAAGGCCAATGACAATAAGCTGGCACAGGAGCAGTACGAGGCAGCACAGGAGCTTGGAAAGAAGCTTGAGGCCGGCAAAATTGAGATGTCCATCAAGACCGGCGAGGGCGGTAAGGCCTTCGGCTCTATTGCCTCTAAGGAGATAGCCGCCGAAGTAAAGGAGCAGATGGGACTTGACATAGACAAGAAGAAGATTCAGCTCAAAGAAGCAATTAAGACTCTGGGGACTCACAATATTCCGATTAAGCTGCACCCCAAGGTTACAGCAGAGTTAAAAGTAATTGTAAGCGAAGAGGCCTAGTGTAGTTTCACCAGATATAATACAGACACTACACTAGTGCACTGACACATTTACCGCCAGTTCTATTCGCACAGGCTATAACAATGATATAAGGAGCTAACTTATGGAAGAGGCACTTATCAAACGGGTAATGCCCCACAGCGTCGAGGCAGAGCAGTCTGTGATCGGCGCTATGCTGATGGATCGTGACGCCATTACCACCTCCTCTGAGATTATCAGCGGGAATGATTTCTATCAGAGCGCCTATGGTGTGGTTTTCGACTCCATAGTGGAGCTGTTCAACGAAGGTCAGCCGGTAGATCTAATCACACTGCAGGAACGCCTGCGTACAAAAGAGGTTCCTGCCGAGATTTCAAGTCTTGAGTTTGCCCGCGACCTTCTGAACATGGTATCAACATCGGCAAACGTCAAGTATTATGCACAGATTGTGGCGGACAAGTCTGTGATGCGTAGATTAATCCGCCTGAACGAGGAACTTGCCAATATCTGTTACGCCGGCAACGAATCTTTGGAGGCGATACTTGAAAAGACGGAGAAATCCGTCTTTGAATTATTACAGAGACGAAATTCCGGAGAGTTTGTCCCCATTAAGCAGGTGGTATTAAATGCTCTGGAAAGAATTGAGAAAGCCTCAAAGAATAAGGGGACCGTCACCGGTATCCCGACCGGCTTCATAGATCTGGATTATAAGCTATCGGGTCTGCAGCCCTCGGATCTGGTTCTGATCGCCGCAAGACCTTCCATGGGGAAAACCGCTTTTGTTCTGAATATCGCACAGTATATCGCATTTAAGAAGGACAAAAGCGTTGCAATTTTCAGCCTTGAGATGTCCAAGGAGCAGCTGGTAAACCGTATGTTCTCTCTGGAATCACAGGTAGACGCACAGGCAATACGAACCGGTAATATGAAGGATTCCGACTGGGAGAAACTAATTGAAGGCGCCGGGATTATCGGAAGGTCGCGTCTGATTATAGACGATACGCCGGGAATCTCTATCTCTGAGCTGCGCTCCAAATGCCGGAAATATAAGCTGGAGCATGGCCTGGATATTATCATCATTGACTACCTGCAGTTAATGACAGGCGGTGTGGGCAGAAGCCAGGAATCCAGGCAGCAAGAGGTGTCTGAGATTTCCCGTTCCTTAAAAGGACTTGCAAGGGAATTAAACGTTCCTGTGGTCACACTGTCACAGTTAAGCCGCGCGGTAGAGAGCCGTCCGGATAAACGGCCGATGCTCTCCGACCTGCGTGAATCTGGGGCGATTGAGCAGGATGCAGACGTTGTAATGTTCATTTACCGTGATGAATACTACAACAAAGATTCTGAGTTTAAGAAACAGGCTGAGATTATTATCGCCAAACAAAGAAACGGTCCTGTGGGGACCGTTAATCTGGCTTGGTTAGGCGAATACACGAAGTTCGCAAACCTAAGCAGGCAGGAAGAATCTTTTTAATTTTTCAACCGGACCGGCCTCCGCCGCGCTCTTCCGATAGGATTGCTGCTGACGGATGAGCTGGTCCAATTTGCGGAAGGATTCCTCTTCCCGCCGTTCCTTGGCATCCAGCATGAAAGACATCTCTTTGGTAATCATGGACAGCAGAACCTCATTGTTATTCTCCAGCATCCGTTTCATATGTAATTGGTCGCGCGTCCTTCTAAGATCTGGAATCAATGCCTTTAACTCAGAGAACGGGACTCCCTGTTCGTATAGTTCTTTGATGCAGCCGAAAAGCTTCGCATCATCCTTTGTCTCCCTCTTCAACTGTTCTAATGCGTTACTGCTCATGGTCTATACCCCCTTATCATAACTTGTCCCATTTATCATACCACGTCATAAATGCAAAACAAGTAAAACGGTGTCAGGTAAACAAAAAAAGCACTACATCTGCTGCAGCGCTTTTTTCGTATCTTTTCATTGTCAATGTATACGGAACCGCCTAGGGTGGCTCCTTCACAATTCCTAACCCTGGGAGATAGCTCCTGTAGGACACTGAGCTGCACATGCGCCGCAATCAACACAAGCGTCAGCATCGATCTGATAATGATCTGCACCCTGAGAGATTGCGCTTACTGGACATTCAGCCTCGCATGCTCCACAGCTTACACATTCATCACTAATTACGTGTGCCATAGTATGTACCCTCCTTTTTTAGTATATAGACCTGAACACAATTCCAGCCTGCTATTATCATAATACAAAAAGTCGAAATATACAATAGCAGATATGCACATATCTATAAGAAATTTCTGTTACTCATAAGCGATCTTCATTAATTCCTCAATCGTAGTCACCCCGTCAGCCACCAGCTGTACTCCATTCTCTTTCAAGGTTCGCATCTGCTGCCGCTCTCTGGCATAGTTCTCGATTTCCTCCATGGTCGCATGGCTGGTAATCATACGCCGCAGCGCTGAATCTACAGTAAAAATCTCATGCACAGCAATACGGCCTCTGTAGCCTGTATTGTTACAATGCGCACATCCCCGGCCTCTTAATACCGTCTCAATATTTTCCCCAAGAAACGCTCTCTCTTCTGGTGTTGTCTCCATCTCCTGGGCACAATGGGGACATACCTTACGCATTAGCCTCTGAGCCACAACACCTACCAGTGAATTTGCAACAAGATATGTCTCCACACCCATATCTTCCAGACGAACAATACTAGAAGCCGCGCTGTTCGTATGCAGCGTACTTAATACCACATGTCCGGTAATCGCCGCACGCACCGAAATTCCCGCCGTCTCGCCATCTCGGGTCTCTCCAACCATAATTACATCCGGATCCTGACGCAGCAATGCGCGCAGCCCCATCTCGAAGGTAAGCCCAGCCACCGGATTCACCTGTGTCTGGTTGATGCCAGGAACATTTTTTTCCACAGGGTCTTCGACTGTGGCAATATTCAGCATCCGTCCTGACAGATACTCCAGCACCATGTAAAGTGTGGTAGACTTTCCGCTTCCTGTTGGACCTGTGATATAAATAATTCCATTGCTGCTGTTCAGCATTGGCAGAAACCTTCTATAGCTCTCCTCATCCATGCCAAACTGGTCTGGATAATCCAACTGCCCTGAAGCAGTGAGCAGACGCAGCACCGCCTTTTCCCCGAACACGGTAGGCATTAAGGATACACGGATATTGACATACCCACTCTCTGTCCTTACGCGGAAATGGCCGTCCTGGGGGATTCTCTTCTCTGCAATATCCAGATTTGCCATAATTTTAATTCGAGCTATCAACGGCTGGTGAACATTTCTCTGTATTGCCACATACTCCAGAATCACGCCGTCAATCCTCATTCTTACCTTCGTCTCACGTTCAAAGGGCTCAATGTGGATATCGCTGGCATTACTCTTAATTGCCCGCTCCACAAGGCTGTTCAGCAGATGGATAATCGGCGCCTCTTCCTCCACATTGTCCAATTCCGTAAGGTCAAGGTCGCCAAAATCATCCGCTCCAAAACCGGCGTTCGCCTCGGTAGCCGCCTGTTTTGCCCCAACCTCTGCAAAATAATAGGAAATTGCCTGACGAAGAGGCTTCTCCTCACTTAAAAGAATCTGGAGATAACAGCCTGTCTGCTGGCGCACCTCCTCCAGCGCAAAATAATTCAGCGGGTCATTTGTCACCAAAACCATTGTCCGGTTTGTCACGCTCAGGGGAAGGAACAGGTTCTTCTCCGCCAGCTCTTTGTTGACCATGGCAACAGCTTCTAAATCCACCTGTTGGGACGCAACATCTACAATTTCCAATTCAAGCCTGCTGGCAAGAGCCTCCAATACCTGCTGCTCTGTCACAAAATTCAGCTCTATCAAAATCTGCCCGACCCGCTTATCCCTGTGCTCTTTCTGATAGGCCAGCGCTTCCTGCATCTGCCTGGCATCTACATAGCCTCTTTCTTCTAATATCTCCCCAATTCTCAGATTCGTCCTCAAGACCCTACGCCCCTTTCTTTTTCATGATATACTATCATACATATAGACAGACAGCTCAAAACTTACCTCTGGCTGCTCCACTAGATTCCATTCTGTGTCCAGATACGTCCGCTCGTTCACATGCATAGTTCGTATCTGGATTGCCGGATAATTATGCGCAATATCATCCATAAACTGGTACACCTGATCCGAACTCCCCTGCAGCACCATTGTGCAGTTGACCGTTTGAATATATCCGCCTGCCGACAAGCCTGCCTGGCTTGTCCCTTCTTCATCCTCTGGATTATCTGCTTCCCCCGTCTCCTTCTTTGCTTCTGCAGCGCTTGTATTCTCTGCAGCATCATCGACGGTCTCTTTTGAATTTCTTCCATATATATAAGCATTGGGGATCTCCGCCTGCGCCTCTCCAATCGACAGCGACACAGGGAACAACCCCGACTTCAAAGCAAGCCCTGTCAGCAGCTCGTCCACCTGCCGATTCTCCATCCGTTCATAATATTTTGCAGAAATATTCGTAAGCTCTCCTTTTCTTACCTCAATCTCCTGCTCCAACCCAGGAATCTCGTCAATAGCTGTCTGCATTTCCTCAATTGACGCATCCAATTCCTGACCCTCTAGCTTATTTTCCTGATACGCCTCAATTCCCGGCATAATCAAAAACCGAACCATAAGAAATACAATCAAGACGCTTACCGCCAATTTCAGCAAAAGTATGTCTTTATCCGTCAGCCTCATTGCGCACCTCCCCCGTAAACCTTACCTTCCATTGTGCATGACAGCGACAGCGTATACCAACCATCTTCAAATATATAGCCTGTATAATCTACCGTATGAAACCGCCCCGTTTCCTGCAGCCGCAAAATATATCCTGAAACATCGATCACCGCCGTACTATTGGCGTCAAAGGTCAGAGTCCCTGTCTCCACATCATAATCCGTAACCAACAGCCCAATCTGGCTTCCTCCAACACCCTTAATACTGCTCAGCACGCCGCCCGAAAACTCAGGATAGGAAGACAGATTTTGTTCTAACAGATGCACAGAAGCAATTCCATTTTCCACCATCCCAAGTTCTTCCCTAAGCTGTTGGGCCTTCTGATAGGTCCCTTTCCGCCGAATGTTTTCAATCCATTCCTGCTTCGACAGATTCTTGCCCTTGATAATCTGATTTGCCGCCCCAATTCCTCCGGACAGCAATACGCAGACGAGAAAAATGACGCCTGGCATCACCAAATGTCTGCCAATAAGCTTTGTCTGTTCTCCCTTCTCCTCGGACTTTTGGCTGGCGCTGCTAAGGTCAATCTGCTTCTCCTTTCTCGAACTACGTATCAATGCTCCGACACAGGAAATCCAGTCTGTAACCTGAGCCTTCCCCGGCACAGAAATCTTCCGATCAATAACCATAGGCCACACATTAAGATTCAGATTTTGGATTCCTTCCACACTTACCTCAAAATCCTCGTCCGGACATCCCCCATAACATACCTCTGTAATCGGATCCTCCTGACTGCGCCCTGCATAAAACTGGATAATACCAGAAATACTCCTTACAATCTCTGTACCAAAATCCAGCGTTCCCGGCTCACTGAACAGACGTGTCCGGCTGGAATAAAGATACTGCCCTTTCTGGCAAAGAATGCTGGTCATACTCCCTGCCTCAAAGAAAAGGTATATGGCTGTCCGCTCCTGAAAATGTTCCAGATATTGCATGAGCTTTAAATACCCTTCAAGAGGGACTGTGATACCATTAACACGGAGCCCTGTTTCTCTGCAAATGCGCAGGAAGCCATTGAGATTCCCCTGCTCCGCACCGCCTGCGCAGATATCCACACCGATTTTCTTCTCTCGGCGGACAACACAGTAGTCCGTAATCTCATTACGGAAATTCTCCCGTACCTCCCGTTCCGCCATTTCCGACAACTGTTTTCCCCTGCTGTCGGGAAGCTGCAGTACTCGGGTCACGCTTAATCCTGCAGGCAGCACAAGCCGCACCTGATCAGGCTTCTGCTTTGCCGCCAGCCTCTCCAAAGCCTGGCGCCACCTGTCAAACGAGTCTCCCTGCCCCTGCAGATCGAATCGCTCTACTTCTGTGATTGCCGGATATTTCCCTTCCCTGCCTGCCGCCGTCAATATACAATCTTCCTGAAATACTATGACAGTCTGACTCATTTTTTCTCCTCTTCTTTCCTAAAATGCATTTCGTACTATGCAGCTCCTTCGATTGCCCCATATGACTCATAAATTGGAAGCATTACTGCTATGATGATAAATCCTACAACTATGGCCATAAGGCAGATGAGCACTGGCTCAAGTAAAGTCATCATACGCTTCGTGGCCGCCTCTGCTTCCTCCTCCATGGTCATGGCAATAGAGTCCAGCATGGAATCCAAACGGCCGCTTTCCTCACCAATCAGTATGGTACTGGCCAGTTTACGCACAAGACCATCCACCTCCCGAAGCGTTTGAGACAGTGGAACGCCGCTTCGCACCGTAACCACCACATTCTCGAACTGTTCCTCCACATATATGTTTCCTATGGTCTTACTTGCGGTCTGCAATGCCGCCACAATCGGCATACCGCTGGAATACAGGCTGCTTAAAGTTCGAGCAAACCGCGCTGTATAAATAATCCTATTTAATCTGCCAATCACAGGCATATGAACCTTCATATAGTCGATGACTCTGCGGATTTTATGTATTTTCAAAATAATCCTTACTGCCACTGCCAATACAAATATGACAAACAGTGCAATATACCACTGATGTATAAGAAAATCCGACGCTGCCATCAGCCACTCTGTCACAGCAGGAAGGCTTTCCATCTGTGAAAATAATTCGTCAAACTGGGGCAAAATAAAGGTTACGATCAGAATAACCACTGCCACGCACATCACTAGTAGTACGACTGGATAAGTCATTGCTGACCTTACCTGATTTTTCAGGCGATTTTCCCGCTCATAGTGCAAAGATAGTCGTTCCATCACAGCGTCGATATTGCCGCTCCCCTCGCCAGATCGAATCATCCCCAGCATCAGCTCTGGAAAACACTTTTTCGTCTCCATTGCCTCCGCCAGGCTGGTGCCTTTTCTAAGATCAGCAAGGACAGACAGATACACCCCTCTGGCATATGCAGGCAAGCCTTCCTCTTCGGCAATAATCTCCAAGGCTCGGACAATACTGATTCCAGACGCAAGGAGCGTCGATAACTCTTTACAAAACTCAGAAAGCAGCTTGGATGAAAACTTTCGGACGCTCTTTGATGCCGTTACATCCTTTGCCTCCACCAGAAATAATCCCTGCTCTTTTAACTGTTGCTGCAGCGCGCCTTCGCCTGCGGCATCCATTGTCCCCCGCAGGTTCTTTCCATTCATATTCTTCGCAAGATAACGAAATTGCGGCATGAAACCTCCCCTTTCTCTCTAACAAACCCATTCCTACATTATATCTGCCAGACCGACAGATACCATGTAAGTATCTGTTCTCCATAAATATATGAGACGGCAAGCCCGATTGCCAGAAACGGCCCAAAGGCAAACCGAGTTTTCCGTGTCATTTTCCCTCTTGCCAACATCCATGAGCAATAGATGCCGCCTGTAATGATTCCGATAAATATAGCCGGTATCATTGCACGCCAGCCAAGCAGCCACCCGCTGGCTGCCATCAGTTTGATGTCGCCGCCGCCAAATGCACCGTCAATCAATAATGCAAGTATAAGCATTGGAACTGCTACGATTACAGCTCCTATCAGTCGTTCACCCACTGTATGCTCCGGGAATAACCAAATTGCTGCTATTCCTAACAATGCAATGAATATATGAAAACGATCGTATATGATCTTTGTATTCCAATCTATAAATGCAACGACGGTCAGGATTGCCATATAACTAAATGCAACCCAGCCTCTCAATGACAAAAATCCTGACTCACCGCTGCCAAAACAAGCGCTGCAGGTAATAAATGCCAGACCTCCCAGACATTCTACCAGGAAATACTGCCCCGATATCTTCATTCCGCAGCCAAGACATTTTCCGCCCTGTACAAGATAGCTGATGCAGGGAATTAATTCTCCTGCTCCCAACACTCTGCCGCAACCTGGGCAATGGCTGCGGCCATATACAAGTTCCTCCCCTTTAGGGAGGCGAAAGATTACAACTGTTAAAAAACTGAAAATACATGCCCCGAATATAAAACGGAACAGGTATAGTATTCCGATTAGAACTGTTATCATTACTTATCTTCCCCTCTTCTGACTGATAGATTGTAAGTATTTTATCATGTACCCAGATAATAGTCCAATATGCCCGATTGCACAACGCTCCCCCCTTGTCCAATCGACATCACTCGTATATCAGCGCTCTTTTGTCTGGATAAAATTCTGTTGATAGAAAACCTCATAGGAAACCGGCTCCCTGCAGAAGGTTACTGAAAAATCGCCTTCTTGATAATAGAAACGCTGTACCTCGTAACCGCTTTCATCCATCTGCAGTATCCAAAAATCGCCGGGTATTTTGCTGTCGGTAATTACCTGCCGCCAAACTTCTTCTGTGACACCTCCTAAAACGGAAGTGTCACAGAAAGTTTTACCGGAACCATAGCACTCTGTAGCAGCCGCATCTAATGCCATTCGCAGAGATTTGGCGTTGCCTAGTGCGACTTGAGCGTCTGCCCGGCGCATGATGTAAAGTGTACCGGGGATTGCGGCTACTATGATTGTAAGGCTGAGCATGAGGATGGTTAGGGTAAGCGTAAGCCATTTGCGGGGGCGAGGGGCGTTTTCTGTTGTAGGGGTAATTATAAGGTTTTGCATGGTGAGATCCCTTTTTATTTTTTGTAAAGTATTTTTTTAAGCTAGAGAGACGGCAGTTTGGGTCGTCCCTATCCCCAAGCGCAACCGGACAACACTCCGCCGAACAAACTATTAACTGCGATAAGTCATTTGTCTGAAAGTAAATGTGTCGTCACACAAGGTAACTCAGGAGCTCCTTCGTTCCTAAGCTTTCGTAAGCAGTAGTTTTCGCCTCCGCTAAGGATGGCCTTTCATATCACGCTTGGGGAAAGACCACCCCGAACTGCCGGTTTACTAAAAAATTAATTCCAAACTATTAACGGTTTAGCTATTGGATTTCATACTGTTCATCACCACTAGCTGGTGCGGAGGTATATGTACAAGTCTTACCTTTATTCGCGTATTTCAAAGTCGTCACAACTCCCTCAGTAACGTCAACATCACTTATCGTTCCTTTTACCTCACCCAATGTTTGAATGTCAGTATATTTAACATCACCTGTAGCACTCACAGTTATATCCTCACCTTTGTCCTTATTAGCATACTTCTCATCAACCAACGTCTGTGCCGCCATAACTGCCTGTCTAGTCTCTGCAATGACCTGCTTCTCCTTCGCCTTATCAATATACCCCGTCAAAGCCGGAATCAACAGCGCGGCCAATATCGCCAATATGACCAATACCACAATTAGTTCCACAAGGGTAAAACCTTTTTTCCTGTTTTTCTTCAAATTCCTCATCATTTTCTTCATTCTCCTTCTCTTTTTTCTGAGTCTTGTTAGTTAATAGTTACATTTATAAATACACACCTTTCACTTCATCTCAATTTCCTATATGAGATTACGCTGCAAGATGGATTTATCTTCATGTTTATGTCAAGGCGTCATCCTATTAGCCGTTATACCATCCTGGCGTTTTACCTCGTAACGTAAGTCCAAGACCACCGATTCCTTTACCACCAGTTCACTTCTCTGTTCATCACCATAGATCCGCACTTCTGCCTCTAGATAGTCGACAACTTCATCCGGTGCAGCTAAAGGCGGGTAGGAAAAGATTATCTCGAGATAATTTCCCATATAATATCCATCTGTAAATATACTGCTTACGGCTCTGGCAATGGGCTGACCGGAGGCATCCTCGTAATGATATTTTTCATCCTTTTCCCGCACATAATATCTGGCAAATAGCCTTCCAGCCGGAACGTCTCCAAGATTCACCGTACTGAGTAACTGGCTTCCTCTGTATATTCCTGTGCTGGGGCAGCCTTCCGTGGAAATAAGCACCACATAACCGTCCTCATTGACAAATTCCAAGCCCTGCCCGAAGTCTCTGCCCGTTTGATCCGCAAGTCCGTCATTTGAACCGCATTTCTCGTAAATCTTCACATGACCGGTGGCGTCTCTTGTCATTCCACGAAGCTCCTGTATAGTATTATCCAGGATAATCTGGGCATACTGCAGCTTCTGTATTCGGATAAATATCTTTGCGGCAGGGCTTAAGACTCCCACCATCATTGTCATCATTATGCCAAATATTAATAGTGTAACGACCATTTCTACCAGGCTCATGCCAGACTTACGGCTCTTTCTAAGCCTTTGTAAGCCCCTCACGGGGTATCACCTCCCGAACTGTCTGCTGCCTCTTTACTTGTATCTTCTGCGGCTTCGTCGTTTCCGGCTTCTCCTGTGTCATCTGCACCAGACGAACCAAAGATGTAAAACGTTGTAGTCCTTGATGTGCCGTCTGGGTCCGTATAGGTGATTTCTTTCGTCCCCATCTCCGCTTCTATGCTGAATAACACAGCCGCTTCTTCCCCCGGCTGTTCGCCGTCCGCCGTCGTTGCTTTGAATAGATAATCCTTATTTTCTCCCCCTGGAATGTACGGAGCTGTCTGCAGATTCCGGCAAATCTCTTCATTTATATCCCGAATCTGCTGACACTTTTGCTGTGCAATAGTACAAAATGAGATTGAGCCCTGCAGTATCGCCATCATCATCAAAAAGATTACAGCGCTAACCATCACCTCTACAAGGGACTCACCTGTCCGGGATTGAATTTTGTGCATCTCTCCTTACTCCCTTCTAAATTATTCATGAGCATTAGCAAAATCACAATGCATAATCTTATCAGACTGATATTCATACTTGATATTTCCCTTATCCCAATCCACAATATATTCCGGGCTTGACAGATACTCATGCCAGCTACCGTCCCAGACGATATTCTTGCCGTCATGCTTAAACTTCACTTCATAGGTGGCCATCTGCCGATATACGGTACTGTAACTATAGGAAACGCCGTCTATATCCGCGGTCACCTCCACAGTAAAGATATAGCGGGCGATCCTGTTGTTTAAGATATCATCCACACTCTGGTCTTTGAGCAGTTCACCAGACATATCCACATCCTGGTCCTGATTCGCCTCCTTGTACATGACCACCTTGACCGTTCCGTATTTCTCTGTATTCACACCCTCCGGCAGAGCAGCCGTATAATGAAAAATAGTTTCGTCCGGATGGTCGGGATCGTATTCCCCATATCTGCCTTCAAGAAAATTGTACACATAACGGTAAAAACTCTTCTCAGGTGCATTTTCCGGCTTATCGTAATCTGCCTTCAGTTCTTGGTCCAGCACCTGGGCAAAACTCTGAGCAAGCTGGTAGCTGCGCTCCTGCTCTAAACGCCGGTTGGCGCGAGACAGAAGCAATCCTGCCGTATAAAGCATGGCGAGGGCGAATGCCATCAAAAAGGCAGATACGCAGACTACCACAACAAGTGTAGAACCATTTTTCCATCCTGGTCCCTTCCTGGAATTTAATTTTCTATCCTGCTGTATCATATCGCCCTCTCTTTCTGCAATTATAGAAACTAAAATAATACTTCAAAATCTCCTGAATTTGTATAAGCCTCACTTTGGCTTGAACCATCCGGCGCATTTACTGTCACATCTGAGGATAGTAAGACTTTCTCCGTAATCTTAAGCCCAATATCAGATAGAGCCGTACCGTTAATTGTAGTCAGGCTCTCGGCATCTGGCAGAATCAGCGTATATTGAAGACCAAGCTCCTCATCCCACTCTACTTCCAGGCTGGCATTCAGCTTCACCTTGTAGGCATAAGGAATCTCTGCCTCTGTGTATACCCCATTCTCATCCTTCACCCAATAATCATTCAGCTCAAATATCAGTTTTTGGTCCTTTTCACCCTCCACAGGCTCCCAGATTTCCACATCCTTACCTAGCTGCTCGTCAAATACTATGGTCTTACGGTAAACAGTCACTTTCTGATTTCCCATAGCCGCAGCCGTCTCGTCCGTTTCATCCATTTCTTCCACAATCCGGTAGGTCTGCTCTTCGGACACCTCTGTTCTGTCTATATCTGGATTCAGCGTCCTTGGTTTCAATGTAATATAGTAGGAATCCGCCCACGCTACCTGATTCCAGTGCAGCGCAATCTGGTTGGATTTCCAATTTTCTGTTCCAAGGAGATCTGGATTCGATCCGGCTTCCAGAGTAATCTCCCTTTCTTGATTGTCAACAGTTACTTCCGGCTGGTCGAGTCTCACATAGGGAAGACGGACAATATCGCTGGCCGTCCATGTGGAGCTGACCTGCCCGTTTCCGGAGGATATTCTGGTATAAAGCAGAATCCATTTCCCTGCATGCTGCGCCGACAGGCCCCGCAGGGTGCCGCTGTAGGTGTTGTCACTGCCCGCTTCCATGGCAATCGGCGTCAGCGCTTCGCCCTCCGATGCAGGGTAAGTTGCCAACAATCCGGCTACCCCTGTCACCTTTCCGGCCTCAATCTCCGCCTTAGCTGCCTCTGCCATTTCCATACTTTCAAATACATATCCTTTGAACAAATAGCTGCTGTCGCCTGTGGGAATACTGTCCTGATCCGGTGTAATCTTTACCGTCAGCTTTCCATCCTTCAACTCATCCTCCGCCTGAAACTCCTCCACGGAAACCGGATTTTGGGCGTCATATACCCAACCCATTTCCCAAGTTACCTCCGGCTTGCGAATCCGCTGGGGTATGGTCAGTTCATAGGTAATTCCCTCGACACTGTTGACATACTGGGCGCTGTCCTGCGCAGCCTGGGCCACAATGTAAATTAGCACCCTCTGCCCCGCATATTCCTCCAGATTCAACTCTTTTTGGTAAATATCAACGCTGCCGTCTACGAACACCGGATCGTCCGGGTTCAAAAGCACAGGCTCCCCTATTGTCAGAACCCCGTCCTTTTCCTCATAAGGCCGCAAATAGATTGCATAGGCTACACACCCAGTCTCATCCCGCACGCCGTCCGTCTTAATAGGCGTCCATTCTGCCATATAGAATAATTCGTCGGCGTTGTAGTTCACCACAGACGGCTGCTCCGGCCTCCTTAGACGCTGTTTCACCTGATAACGCTTGGTTGAAGTCAATCCGATGGTTTGCGGCGTACTGTCTGTGTCTCCCTTCCGGGTTACAGTAAGCTCTACATAGTCGTAAGTCCAATTTTCCGCCTCTTCCGTCAGTTGATTTTCAGATATCTCTTTCTCATTCACAATCGATACCTTGTTTTCCCCACTGATTCCGGCCAAGGACACCACATACCGGTTTCCGCTCTGGTACTCGCCGTCTCCTTGATCCCACAAAAACGTATACTGTAATTGGTGTTCCTCGTCATACTCTGGGGTAAGCTGCGTTTCCTCCATCAAATGAGGCGGCGGGGTAATCCATTCAAACAACTTCCCTGATGTCCATCTATATTCTGAGAAATAGGCTGATTCCTCCAATACCGGGCTTTTTCCATACTCCCATATAGGAACCTTTACTTCCATGCCGTCCACTATCTGCGTCTCCACACCCTTGACCGTATAAATATTCGCTTCCCCTTCCTGCGCCGGACCGTATGTGTAGACCGGACCCAAACCAGATTGGGCATACCATACCCTGACCTTCAAATCCTTTGCTTCGGAAATATACTCTGGCAGCTGGAAATTCACCACAGCCTTACCGTTTGGCGCCGTCAATATATCCTGGCTGGCAAGTACTGCATTTTTTTCCTTTTCATCCTTTCCATCCCCCCAAGTTCCAAGTAACTCTGCCCGATAAACCGGAGGCGTTGTCACGTTGCCTGACGACGACGTATCCAAAGTCACCGTAATTCCCAGATTTGTCATAGAATCTCCCGATACGGTACAGGTCACTCTTGGCCGCTGATTCCTATCCAACAAGCCAATCGACGGTTGATATCTCGGCAAATATGCCGGAATCGGAACTTTCTTAGAGTCCATGACCTCATCATTTCCGGATACTGCCTGAATCAATAATTGCTGTAATTCCTGCGTAAAGGTCAACTGACCGTTTCCTTCCGGTATCAGATACCCGTTAGCGTCTGGTACGGTTTGAATGGCAGCCGGATTATCCATAAATTTCACAGCAATCCGGTAGTTCTTTTCATCTTTGTATTCTTCTGCATTTACCAACTGAAAACGGTATTCATAACCAGCCGCTCCGTTGGCTTTAGACGTAAGTTCAATGCGAATCTCCGGCTCTGGAAGTATCCTGCCAAGAGACACATCTCCAATCACCTCTTCTGAAGGCAAAACTCTGGAATCCATGCTGTACGCCCGAAGTTTTATCCTCAACATACCGCCTTTTTGGATTTCCGACGCTTCAAGTTCCAAATCATATTCCTCTGAGAAAAATTCGATTCCATCCTTAAGCAGCGTCTCGATTCCATCCTCCCCAACCCTATATAATGCTCCACTATATTTAAATGGGTCTGTTTTTGCTGCAGGAGTTACCAGTATGTGCAGCTTGCTTCCATCTAAACGAAGGGCCACACTCTCCGGTTTTGGCATTTGAGACATATTTCCTCCCGTCTCTTTTATATAGAAGGAATTTCTCACATGGGTATCAAAATTACTGCCCCCATTTACTACCTTGTCAATTCCATTATATTGGGTTCCATCTGCCGTCCCGTCAATCTCAAACAGAACACGTCCCACCGACTGATTTCTTTCGTCGTAGATTGTTCCGTCTTCCTGAATCTTAAGCTTGTTTACGGAAACTGTTTTTCCAACTTCCAGATATGCATAATACTGCCTTCCATCCTTTGTGATATAGTAGAGCACGTTCGTTGACGCCCTCTTTAAATTATCGGAGATAGCAGGCACTGTATTCTGTCTGCCATTATTAAACAGGTAGCTGTTGCTGCCCGACCTTCCGTTCAGATAGTAATTATCTTTGGCTTGAATCTTCCCTACATTGCTGCTATTAGCATTATTTACATAAGAGACTATAGGATAATTAGCCTTGTTATAGCCGGCAATATCTACGGAATAGCAGTCCCGAAGAATTGTGTTTTGGGAACCCACAGCGCCGTAACGCTCCCCCAAAATACCCCCCACAAATTGAATCCCATTCAATACAGACGCATAATTCCGACATCTCTCAATCCGAAGATTAATATTTCCTGTAGAGCTTACAATGGGATTGTAATCCGGCCCGTCTGAGCAGGAGAAGAATCCCACAACACCGGAAGCCATGGAAGAGGAATACACCTCAACCCCCGGCCCGTTGACACAATCCAACACCTGAATCGTATACTGCTGTCCGTTCCGTGCATCACCTGTTTTATAAGCCGTGATATTTCCCAGGATTCCAGCGCTGTCATTGGCACAGTTGGCGCTGCTTTTTCCTGTTCTTCCGTAAATATTTCCAAAATTTTTGCAACTGATAATATTGTATTCGTTATTCTCATAGGCATGGTAGAGCTGCGCTACTATGCCGCCTGCCGCGCCTAACCATCCTTGCTGATAGGTAGTCTGCAAATTGCCATAGTTCTGACAATTTTCTATCGTGCCTCCGGTTCCGGTCCACTGTCCTAAGATTCCCCCTGAGTAGTGGGTTCTCAGGCAGTAAACGTATCCATAGTTGACACTGTTCTCAAGTTTCCAACCACTGTATGTCGTATTATTCTGATTTCCAATGATGCCTCCGGCAAATCGGTCTGTAGCGCCGGTTCCAAGCTCACGCCCTACGAAAGCCTGGTTAAGAAGGAAGGATAAATCCTGTCCGGATTCATTCATACCGATAATTCCTCCGGTTCCTACTCCAATAGCATTGGATTTATTATTCAGATACCAGTCTCCGGTCGCACAGTAATCCACCTTTCCCGTATTGTAGGCAGTGATTCCGCCTACATTCCCATTGGTTGACATAATAAGTGACAATTCTCTTCCCTTATTTACCGTTGTTTGCGTTCCAGAAAACTTTAAAGTTTCTATAGAAACATTATTTCCACCATTCCACTCCACATACCGAGAATCCGCCGAAATATTTGAAGCCTTAGCAGCATCTACCAATTCCTGTATATTCTCGACTCTGCCAGAGGTGGTGGTCTGTGTAAACATGAGCCCTGTTGCCGTCTCGTCACCGGACAGCTCAATGGTTCCCCCATTATAACCGGCGATTCCACCTGCCATGCCGCTGCCTGCCTGAATGGAGTTACTGGTTCCGCCGATCACACAGCCTATAATCTCACCGGAAGCCGTACCCTTACCTGCTCCTCCATTCTTTCCAACAATCCCACCCACATGGGAAGACAGAGCTTCTTTTTCTTCTGCCTGACTGGTGCTTGTGGCCGTATAGATTCCCGTAATACTACAGGTAAAATCCTCAACTTTGCAGTTTTCAAGCCTTCCAAAATTATTGCCGGCAATTCCGCCATAACTGTTTCCCGGCGCACTGCTGTCTTTGGCCTCTTTCATCGTCCCGCCTGAAAATACACAGTTCGACACCGCAGAACCCTTCTGATTTTCTCCGGTGATTCCTCCCAGCTGTCTATAATTATGAAATCCCTCATGCCTCACCCCAAGGACTCTGATGCCTGAAATCTTCCCTCCTGCTTCATTTCTGCCCGCCACGCTTCCAACGGTCAACTTTCCGGAACTTAGCTTTATCTGAGGCATACTCGTAATTTCTTCTGCTCCAATACCGAAACCGCCCGCTGACTCTTGGCCAATCATTCCTCGGTTCACTCCGGCGATCCCTCCGGCAACCGTCGCCTCTCCGTCTAATGTGACGTTTTCATAAAGGGTACTATACTGAATCACTGCGCCTTCATGGTTCACAGCACTTACTGCCCCGATTTCTTCGATGCCCCGACTTATAATCTCCATAGTTTTCGAAGCCTTTTCGCTTTCTCCTACTGAGCAGCTTCTAATCGTCCCGTAATTCTCTGCCGCGATTCCTCCGGCATATCCTTGATCACTCCTTACATTGCCTTGGTTCTGACATTCCTCCAAGCTAACGCCGGCTTTGTTAACTGCGACAATACCGCCAGCCGGACCATGACTTGCCGCCACCTCTCTGCTTTGATTTTTAGCCCTTCGAATATTGCCTTTCGCTTCTCCGGCAATTCCTCCGGCATATCCGTCCAGCGCACGTATGCTCCCCGCCTTGCACACAAGATAACCTACAGGTTTCCCGCTTTCGTCCACAGATTGGATACTGCCTGAATTAATACCAACGATACCGCCTACTTTTTTGCGTCCTGTAATATTCACCCGAGAATTTACGGCAACTACTTCGCCTTCTTCTGAGGCTGAGCGAGCGACTACTACCACTTCTCCCTGATTCACACCCGCGATACCACCGATTCCTTCGCCTCCTGTACCAGAGACGCCTCGGCTGCTTGTGCCTGTATCCTCTGCCGCCTGTATCTTCCCGCTGTTGTATCCGGCAATTCCTCCGGCATAATCTCCTGCCGCGGTGACATTTGCCCCGCTCTGATTATCCTTAACGCTGCCGCCGCGCATATTATATCCCACGATACCGCCCACATAACTATTTCCGGCAATATTTCTTCCCGCTCTGGTACTGCAGCCTGCAATCGTTCCAGAGGTATATCTCCTCACTTTTCCGTTTACATCCGCATAATCTTTTTCTGAGGCGCTGTCCGACCTCACATTGAGCCCGGCAATTCCTCCAATATAGTCGAGTCCAACATTACCGAAGTTGTCGGCAAGTTCACAGTTAAAGATACCGCCTGCATTGAAACTTACGATTCCCCCAAGCCCGATAAAACCATTCATACTTCCTGAGTTGGAGCAGTGATCGATGACCTGATTTTCCTGATTAGCGCTGATAATTCCACCTACCATGGACACCCTCTCATCCTTTTCCAGAGAAGCCGCTGCCAAAGCCATCCCCTCATATTCCAGGTAAGCCTCAAGAGAAACGCCTTCTGCCAAACCACTGTCATTCTTAGTGGACTTCGTAATATTTCCTGTATTTTTACAATTTTCCATGACTAACCGGCTGTTCTTCTCGCAATAGCCGATTACGCCGCCTGTATAGATGTAAGACTTAATGGGTACGTTATTGTTCGTATTTCCTTCCAAAGCAACGGTCAGGCAGTAGGGATTTTCGGACGCAAGCACCTCGGTGGGAATATTTTTTTCATAACCACTCTCACTTAACCCTGGAAGTATTGTGGAAAGCGTCCCCGCCTCTTCAGAGTCGCTGACGGCAGCCAACAGATAATCCCTTATAGAGCGTCCTCCTAATTGCTGCTGACTATAAGATCTATGATATCCAATCACGCCGCCCACAAATGCGTCTCCCGTGATACTTCCAAGCCGGTTATTTGTCCGGAGGCCGTCCATTCGAATATCCGCCTCTGTGGACGCCGTCCCTGAGGTATGGTCAATCATATCTACCACATTTGCGCCGATACACCCTCCCACATAGTAAGAGCCTGTGACGCTGGTTGGCTTCACCTCCAACTCCCTGAGAAGAAGTCCAGCCGATGCGTTTAATCCGATACAGCCGCCCACAGCATTTCCACTGCCATAAATTCGTCCTCCAATCAGGGTATAATTCTCATTCAAGTCTTCGCCCAAATTCCCATGAATATCGTTGAAACCAATCATACCGCCTACGAAATGTCTGCCAACCACCAGACTGGCAACAGACTTCACAGTTATGTTTCCAG
Organism: Lachnospiraceae bacterium; assembly: GCA_011960625.1. Lineage (GTDB taxonomy): Bacteria > Bacillota > Clostridia > Lachnospirales > Lachnospiraceae > Sporofaciens. The sequence continues at coordinate 2,219 of BLMJ01000052.1, read as the reverse complement.
CATCACTAAAAGAAATGTTTCCGTCATTGTAGCCGGCCATTCCACCCACGCAATCTCCCGTGTCTGCCTGCCAAGTCTTCGTTACCATGCGGTAAATAGACTGGTCATAGTCGGACAGATAGCTTGCGCAGTCTTCCATAATTCCGTACTGGCCATTATATCCAACGATTCCCCCGATATAGCGTCCATACCCGGCTGCCACTCCCTGATTCACGCAATTTAATATGGTAGAAGCTGCTCCTTGTTCTCCGTCATTTTTTCCGACAATTCCGCCTACATAGTTATTTCCGATTACATAGCAGGCATTGACAGTCACAGAAACCGCTTCCGTTCCTTTAATCGCATGCTTCAGATCGTTAGAAAATCCTCCTGCAATTCCTCCGACATAATCAGAACCTAAGATATAGCCGCCTTTCTTCGTACTGCACCCTACAATCTGACTGGCGCTCCCGTAGCCGATAATACCGCCCACATACTGTCCCAAGAGCATTTCATCCTTCTTACTGATATCATAGCGGTTATTACCAAAACGGCCAGACGCACTGTAAGAAGTCTCAAGCAAGGAATTTTTCCCATATCCTATAATTCCTCCAAAATACCGCCCTTCCATCTCCTGAGGCTGATTAATGTCTGAATTGCAGAGTATCAGTCCATCGTTGCTGCAGTCTTTCATGTCAGATACAACGCTGCCAGATTGAGCCTTAAAAGAGCTAGAAGACAGATAACTACCATTCAAATGTCCGCCGATTCCGCCTGTGAAGAGATTCCCTGTCACATCCGCATGATTCTCACATGCCTCTACCTTCACGTCGCCGCCTATATGGGCATATCCAAAAATGCCTCCAATCCCATATTGATACTGCCCTGCCTCTTCCTCTACATTCCCTCCGGCAATGACAGCGTTTGGCTTCGGAAGCCTTCCGCTTATGGAACCATTCATCGTAAGGCCGCTAATCTTCGGCGTAAACGTGTCAGCTGTCAGAGCTGTCAGCGACCCGTCCGCTTCTTTCTTCCCAAGAATCCCCACGATACCGCCGATACCACAAACATTTCCTCTGCCGGCCTCACCTGTGTCGTTCCGATCGGCAAGCATTACTTCCACCGTCTTTTGTTCCTTTTTCGTCCACTGAACCGAGATGTCTGTAAGAGCTCCCTCACTTCTGCCGCAGAGTATTCCCACGCCCGCTAAATGTTGGAATTTTCCTCCATCTTGACCAGTATCGTCTAAACTTAAAACCGGATCTTTCAAGGTCAGGTTACTTACGGTTCCCGAAATCTCACAAAAAAGACCAAGATATTCTGTGTAAGGCTTCTTCTGACCTGCTTCTTTATAAATCTTTCCAATTGTGCCGTCTCCCGGCATGGAAGCCGCGCCCAGATGTAAATTAGACACCAACGTGCCTGAACCGTTTCCCTTTAGCGTCTGCCCTTTGGCCAACGTCCCTATGGATGGAAAATCCTCTGCCAAATCTTCCTCCTGGTTTTTCACAGGTTTCCACCGTATGGTCTGCAGCGATTTTTTGCCGGGTGCTTCCATGTCCGCTGTGGTTTTCTCCCCCAAATCAAAAAGTCCTGTTCCGGCCGCCGTCCAGTCCATATTCCGACCCTCCAGCCTGAACACTGCCTCTTTTTCACAATATCTGATATTGGATAGATGGCGAAACCGGGTTATCTTTGCCTCAATCCGGTCTTCGTCCTCCTTCGTCACACTGGCAAACATGGTATTCTCTACATTCGAGGTCACAGGGCTGCTGGCATGGTATTCCCTAGCATCCAATTCCATATTCTGATAGGTCGGCTGTACCTCAATCTCCGCACAGATATCCTGAGGCTGTGCCAGTTGTGCCAACTCTGATATCTCGCTTCCTGGCTTTGAAAGCTTAGCGTATCTCGTAATACTTGTGCTGTACTCCCTAAGCAGCGCCAGCTCGTCATCTCCAACTCCCAAGCTTTGTGATCCATCTGCCTTAAGGCTCTCCAGCAACTCTGCCGACATCATGCCGTCAAGTACCAGCGAGAACTTTCCGTTCTGTCCTGTTTCCTGATATGTAAGAGGAAAGGCCCACTCGCCTAGATCCTTCTCCTTTCCGGTCGCCGCATCCTCCTTACCGCTAAGCTCAAGATGCACCATTGTATTTCCTTCTTTTCCGAACCCTTTTCCATTAAGCTTTGCCCGGTCAATCACCGTCGAAAAAAGCTTCTCACCCTTGGCCTTATCC
>BLMJ01000051.1 GCA_011960625.1 Lachnospiraceae bacterium | reverse complement strand
AGCAAGACCATTATAGACACATTTCATTGGCCGCTATGTCAACGGTATGTCCTTCCCTTACAAGCTCCTGTATGAATGACTTAAAAAAGTGCATTGTTTTTCCGATTGTGGTGATGTACAGGATTTTCATACTCTTTTTTCCTCTGAGATATCTTCGCCTTTTTTTCTCACGCATACCTCGTTGTACTTCATCATGTAAATCTCTTCATCGTATGCACCGATTTTTCTGACGTTGGCAATACCGCGCAGGTTGTTCAGCACCAGCTTCATGTGGTCTACGCCACATTCATACGCATGAGGATACCCTCCCCCAAAACGGGGGTTTACCTCAGATATGTAATACTGGCCGTCAATCTCAAAGATATCTATGTCAATTTGTCCCCTGTACCCTGCCTCTTTTACAAAACGATCGATGAGCTCGAACAGGCGGGGTTCTTTGAAGCTTACCGCCTTGTCCGTCTCTCCGGCGCGCATCTTAAGCTTGCGCTTCGTGAAAATTGAAACTACTTCCCCTGATATCAGGTCAATATATACGTCTGCACCGATTTCTGTGCCATGCAGGTATTCCTGAATGAGCAGATTATTCTTATGTGCCATAAGCAGCTCCACCGTCTCCTTATCTTTTGCTTCAGATATGCTGATGGAGGCAGAGCCGCGGGCCGGTTTGACAAAAACAGGATACTTGGCGCTGCCGTCTGCCACTGCCTGATAGAACTTATTTTTGTCCATCCAGGATTGAGCGCAATGGTATTGGCGGCTTAACAGCCATCGGTACATCTGATATTTATCCAGGGACATTTCACAGAGTTCGTAGCTGCTTCCAACCACCGTAACCCCAAGAGCCTCAAATTCCTGTCTATGACGTGCCAGCAGGCTAAGCTCTGGGTCGATGAGGCTTAAAATGCCGTCTATGTTCTCATCCCTGCATATCTGAAATATCACTTCAAGATATCTCTTATCCGTAATCTTGGGCACAATATAATACTTGTCTGCCTCGTATATGGCCGGAGCCAATTCACTGCAGTCCGAAGCAACAACCACTCCTTCGCCGTCAAAGGCTTTTTTGAAATACTGTACAACTTTGTCTCTGGTGCCTACGCTTAAAATCAAGATATTCATATGACGCCCTCTCTTCTATACCTCTCTGCATTTTTTAATGCATCAAAAAATAACGGCGTACCGCCCGTATGGAGGAACAAAATGTTCCTGTCTCTGACGCACCTCTGCCTGATATATTCTGTCATTCCATAGAAGGATTTTCCCGTATAGGTGGCATCCAAGGGAATCCCATATGTCTTTAGGACCCACTCTATGGTTTCTCTGATTTTTACACTGTCTAAGCCGTATCCGCCATTGATATAGTCATCTATGAACACGACGGCCTCCTGAAGCCTTTTTTCTGAGATTCTTTGACCCAACGCCGCAAAATATGACCTTACGCAATCCAGCACAACCTCCCGTCCTCTGGGATTCCGTCGGGCTATACTGATACCTATTACCTGCCGTTTTGCGCCGTCGGCTAACTGCCCGCAGACTAGCCCTGCCTGTGTGGTTCCTGTACCGGACGCGAGAAAGATGTAATCAAAGCGGATTCCCTTTTCTATCTCGTACTCCTTAATCTCCTCATAACACTGGACATAGGCTTCTGTGCCCAGCTTTCCATGCCCGCCTCCTTCGATGAAGTAAGGCCTGTATCCAGATTTTTCAAGTTCTCTCATCTTATTTTCTATGGTATCATGAACCTCTTGTGCGGGCACTGTGGTGGTTTGAGCTTTAAACAGCGCTGTCATTACGCTGTTGTATGTCGGGTCTGATTTCTCTGACGGAGATATGACGTAACACGGCAGACCGTGGGAAACACACAGGTTGCTGATAACACGACAGTGGTTTGAACTGCTTGTGCCGTATGTAACGACACAGTCATAGCCGCCATTTTTGATTTCTCTCATAAATAGTTCTGCCTTTCTTGCTTTGTTTCCGCCAAAAGAAAATGGGAGCAGGTCTTCCCGTTTTATCCATATTCTGTTTTCCTCGATATTTCCTAACCAATAGATTGGCGTGCTCATTTTTCTCTCATATCTCCTTAACTCTCTTCTAAATTTACGTGTGTCTACAACCTATCCGTCTCATCTGTATCATAACGATACCGGAGAAAAACTTTGCTATTTCCCACTCTGATAAATGCCGGCTCATGGAATGGG
>BLMJ01000050.1 GCA_011960625.1 Lachnospiraceae bacterium | reverse complement strand
CTTCTTAAATGAGGACGGAAGCCGCCTTAGGGTGTCCATGGGCCGGTTATCCTTCCGAAGCGACGATATCCCTGTGACAGGCGAGAGCCGGGAAGTGATTAATGAAGACATGGTATTTGGACGGACGCTGTATCCGGTTACCTGTGTATCCATCGGGAACCCCCACTGTGTCATTCCCATGCGGGAGATTTCAAAACCATTGGTGTGTAAGATTGGAGACTATGCGGAGATGGCAAGATATTTCCCGAACCGTGTGAATACACAGATTATGAAGGTGGTCGACAAGGAGCATGTGGCGATTGAGATCTATGAGAGGGGCGCGGGCTACACTCTTGCGTCGGGAACCGGCGCGTGTGCAGCGGCGGGAGTCGCTTACAAACTGGGGATGACCAACAACAAGGTAATCGTCCATATGCCGGGCGGGGATTTGCAGGTGGAGATTGAAGACGACTTTACTGTATATATGACAGGAGACGTCTTCTATATTGCAAAGATAACCCTGAGCAATGAATTTGCCGGGAAACTGCAAAACGCAGGCACGGACAGGGAATAAAGACAGGAGGCGGACGTATGTATCAGCTTCACCCATGCAGCGAAGAGGATAAGAAGTCAATTATAGACGGTTTGGTTGCCTATAATTTGGCCTGTGTTCCTGCGGTACAGGAAGAAATGTTTATTGATTTGAGTATAAAAGCAGTTTCGGAGTCCGGGAAGGTCATAGGCGGTATTATAGCCAGAATGTATTGTTGGGATTGTGCAGATGTGGATGCATTGTGGGTTTCAGAACAATATAGGAGAACCGGGCTTGGGAAGAAGCTGCTTTTACAGGTTGAGGCAAAGGCCCGCAAAAAGGGCGCCCGCCTTATCCATTTGGATACCTTTGATTTTCAGGCACGGGGATTTTACGAGAGTCAGGGGTATGAGGTGTTTGGCGTACTGGAGGATTGTCCTGCAGAACATAAACGTTATTATTTGAAGAAGTTATTATAGAATCCGTTCATTCCCACAAATCCCCTGCAATCTTTCTAAGAACCAGGTTCTTTCCCACATCATCCAGCACAGGAAGCATCTCGCCGCCGATTTCTTCGAATACTCTGTAAGCAAGCCTTCCGAAGCTTAGAACGTCAATATTCATGATTCCCCGCCTAGGATGTGCCGTGACCAAATCCTTCTGCGTCTGCATGGTAAACTGCTCCGGCACCAGCACTATATAGTTCTGCTGCGGATAACGGACGGCTTCTTCCACAATCTCCCGGTACAGGCCATAGGATTTCCCAGAGCCTGACGGCCCAAATATAAACTGAAGCGACATCTTCTCTCCTTTCTACTGAAGAATGACACATTGATTAGAACGTGATATATAGGACGCCTCAAATCTTTCCTTGTCATATTCCACCAAGCCCTTTAAGGGATCTGATATTTTGACCGTCTTCTCCGTGTATCCTACAAGTACTGCCGCATGGTCATTGGTGCTCCACTCTACATAGGCGCCCTCTTCAGTATTCCACCCTGTGGTCGGCCTACGTTCCGCCATGTCAATCGTCACCCACACAATCACAGGTATTCCCTGGCAGACAAGCTGGTATAATTTCTCAGGCGACGCACCGTTCTGGTCAATTGCTCTTCTTGCGCTGTCCTGTTCTCCCAGATAGGTGTTAGCCGCATTCACAATCGCCCCTGTGCCGCATACATGCCCGTCTCCCGCCGGGTCTCCGATAAAATAGTGGTTGAGATCGGTTCCCAGAAGCCTTCCGTCCGCTCCGTAGCGGAGATTCTCAGGCGCTTTGGGCAGGTACTTATCCGACATCTCCTTCTTGTCAACCTCGTAGCCATAATAATTTAAAATCATAGTCAGCGCCGTAATCTCACAGCCTTTGGGCAGCTCTGGATTCTGCAGCAATTCGGGAAATGACGGAAGGGAATAGTCTGTCCTTCTTGGGAAAACGGTAATCGCCGTGATTAGTTTTCCTTCCATTACAACAACACGAAGCGCAGAAAGGGGGAGACAGTTTCCTGATCAATATGCTGATGTAAAAATTTTTGTTGTGAATATCCTCAAAATGTTTTAAAATATACTTTATTGGACGAAGTCCACCTGCCCTATTGGGTCACCCATTACAGTGTGCCCATTGGGTATATATTTTAAGGAAAAGGAGTATGAGGATTAGCTTGAAGAACAGACAAAAGATCAAGAAAGCTGCTGCTGTCTGCCTAGCAGCCATCTGCGCCGCAGTCCTTAGTGCCCCGGCGGGAATGCATACGGTATATTCTGCGGACGAGTCAACCAAGGACAGCGCCAAGGAGTCAGAGCTTTCAAAGCTCAAGTTATCAGAAGATCTGACGCCGGATGTGATGGAAAG
>BLMJ01000049.1 GCA_011960625.1 Lachnospiraceae bacterium | reverse complement strand
ATAGCCTGCCGACTCTTCTCCATAATCTTTGTTGACCCAGTCATAGGCTGCCTCCATCGATTCGCCCGTAAGCTGCATGTTCTGCAAAACCTGCTCGCCGTCATCTCCGCTTTGAAGAGCCGGCAGCGCAATCGCCATTAAAGCTACATCCTCCTTTACCGGAATCCGCCGTTCCCATTTTCCCCACAAGGAAAATCCGCCGATCAGGACCACCATCAGCAACACCTCTATTAATAAATGCCATTTGCCTGATAGAAATCTCTTCGCATCACGGGCAATAAGAATATTGACAAGTCCATGTATAAGCGGAACACTGATCACGACACCAGCAATCATCGGCGCCCATGAAAAAACGCCAAAGGAAAAAACCTGCAGAAGATCTATAAACCATACTCCTCCAAGAGCCACACAGCCATAACGCACAACCCACTCCGCAACAGGAAAAGTAAATGCCCCCCTTTTAGGTTCCGCAGGACGTATCCTGAAAAAGAACAGATTGAGCAGAAAGAGAAAGACGACTGCTGCCGCCAGATACAGCAGATACGGCAGGTGTACCTCCATCACCCAGCCGGCGCCATCTGCATATTCTTCAATTCCCGTTACATTTTTAAGCAGGGAAACAGGAGACAGATAACCTTTTAACTGCTCCAACATTTCCGAGCGATAGAAGGAAGATCCAAACATCACAAGCATCTTTTCCGCCAGCACAAGCCCTGCCCCGGGTCCTAAAAAAAGCAGCGCCGTAAGACCTGCCACATAAGCGCTGCCCCTCGTCCAAAGCGCAGCAAGCATGGACAGGCTCATCACAAGCAGAAATCCCAGCACAAGAATCAGACATCCTGCCCACACCGACCGGACACTGTCCTCATACTTACAATAGCCCATGGAAAGAGAAATACGAAAAAACAAAAGCCTGCATATCACCGTCGGAATACTAAAAATCAAAAGATTATTCATATATCCCACTGCAAACAGCTGACTTCTTGAAAAGGGCAGGCTAAGGTACAAGTCTGCCTTTTGCTGCGTCTGCAGATAGGGAAAAGCTCCTATGCCCATCAAAATCCCAAGCAGAATCATCACTGCAAAGAAAGAAGTGTTCCCCGGTCCCACATAAAGACTCCGCACCTCCCCTTCCGGAATCGTCATTTTCGCCGAAAAAAGCAGACAGAGCATTCCCATCAGATACCAGACTGCCACGATCATCCACAGCTTGCTCTTTAAATCTTCCCGCCAAAGCCCCAATACTATTTTCGCCCGCTTCATGCTCCCACGCCTCCCAGCGCCAGCCTGTCCCATTCCTCTTTGCCAAGAATCCGTCCGCGATGCAGAAATCCCCTCATATTGCAGAATCTGTCAAGTTCC
>BLMJ01000048.1 GCA_011960625.1 Lachnospiraceae bacterium | reverse complement strand
AACATTTCAACAATTCAGAGACTCTATATTATTAGAAATGCATTTCAAGAACAAGTGAGGTGGGAGGAAATGGAACGCTTTATGGAGCAGTACCAGGCAGTTTATCAGGACATGTATCGCCTGGCTTATTATTACATGGGCAATGCCCAGGATGCCGAGGATGCAGTTCAGGAGACAGCGCTGGCCGCCTATGAGCATTTTCACGGATTAAAAGACAAGGAAGCCTTCCGCCCCTGGATCTTCCGAATTCTGGTAAACCGCTGTAAGAAAAGCTTAAAGAAACGAAACCGCTGGGGAATTCGAAAGGAAGCGCCTGAGCCCTTCTATGAGCCAAGCCTCACTTCCCAGGCGGAGCTTTTAGAGCTTCTTGGAAGATTGGAGGAAGAGGAGCGTCTGATCGTAGCCCTTACCGTATTCGGCGGCTACAAAGGGGAGGAAATCGCCCGGCTGCTGAATAAAAACCACAGCACTGTCCGCTCCAAATACCGCCGGGCACTCAAAAAGCTGGAGTCGGAGCTTACATAAGTGATATTGACATTCGGAACTGGAAATAGGAGATGCAGAAATGAAGAGAGAAGAAGAAATTTTAAATAAAATTCGTGAAAAAGGGAAGAAACTGGAGATTCCGCCCGGTAATCAACTGGCTGACCTTCATCGTGACACCCAACGCTGCCAATGGAATATCAGCTCCATATTTAGAAACCGCCCCGTACTTTACCAGCATATTATTCATAATTGCAATAACGAACACCGAAGCAATCTGTGAAATAAGGCTGGATGTTCCAAGAGAAGCGATGTTCCCCACAACCCTTACATCCGGGATAAAATATTCTTTTTTTATTTTAATTGTCTTAAATTGAAACAAACAGATAATAAAGTAAAGCGCATTCAATACCTGCCCCAGTATCGTTGCCCATGCAGCTCCTTTTACGCCCCACCCACATACAAAAATAAAAACCGGGTCAAGAATCATATTTGCAGCGCATCCGATCAGGAGACCGGCCATGCTTATCTTCGGTCTGCCGTCAGCACGGATCGGACTTCCAAAAGCAGAACAGATGATTGAAAAGGGAAATCCAAGTACAATGATCCGTCCATAGTCCAGCGCATA
>BLMJ01000047.1 GCA_011960625.1 Lachnospiraceae bacterium | reverse complement strand
TGACAATCCTCAAAAAAATCCTGAAAAAGTGCTTGCAAAAGCGGAAAAACCACGCTATAATGCTTTAAAGCGTGAAAGCGAAAACGAACCACAAACAGAAACAGATACCAATCATATAGAAACGGAGGGCAACGCATATGGAACTGACATACGAGAAGAACGGGGATTATCTGATACCCAACCTGATGCCGGACAGCGAGTCGGAGGAGCCGCTGACCAAGTACGGTCTGATGCGGAAGAATTATCTGAAGGAACACCGGAGGGGGATATACAGCGGACTTCTGATGGAAGGCAGGCTGAAAGCGCACTGTCTGGAGATACAGAAGCAGGCAGAGGAACGGATGGACTTCCTGACGGAGCAGATGGCGAAAGCAGAGGGAGTGGACGAAGCACTGAAAGCGTCCGATCAGATGAAATGGGTGGCGAAGATGAACGCCATAAGGCACTCGGCGGAGGAAACCGTACTGACGGAGCTGGTCTACAGCCTTTAAACAGCGGATCACAACAGAATAATAAGGAAACAGAGAAGCCGGATAATGGAGAGGATTCATTGTCCGGCTCTTTTTTGGATAACCTGGATGCTGTGGAAAAAGCGATGGAGATACAAAAAGGGATTTTATGCTCTGATGCATTCCTTATCCATAAGGGCGCAGGCTTTCGCATCCGGTCTTTGTGCATAGATGAGCATCTGATCCTCAAACGGGTATTTATACAGCCTTGCGGCGGTAGTCAGGTATTTTGTCCATTCCTTCCCGTTTTTTTGACACCTGCCTTGCGGTTTCACTGGCAAGGACAGAGATTTCATGGTATTTCTTTGAAACAAGATATCCCTCAGCCATCTGCACCCTCCTTAATCATAAAATCCGTTTTCCTCAATGCCCTTTTCCAGAATGGACGCTATCAGCGCCTCCAGCTCCACGCCGTTTATCTCGCTGACCACAATCAGCTTTGCAAGGGTATTCTTCTCCACCGGAACCGTATACCGTTCCTGATCCGGACACAGCTCACGTACACAGATGTCGAGCGCATCCGCAATCCGGCAGAGTGTGCTTATATCCGGTTCCCGGATACCTGCCAGAATATCTAACAGTGTATCTTCATGGACGCCGGAAAGCGCCGTCAGGCCCGGTATGCCCATGTCCATCTCTTTCATCGCATTTAAAAATCTTGTCTCCTGTGCTTAAAACTGCTGTTCCCATTGCCAATCCCTCCTATTCTGCCTTTTTCCCGAAAGAAAACGTTGTGTTTTCTTTCACTTTTGTGGCTGTAAACTTCGCTTTCACTTCCGCAACTTTGGATTCCAGAACCGAGAACATGGCTTCCACCTGCTCCGGTGTGTAGTCATACGCCGATTTGTTGGCAAGGTTCTCTATCCTGCCAATGGCATCTATCGCCTTATTGATACGGTACTCCCCAAGCCGGATAAATTTCTCCGACTTCGTTTCACCTGCCTTTTCTGCAGGTACGCTTACTGTTGCATTTTCCATAGATTCACTCATTTTATTTTCCTCCTTTAATTCACACAAAACATCCTGTGTTCATGTCTTTTATTTTTCCATATCTATTCCTGGAGATTTCCTCTCTTTCTGCTTTTCACGAGTTTTCCCCATTGCTATCCTTGCTTTTTTCTGCAATCCTCTTTGTCCATGCCATGCCTACAGCGTCACAAATTCCCTGCATGATATACGCCACGCAGGGAACGGCTACGCTGTTTCCGAGCATCTGGTAACGCTTCGTATCACTGACTGCCTTTCCGTCCACGCCATGCTGCGTCCACCCGTCCGGGTAGCCCTGCAGGCGCTCCGCCTCTGTAGGAGTGAGCCTTCTCATGCAGAATCCCGTGTGGACGGGATTCTGGTGATCCAGCTGGCAGCCACCCGAAGCCATTTTCGCCAGATATGTGCCTCCAGGCTGTCCATGTTCCACATCATCGGATTGGACAACATAAGGCTGTTCACTGGCACAGTTGAGCGTGGGCGATAGATCCTGCAAAATTTCCGCATGTCTCTGGCCGCTTGAAGCGCACAGCACTACATCCCTCTCCCGTCCACACCGCATCCCTGTACCCTTGTAATAGCTGGAAAGAAGTGTTCCGGCAAGGTTGCCATTGATCCCGACCATGGCATCAGGCGCAAAGCCGGACGGTGTGCAAACGGCATGGCGGTCAATGGTATTGAGGGTAAAGGAGATATTCTCGTTGATTCCGTTCCCCTGTGGCCCGTTCCCGTCCGCCCTGCCGATCATGGAGCCTTGAATGGCGTATGCGGTAATGGGCAGGTTGCCGTGGGTCTGGCTGCGGAGCGTGGGCGAGACACCGCCCTTTTCCAC
>BLMJ01000046.1 GCA_011960625.1 Lachnospiraceae bacterium | reverse complement strand
GGTTGATTTTAATGACGTGCATAATATGGTAGGAAAGACGCTGGAGTTTGAGGTAACAGGCGCAGATGGTGAAGCTGAAAAGTATACGGTTACTTTAGAGAACAAACCTGGTTATGATTATACGACGATTGAAGGCGTAAAGTATGCGCTTAAGGAACAGTTGAAAGTAGCAAAATCGGCAGATGGTACAGTAAAAGATTTGTCAAATGCCATTGACGTAAGCAGCCTTAATGATAGCACAACCGGTACGGAAGGTATTGAATTAAGAGGTGGAGCTGATAGGAGCGAAAGAGTAGTAATGACAGGTGGTTCCGCAATCGGTCTATTGGGATTTAATTCTCCTCCGGATGGCGGATGGGACTTTAATAACGGCACAATGTCTGTAAGAGGGGAGATGGATGAATCTAAGCTTGTCACTTCATTCGAAGATAGAGTTGGAGGAAAAGGTCTGACATTTTCCTATAATGGGACATCTAAGACAGTCTATATGCCCTCTGCTGAGGATTTGAAGAAAGAGGCGGATAATCCGGCCAAACTAGAAGCCATTCAGGAATCTCTGCAGAAACAGTTAGATAGTGCATTCGGCAAGAACAGGGTAACGGTTGCTGTAGATGGGGATAAGCTGACATTTAAGACAACGGATCCTTCGAAGAAAAAAGCAGATGGAACATATGAAGAAGATCCAACTTCGACTCTCACACTTACAGGCGGTGATTCAGATGTTATTAACGGCGCTCTGGGCACAAGAGTTGGAGAATCAAATCGAGTGAATCTCAATGTTAAACTTTCAGAGTCAGGTTTAGCTGGTTTTGCCGGATTTACAGATGATAAATTTACGGAAAAAGAAGCGATTTTAGATGAAAATGGAGATCCTGTTTTAGATGAGGACGGCAATGCGACATATAGAGATAAATTAACAATTCAAATTAATGGTAAAGATATTGCCGTTTATAAGGATGATACGATGTCATCATTGATGTCACGTATTAATAGCAGCGATGCAGGTGTGAAAGTTAGTTATCAGTCTGTATCAGATAAGCTTACCTTTACGGCGACGGAAAACGGAGCCAGCGGCTCAATTGAGTTCGGATTAGATGCAGCTGGGAATATTACAGGAGACAATGCTGATAAAAAAGCATTGGTAGAAGCGCTTTTTGGAGCTGATGCTTCAACTATTACTGGAGCTAATGCAAAGCATGGCCAGGATGCAATAGTAGCTGTAAAATATAGTGGTTCGGATGAAGTAGTTGAGTTGATCCGTGATACGAATACTTTTACTGTGGATGGTCTGGCAGTTGCGATAAAAGGTGAATTTGGATATAAGGTTGATGATGCTGGTAATAAGGTCAGAGATGAAGACGCAGAAGCGGTAAACATCGACGCGCGCGTCGATTCCGATAAGATTGTAGACGGTATCAAAGCCATGATTGAAGAATACAACAAGATGATCGAAGTTGTAAACAAGCAATTGTCTACAAGACCAGACAGAGACTACCAGCCGCTTACCAGTGAGCAGCGCAAAGAGATGTCTGAGGAAGAGATCAAGCTCTGGGAAGAAAAGGCCAAGACTGGTATGCTTTACAACGACAGCGATTTAAGAACCTTAAGCAGCGACCTTCGTTTCATTATCAGCGGCGGAAACTCACAACTGATGAGTGAGATCGGAATCACTACCTCTAATCTCTATTCTGATAATGGTAAGTTATCCTTAGACGAGACAAAGCTTCGTGCAGCTCTTGAGACAGACCCGCAGAAGGTAGAAAGGCTCTTTACAGCAGGCGAGGGAGTCAACGATAAGGGCTCGTCCATTGCAGGTATGGCAACGAACCTTAAGAATACCATGAAAAAGTATGTGAATACTTTAGGTTCATGGGAGTCAAAAGGTATCTTGGTTAAGAAGGCAGGCGCCGAGAGCTCCCCAATCAGTCTTACTGAGAACTATATGTATAAGCAGCTGCAAGAGATCAATAAGTCGATCACAAAGCTTCAGACGAGACTGGAAACAGAGCGAGACCGCTACATTAAGCAGTTTACGAGCCTGGAGACGTTAATCTCCCAGATGAATAGCCAGAGCAGCTGGCTGAGTCAGGTTGGAGGCTATTAAGACTAAAAAAGGGGAAGAATATGTATCAGAACGGATATCAACAGTATAAGATGCAGTCTGTAAATACGATGACACGCAGTGAGATGCTTCTGCTCCTATATGATGAGTTAATCAAGCGTCTCACCAGGGCGCAGATCGCGCTGGACGATAAGAATTATGATTTGTTTGATAAATCAGTGAAAAGGTCGAGAGAGATAGTAGAATATCTCAATAAAACTCTGAACATGGAGTATAGAATCAGCTATGAACTGAGAAGGATGTACGAATTTTTTCTTTATGAATTAGGCAGACTGCAAGCTGGAAGAAATAGTGCTGTAATCCAAGAACTGAAGCCCCTAGTTGCGGAACTTCGGGATGCATTCAAAGAAGCCAGTAAGAAGGCCTCTGTGTAGACGGGAGGTCATATGGAGAATAGAGAAGAATTAATGTCAGAAGTTCTAAAACGGGTGCAGCGGAATTATATGCATATGGTTGAGATAGAACGAATGACTAGAGAACTTGGGGATGCTTTGTCAAGGAATGACCAGGAATCTGCGCAGCTTCTTATTAAGATGCGGCAGGAGGAGATGGATTTAACCAGCGAGATGAAGGGTGAGATTCAACTTTTAATCCAGGCAAGCGGTGATGAGCAGGGGAAACTTTTGTGTTGGCTGAAAGGTGAGAGCACTTATCCGCCTGATAGTTTTGAGGAAAAGAAGATTGTCGAATTAAGCTGCCAGTTGACGCAGGTATTGAATCGGACAATTGAGATAGACAAAAGGGTAAATTCCAAATTGGCTGGAAAAGATTCTTATTATCAATCAGCGCAATAGAAAGACAAGATAAGAGCTGTCGGAAAATGGAAGATAACATTTCCGGCAGCCTTTTCTTAATTATATAGATTATATGGGGGAAATACTCCAAACCGGACCGCCTGAATTGGCAGAATGGCTCAATTCATCCAGGAGTGTCTGAACCTCCCACGGAGACTGTGTATTATCGAGGCTGGCAGGGTCAGCGACGCGTACCTGGGTACCGGTCCAGTAATCGGTGATAATAATGAAGTGACCGCTTCCGGTAAAATGTCCCGGGCCCATCAAGGCTACTAAGATATGGCCGCTAGACAGTTCGGACAAGACTCCTTCCACTGTAAAATTTTGAAAGGAATTAGCCTGAAAGCCAAAGGCAGCTGCACATTCTGGAATAAAATTATGTGCGGTTCCGCTTCTGGGAGCCCAGTAATGATTGGCAGCCGCCCAATCTGCCATCTCGGGGGGCAAAAGGGTTTGGTTGGTGAAGCTAGAAACAATCATGGCGAGAACGGTAGGGCCGCAGCCATATTTTTTTAGGGGGTCTTGACCTCCATATAGGTATTCAGCCCAGCGAGTATCAGACTGATTATAATAAGTAAGTATTCCGATGCTGCTTTCTAAGGTCAGCGAATACTGACCGTCTGTAATAATTGAGGGTTCGTCCGGAGCCAAAGCAGCGTCAGGCAAAATTGGATTCGTGCGAACGGTGCCGGACGCCAGATCTATCTGGGAAAAAGGCATACATAACAATAAGGCAACCGCTAAAAGCCCCGCAATACCTCCGAAAAAAAATTTCTTTTTCATGTTTGTCTCCATATTTTAGAAATTTTATTGACTGTTTTTACAAATAATAGTATATAATAAATATCGGTAGTTGTGGGAAAAAAATTAAGGTGGGAGTATATGGCACAGATTATTTTCGACCATGTGACGAAAGAATATAAGAAGGAAGTCGCACTGAAGGATATTTCCTTTACCGTAGATAAGGGGGAATTCGTTTTTATAGTAGGAAAAAGCGGAGCCGGCAAGAGTACGCTTCTGAATTTGATTATGAAACAGGAGGAGGTAACCTCCGGGCAGATTATCGTTGAGGGCAGAAGGCTTGATACAATGGAACGGAAGCGGATTCCTATGCATCGGAGAAGACTTGGAATTATGTCGCCAGAAGTTGGGCTATTGAAAGATCGCTCGATTTATGATAATATAAAGTTGGCGATTCTTGCAACTGGAAATGCAGACGAGCGGATACGCTCGAAGGTTATCAAGGTTTTGGGGCTGGTTGGACTTGCAGGAAAGTTCCATGCGTATCCCGATGAGCTTTCGGGAGGAGAGCAAGCGAGAGTGCTTCTGTCAAGAGCGCTTTCTGTTCAACCGGAGATATTGCTTGCAGACGAACCGACGGCGAATCTTGATCCGGATTCGGCATGGGATTTGATGCAATTATTCGATGAGCTGAATTACCGAGGAATGACGATTCTAGTTGCCAGCCATGCCAGGGAACTGGTGACGATCATGAAGAGACGGTGTATCACATTGGTAGCTGGAAGGCTCGCTGTGGATGCAAAACGGTCAATTTATGATCAAAAGGCGATGGATATCTTTGCAGAGAGAAAAATTCTTGGAGAAGAAGAAAAAAAAAGTGAAAATATGTTATATTTGCCTAATAATGTCCGATAATCTATTAAAAGGGTGTAATTAGTCGTAGTTTAGCTTAATTAGTAGGACCTGGAAGGGAGGAAACGAGCGATTAGTTTTGAGATCAGATATGTGTTAATATTGCTGGCAGCAATTATTAATCAGAAGCCGATTCAGTCTATGCGCAAGCATATACGATGGGAGTCGGTTCTTAACGTTTCTGACTATCAGGAGATTGTGAATATTGTCTACGTCGGACTATTAGGAATTGAGAAGAATATCTCAGATGACTGTAATGAGCAGTTTTACCAGGAATACAGAAGATCGCTGCTATTGTATGAAGCTTATGAAAAGGTAGAAGAAGTCATAAAGTGGCAGTTAGAGAGATATAATATTGAAGCGCTATTTTTACTTGACTCAAGTGCAGGGGAGATGTATCCGAAGCCAGAGATGGCAGAGATTAGGCAGATAGAGATTCTTGTGGATAAGAAAGAGCTGCCGAGAATTAACAGACTTATGCTGGATATGGACTATGAACACAGAGAGGATTCAGCTTGCAGCGGCATTTTATATGTACGTGTGCCAGGAATTAGGATTGTGTTCTATGATACAATGCCGATTGAGAACAAGGTGATTTTGCGGTATTTTTCCGGACCGCTTAAGAGATATCGGTGTATAGAGTCCTATCGGTGCATACATATGTTGTCGAATGAGGAAGAGTACCTGTACCGGGTTGCGAGAATGGTGGAGCTGTATATTACGGGTAAGTTAAAGATACGGGATATTTTGGACCTGTGGCAGTATAGGAAACTTCTGGGAGAGAAGTTCCGGTGGAAAAGTGTAAAAGAATTGTTGGATAAGGCGGACTGGGAGGAATTTGTCAATCAGGTGGATATTCTTGGCACGCTTTGGTTCGGAGAGGATGCAGAGCAGCAGTATGGAGTGGCATTGGAGTTGGAAGAGTACATCATTACACACGGCCGAGAGAATAAGCACCTGGACGAGACATTGCTGCCATGTGAGAAGATCCGATTGGATTTCTACTGGCGGAACCGGGATAAAGAATGGGCCTTAAGGAAGCAGGCATGGATGTTCCCGTCAAGAGAATATATGATTCAGTTTTTTCCTATATTGGAAAAACATCCATATTTACTTGTTTTCTGTTGGACTATCCGTAATTGGCGTTTTTTTAGAAGAATCTGTGGGAATAAGTGTAAAAAAGCAGGTTTTCGGATTAGGGTCAGATTGTTAGACATACAAGAAAAGATGAAAGGAATGATCAGTAGAAACAGGGACGAGGAAGTAGAGCTGCCTGAAGAAATACCGGGGGATATTGAACCGCAGGCGAAGGAAGAAGGAGTTTTTCTGGACCATGCCAAGGAAGAAGAGAGCGTAACTCAAGACATGGCTGTCGAAGAAGAGATAGAAGCTCAAGAGGCGGAACCAGAAAAAGAAACTGTAGACACCCGGAACAGAGATGCAGAGGAAGATACTGCGAATATAGAACAGACAGAAGGAGATAGTGATGTTTAAGAATTTGAAAATCAGAGTGAAATTGTTGCTGGCATTTGGAATAGTGCTATTATTGACTGCCTTACTTTCCGTTTATTCCATATTACAGTTGAGGAAAGCAAGTGACAACCTGACTGGTTTTGTTAATGGATCAGTTGCGGCGGACGATGCGGTAAAGGCATGTCGAATCGCTACGTTTATAGCGGCGAAGGATATGCGTGATATGGTTATTGCCGGAACTGTAGATTCTGAGAATTTGCAGGTGATTCAGGAGAATGAAGAGAGCATTCGGACGAATCTTCAAAAGATAAAGGAGCTTGGAATTTTAGATAAGGAGCAGGTGGGCGAACTGGAAGCTTCATTGACGGAGTGGATGGGAATTGCCGAGGAGATTATAACTCAGCTGAAGTCCGGCGATGCGATGGGAGCGGCAGAGAAGGTAAGGACCGAATGTACGCCCCTTCTTGATACTGTAATTAGTGAGATTAATGCTTTGAACACAGAGACGGTTAATATTCGTGCCGCTACAGTAGAAGATAGTGTGAAAATAACGAATATGAGTATGATTATCTTGTTGGTTATCACCGTAATTGCCATCATTCTTGCCATGTTTATCTGTGCGGTTGTGACAAGATTGATTGTATATCCAGTAAAGCAGGTAGAAGCAGCAATGCAGGGACTTGCCAAAGGACATATGTCTCAGGAGCTGGATTATGACTCAGCAGATGAGTTTGGTTCACTGGTAGGCAGCGTTAAGGAGACCTGTGAGGTTTTAGAGAATGTTGTTACTGATTTGTCTCGTTTGTTGGACGACATGTCAAGCGGTAATTTTGATCTGTATGCGAATGATGAGCATTATAGAGGAGATTTTGAACCATTGCTGGCGGCAATTCGCCGGATGAACCAAAGCTTAAGTTCAACTATGAGACAGATTAACGACGCATCTGACCAGGTTGCAAGCGGCGCGGATCAGGTTTCTTCCGGTGCGCAGGCATTGTC
>BLMJ01000045.1 GCA_011960625.1 Lachnospiraceae bacterium | reverse complement strand
AGATTGAAGATCGTCTGATCGAGCCGAACAAGATGCTTGAAGAGGCGGGGGAAGACGTGGCAGTATAACTACCAGATAAATCCAAGGAATTATCTGAGTAAATAAATTATAATGATAACAATAACATTAACAAAAGTGAGGTAAAAGAAATGGCAAAGATTTTATTAGTGGATGATGCGGCGTTTATGAGAATGATGTTGAAAAATACGCTGTCACAGGCAGGGTATACGGATCTTATTGAAGCGGAGGATGGCGTAAAGGCGGTAGAGGCTTACACTGCTGAGAAACCGGATCTTGTGTTCATGGATATCACCATGCCAAACAAGGATGGTTTGGAGACATTAAAGGAAATTAAGGCAATGGACCCTGGAGCGACAGTCGTTATGTGTTCTGCCATGGGACAGGAGACGATGGTTATGGATTCCATTAAGTCAGGAGCGAAAGATTTTATTGTAAAGCCATTTAAGCCGGAGCGTGTATTATCAACGGTAAAGAAAATCCTCGGCTAATTTAAGGAGGTTAATATGTCTTTTTTGAGTTCATTTGATATTAGTGCATCAGGGATGACCGCGGAGAGGCAGCGGCTTGACATTGCGGCAGAGAATATATCCAATGCCGAGACGACTAGGACTGCCAGCGGAGGAACCTACCGTCGGAAGATGGTTGTCTTGCAGGAGGTTCCAGCGACCTCTTTCCGTACCAAATTCAATAACCTCCTGAACCGGACGGCTTCTAAAGGCGGAGTTAAAGTGACGGAGATTGTGGAAGATCAGAGAGACCTGAATCCTGTCTATAATCCGGATCACCCGGATGCGAATGAGGAAGGCTATGTTATGATGCCGAACGTAGATCTTGTAAAAGAAACAATAGACGGTATGTCTGCAACAAGAGCCTATGAGGCGAATATTACGGCCTTTAACGCCATGAAGCTGATGGCGCAGAAAGCGTTAGATATCGGCAAATAGAAAAAGGGGTGATTTTCCCGGAAGGAGAGAAGGGTTAATATGAATTCAGATTGCTTTAGTAAACTGGAAATAGACGCGATAGGTGAGATACTTAATATCAGCCTTGGTGCGTCTGCAACAGCCGTTTCCACGATGCTGAGCGCAAGGGTAGATATAACAACGCCTATTGTCAACGTCGTGAATAAAGAAGAATTCGAATTAGACAGGGTTGATCCTGCAGTCTGTGTCGAGATTACTTATGTTGCTGGCTTGGAAGGCCAGAATGTTATGCTTCTAAAGAGGCATGATATTAAAGTAATTGTTGAGATGGCCATGGGGATGGAGATTGCTGATGAAGATTTTGAATTAGACGAGATTAACATTAGCGCGGTCTGCGAGGTCATGAACCAGATGATGGGGGCATCTGCGACAGCGTTGTCTGAATTCTTGGGAAGAGTAGTAGATATCTCTACACCGGTTTCATTCGAGGTAGAGAATGAACAGCAGTTTATAGATAAATATTTTGTGGATGATGAGCCGAAGGTTTTGATCGGATTCACTTTGAAAATTGCAGATAAATTAGAGAGTGAATTTTTTAACGTAATGCCGATCGCATTGGCGAAGGGGTTGGTTGAAGGCTTCCTTCCGCCAGAAGATATCATTCCTTATGTTCCCGGCGGACAGGTAAGCGAACCTCAGCCGGCGTCAGCGCCAGAACCGGCGCCAACACCAGAGCCGGCACCGGCAGCAAGTGAGCCGGCGGCAGAGGCTTCCGGTGGCAAGATGTCTCAGGAGGATATTGAGCGGATGCTTGCAGGTATGATGGGTGGAGAGCCAGAACCGGCGCCAACACCAGAGCCGGCACCGACACCAGCAGCCGTGCCAGAACCAACGCCAGCACCGGTACCAACACCGGCAGCGCCGCCAGCACCAGCGCCTACGGCAGAGCCGATGGCGGGAGCACAGGCCCAGCCGGCAATGATGCCAATGATGCAGGGAGCGGCCCAGCCGATGGTAAGTCCGGATGTCTCCATGATGCAGATGCAGATGATGCAGCAGATGATGCAGCAGATGCAACAGATGCAGCAGCAGATGCAGGAGCAGAATAATACTCCTAAGCCGGCAGCAGCGCCGCCAGAACCTAAGATGATTCATGTCCAGCCGCCGATGCAGCCCAGTCTGAAAGCAGATAATGGCATTGTATTAGAGGGTGAGCAGGAAGAGAACATGGAACTGATCATGAGCGTCCCCTTAGAAGTCTCTGTCGAGATTGGAAGGACGAAAAAGCTTGTGAAGGACATCTTAGACTTCACCAAAGGTTCCTTGGTTGTTCTGGACAAACTGGCAGGCGAGCAGGTAGACTTATATGTCAACGGACAGTGTATTGCGAAGGGTGACGTTGTAGTTGTAGAAGACAACTTTGGAATAAGAATCACAGAGATCATGAAAGTAAATCTGATTGCGTTGGAGCAGCATTAAACGAGTAAGGAAGGAAAGATATGTGGAGAGTGATTGCCACCTTTGTTGCGGTAATAGTGATTATATATCTGAGTTATCTGGCCAGCAAATACATAGGTAAAGGTCTGGGCAGAAGCGGCAGTTCCCGTTATATGCGCCTGATAGATCAGGTTACGCTTGGCCAGGACAGACACGTAGCGATTATGCAGGTGGGTGGAAAATATCTGCTCGTTGGCGTCACGTCAGGCCAGATAAGTCTCTTGTCCGAGATTTTGGATGATGATCTGTTTCCCTTAGAGCCGGACGAAGAAGAAGGCGCAGGGAAGATACCGGACTTCAAGACGATGATGGATAAACTGGGGGACATAACGAAAAGAGGAGGTAGAAATTAGTGTACGACTCATTAATTAATGTGAATGGCAATCAGGTTCCTACATTGGATATTCTTCTGATGCTGACGGTCATATCACTTCTGCCCTCTCTTTTGATCATGGTGACATCTTTTGTAAGAACCGTAATTATCCTCTCTTTTTTGAGAAATGCAATGGGGGTTCAGCAGACGCCGCCCAATATGGTATTGATTGGAATTGCAGTCTTCTTAACTTTATTTATCATGGATCCTGTCATTAAGCAGATCAATACAGAGGCTTATACACCATACAAAAACCAGGAAATTTCGCAGGAAGAGGCTATTGCCCGGGCACAGGTTCCGCTGAAAGAATTTATGCTGACGAATACAAAGAAGGATACTCTCAATTTGTTTATAGAAATGTCAGGGGCGGAGGAAGTGGAGAATGAACTGGACCTTCCGATGACGGTCGTAATACCCTCTTTTATGACAAGCGAATTGGAACGTGGGTTTACAGCAGGCTTCTTGTTATATATTCCATTTCTGCTGATAGATATTGTAGTATCGTCTACACTCATGTCCATGGGTATGATGATGCTTCCTCCAGCGATGATCTCAATGCCATTCAAATTACTGTTATTCGTAACTGTAAATGGATGGGAACTTCTGTTTTCCACAATTGTCAATAGTTTCCGATGACGGGAAGGGGTATATAGATGACGAATGGAGAAGTGGCGGATCTGATGTATGAGGTTTTCATACTGATTATCCAACTGGCAGGTCCGCTTCTGGTAATCAGTATGTTGGTGGGTATTTTGATTTCCATCATACAGGCAGCGACGCAGATTCATGAACAGACGATTACGTTTGTGCCGAAATTATTGGTAATAGGTGTCATACTTGTATTTGCCGGCAGTTCCATGTTAGAGTCACTACAGGAATTTACGACAAAAATCTTCCGAATGATACAAGGATGATACAAGGAGTGATGACATGTCGATAGATAATACCGCACAGCTTACCTTGTTTTCGCTGATTCTGATGCGGATGTCAGGGTTTGTCTTAATGAATCCGATATTAGGAAGAAATAACATACCGGCAAGGGTGAAGGGAGGATTTATCTTCATCCTGACAATGATGGTATATTCCGCTTCAATGGAAGAGGCGGTAGAGATTGCGAGTACGATTGAGTTTGGCTTTCTTCTAATCAAAGAATTTGCGGCAGGATATGTGATAGGATATGTCATGCACTTGTTTTTTTTTATTGTTAGTTTTGCAGGCTACATTATAGACTATCAGATTGGATTATCAATGGCTACAGTGTATGATCCGCAGAGTAATGCACAGATGCCGGTTACAGGCAGTGTGTATCAGGCATGGTTGATTATGTTATTTTTTGCAGTAGATGGGCATCTTGCGCTGATGAAGATTTTATTGACTTCGGCGGAGATTGTCCCGTATGGCGGAATTGTATTTACTCAGGGACTTGCGTTGAAGATAATTGATATTTTCCTGGAATGTGTGAACATGGGAATTAGTTTTGCTCTGCCCATGATTGCCGCGGAGTTCCTTGTAGAGATAGGAGTAGGGATTCTAAATAAAGTAGTGCCGCAGATTAGTATATTTGTGATTAATATTCAGATGAAATTAATTGTCGGCCTGGGCCTTCTGGCGCTTCTGTATGCGCCTGCAGGTGAGTTCATCGAGAAGATTATGACGACTATGATGAAGACGGTCCAGGGTATACTGACATTCTTATAAAAGGAAGTGAACACCTTTGGCGTCAGATGAAAAAACCGAAAAAGCCACACCTAAGAAGCGAAGGGACCAACGAAAGAAAGGTAATGTTCCTACCAGTAAGGACGTTATCTCGGTCGCTTCGCTTGTAGGGTGTTTCTATTGTTTACAGATGTTATTTCCGGGGATTTACCGGAGGCTTAAGGATATTATGCTTTTTCAAGTGTCCTCAGTGGCAGATATTAATGAGTTATCCATGGCGAATCTGCAGCTTGTAGGCATGAAAGCGGTGGAGACCGCAGCATGGTGTATTTTTCCGCTGGGGGTAATCGGCCTGGCAATAGGGGTGCTTGGTACAGGAATACAGACCAGGTTCCTTTTTACAAGGGAGCCGCTTAAGTTTAACCTTGGCAAACTGAATCCTCTTAAGGGAATTAAGAATTTATTTTCCACTCGGCAGCTTATAGAATTGTTAAAGGCGCTCCTTAAGATTACAATTTTGGCGGTGGTCTTGTACGATATCTTAAAAGATGAGCTTGTGGTGATTGCACAAATGATGGATGTGAATCCAATTTCGGCCGCCGTCTATGTGCTGAAGGAGATTATAAGCATGGTTTTGAGGATTGGAATGATCTTCGCTGCCATTGCAGGTTTCGATTTTTTCTTCCAGCGCTGGAAATATGAAAAAGATATGAAGATGTCCAAGGAAGAGGTCAAGGAAGAGTATAAACAGATGGAGGGAGATCCAAAAGTTAAGGGGAAGATTAAGAGTCTCCAGCAGAGTATGGCCAGGAGCAGAATGATGCAGGCGGTTCCAGACGCCGATGTCGTTATTCGTAACCCCACGCATTTTGCAGTAGCCCTCCGGTATGACATTGACCATGACAATGCGCCTGTCGTCGTTGCAAAGGGGCAGGATTATATCGCGCTTAAAATTGTAGAGATTGCAGAGAACAGCAAGGTCACGGTAATTGAGAATAAACCTCTTGCAAGAGGAATTTATGCTTCGACTCCGCTTGGAGGCCAGATTCCGGCAGAATATTACGGAGTAGTAGCAGAGATATTGGTTGAGGTATTCCGAATGAATAAAAAGTTGGTGTAGAGAATGAAAAATATATTAAATAATGCGGTATCATTGATTGTAGTTATGATTGTACTGCTTCTGATTATACCGCTGAGTCCATTTTTTCTGGACGTCATGATTATTTTGAATATAGCTGTGTCGCTGATTATTCTTCTGATCAGTATGAATATCAAAGAGGCGCTGGAGTTCTCTATCTTCCCGTCGCTGCTTCTGATTACAACCTTATACCGTATCGGAATTAACATTTCTTCCACAAGAAGTATTTTGAGCAATTCCGGTACAGCAGGACAGGTAATTAAGTCCATGGGTGATTTCGTTCTTCAGGGAAATGTTGTTGTCGGAGTTGTTATCTTCCTGATTATCGTATTAGTACAGTTCCTTGTTATTACCAAGGGTGCGGAACGTGTCGCTGAGGTAGCGGCAAGATTTACGTTGGACGCTATGCCTGGTAAACAGATGGCGATTGACGCAGACTTGGGAAGCGGACTCTGTACAGAGGACGAGGCAAAGGAAAGACGTTACAAGATCCAAAAGGAAGCGGATTTCTACGGCTCCATGGATGGTGCTACGAAGATTGTTAAGGGAGATGCAACCATGTCCCTGATTATCACGGCAGTCAATTTCTTAGGCGGCTGTATTATTGGTATGGTACAGGGCGGTATGGGCTTTACGGAAGTGCTGCAGGTATACTCCATTGCAACCATTGGAGACGGTCTTGTATCCCAGATTCCAGCCCTTTTGATTTCTACGGCAACCGGTATGATTGTAACACGTGCAGTTGCGGAAGATAGTTTGAATATTGATGTGACAAGACAGTTCTCCGCGCAGCCGAAGTCAATCATGATTGCCGGGGGTGTTCTTGCGATTCTGATTGCAGTTCCAGGCATGCCGAAGCTCCAGCTTGCATTGATTTCACTTGTGATGATGCTGGGCGGTTTTTATCTTCTCCGCCGTATGGAGGCGTTTGCTGCTCTTCCTGAGCAGGGGGCTATGGCAATGGGAGGCGGTTCGGGTATTCCGGAAGCCGACCCAATGCAGATGATGGAGGACGAAGAGAATTTCAAAGATATCAACAGCGTATATTCGCTGATTACCGTTGAGCCAATCGAGATGGAGTTTGGATACAGTCTGATTCCTCTTGTAGACGAGGCAAGCGGTGGAAGAATGATAGATCGTATTGTTATCTTCCGACGCCAATATGCACAGGAGATGGGACTTGTCATTCCGTCCATTAGACTGCGTGACAGCTCCAGTCTGAATACGAATCAGTATGTTATAAAGATTAAGGGAGAGGAAGTCGCCAAAGGAGAGATTCTAGTAGACTACTATCTTGCCTTAGAGCCGCCGAATCTTGAGAAAGAGATCGATGGAATAGATACTATCGAGCCGGCATATGGTATTCCTAGTAAATGGATTACTATTGATAAGAAAGAGATGGCTGAAATCTATGGATACACAGTTATCGACCCGCTATCTGTTATGCTGACACACTTGTCAGAGACTGTGAAGAAACATGCTCACGAGCTGCTGAATCGTCAGGAAGTCGTGCGTCTGATTGACAATATGAAGAAGCAGTCGCCAGAGCTTGTGGATGAGTTAATCCCGAATCTGATTTCTTATGGTAACTTCCAGAAGATTCTGACGAATCTATTAAAGGAAGGTATTCCAATTAAGGATATGGAGACAATCATGGAGACCATTGTGGATTCCTCCATGACGGTAAGGGATCTGGATTCTATTACGGAGAATATCCGTGTTGCCCTGAAACGTACGATCACCAGAAGATTCTGCGAAGGCAACAGTATGAGAGTTGTGACGTTGGATGCGGAGCTGGAGAAAAATATCATTACCAGCTTAACAAACGGTGACCATGGCGTATATCTGGCCTTGAGTCCGGAGGTAATGCAGAATGTGATTACGCAGATGTCCGATGAAGTGAAAAAGTTTCAGGAGCTTGGGCAGGCGCCGATTATCCTGACCAGTCAGGTAGTAAGAATCCATGTCTATCGGTTAATCGAGCAGTTCTTCCCAGATGTGTATGTGTTATCGTTTAACGAGATTAGCAACAATATCCAGATACAGGCAGTAGGTAATATTACGATGTAACGAAATTTAACGGAGTGCAGTATGAATACACAGGAACGGTATAAGGATAAGACGAACGAAGAGCTTTTAAAACTGTATAAAGAGACTGGCAGCCTGGAAGTTAAGCAGGAGATCGTCATGCGCTATATCTATCTTGTGAAGAGTATTGCGCTTCAGATGCGGGATATCTATATGAGTTTTTCCCAGGTAGACGATATTATCAGTGAAGGTGTTATTGCAATCATGTCTTCCATTGATAAGTTTGATATGGATAAGAATGTTAAATTCGAGACATTTATTTCCAAGAGAATCAAAGGAATGATTATAGATCTCGCAAGAAAGCAAGATTGGGTGCCAAGAAGTACAAGAAAGAGCACAAGAGATATTGAAGAAGCGGTCACAACGTTATATAATAAACTTGGGTACTATCCTTCTGTGCAGGAAGTGACGGATTATCTGAACATTACTCCTGAAAAATATCAGGAAACCATGCGCAAAGCATCTCTATTCAACATTCTTTCGTTGGATATGGTGTTAGCGGAGGCGCAGGGGAATGAAGTTGGTGTGACACTGCCTCAGGGGGATAAGAGTGAACAGCCTGAGAGTAAGTTTTTAAAGAAAGAGCTTACACAGGTTTTGGCGGAAGGAGTCGGCACGCTCAAGGAGAATGAGCAGCTTGTGATTTCGCTGTATTATATAGATGAATTGAATATGAGACAGATTGCGGATGTGCTGAACGTAAGCGAGCCGCGTGTCTCTCAGATTCATACGAATGCAATAAAGAAACTAAGGAAACACATGGAGAGATTTAACGAAGAAAAGGAGAACAGGCATGTTTCAAGGGTATTATGATCTAACTTCTAATATGATCACACAGAACCGCAATCTGAACGTCATCAGTAATAATATGACGAACGTATCCACCCCGGGATATAAGATGGACAGAATTATGCAAAGTACCTTCCGGGATGAGATGCTCTATCGGTATGACAGAGACGGCAAGACTGCAGTCGGTACGGTGTCCCGGATGAATATCGCGGATGAGAGGGTAACGGACTATACAGAAGGGGGCATCCGAGAGACTGGTGATGCGCTGGACGTGGGACTGACTGGCAACGGTTTCTTCGTAATCGATACCGGCGAAGGTCCTGTATATACAAGGGACGGCTCCTTTAATCTGGATAACGAAGGCTACCTGACTATGCCGGGAGTCGGCAGGGTACAGGGAACGAATGGAGCGATTCGTTTGACAACGGATAACATCATAATCGATAAGCAAGGGAATATTATCAGCGAGGATGGCAATCAGTTTTTTGGGACACTGCAGATTGTGGATTTTGCGGATTACGGCCAGCTGACCAAGATTAGCGGAAGCGTATTTCGGTCAAATGCGCAGCCACAGGCGGCAGATAGAGGAACGACGGTTACACAGAGATATCTGGAGGACTCTAACGTCTCTATGGCGGAGGAAATGACGCGTATGATTAGCAGCCAGCGGATTCTGCAGAGCTCTGCACAGCTTCTTAAGATTTATGATCAATTGGAAGCGAAGATGGTGACGCTTGGTTCTGCAACGTAGAGCATATAGGCTGATAATAGAGGAATGTCAGAGGGAGCATAAGTACCCGATGGCAGGACGGAGAGGAGAGGCATATGTACACATCTTTTTACACTGCGGCAAGAGGGGCGATGGAAGAACAGCAGAAGCTGAATGTGGTTGCCAACAACCTTGCGAACGTGAATAACTATGGTTATAAGGCAAAGGTACCGGTATTTGCGGATCTGATGTATTATAACCTGAATAACTATAACGGGGACGATACCCCGTTGAAGGCGGGGACAGGAATCCTGGTAGAGCAGACAAAGACTGATTTTAGTCCCAAAGGGCTGGTGACGACACAGGGAGATTTCGATTATGCAATCATTGATTCCGGATTTTTTATGATGAGAAGTCCGGTTACCAACGAGATTACATATACGAGAAACGGACATTTTAGTATGTCCAAACGTGGAGATGAGTTCTATCTGGTGAATGACAACGGGAACTTTGTTCTGGATCAAAACCGCAACCCAATTCGAATAACGGACGGAGAGCTAAGCGGACAGATTGGAGTTTTCGGTTTCAACATTATGGACGGAATGTTAAGTGTCGGCAATAACGAGTATGCGCCGTCCGTAAAGAACGGGCAGCCATTTCTGATAGCAGGCGCGCAGGTAGCGGATCATGCATTAGAGATGTCGGGCGCAAGTGTTTCCGATGATTTTACCCGCATTATTGAGGCGCAGAGAGCGTATTCCTACGCACTGAAGATGGTCCAGACCTCCGATGAGGTGGTGAATACGATTAATACATTAAGGTCATAGAGAGGTGAATTATGGGGATAAAAACATATGAAGAGATGAATGAGCTGGAGATTGATATTCTAAAGGAGATCGGCAGTATTGGCGGCGGCAATGCCGCGACAGCCTTATCCAGTATGCTTAATGCGAAGGTGAATATGTCCCTTCCTAAGGTAGAGATTTTAGATTTTAATGAGGCGTTGGTTAATGTAGGAGATCCAGAGGAAGTGGTTGCGGCTATATTAGTCGAGATGTCTGGGGAACTGGGCGGTATCATGCTGTTTATTCTGACGAAGGAATTTTCAGACGAGATCTTACTGAGAATGCTTGGAAAGACGAAAGAGGATTTCTTTGAATTGGAGGAGATAGATTCTTCTGTTCTGATGGAGATTGGTAATATCGTGATCTCATCCTATATTACGGCAATGGCTTCCCTTGTTAATATGAGCGTAGAGTTGTCGGTTCCGCAGCTCGCCGTGAATATGTTAGGCGGAATTATGAGTGTGCCAATTGCAATGATGGGCCAGCATTCAGACAGAATCATGATGATAACAGGCAATTTTATGATAGACGAAAAAGCATTGAACAGTAATATGCTGCTTCTGCCGGATGTAGAGTCTTTGAATGTTCTTATGAAAAAACTAGGAGTTGAATGATAGATGGAGAAGAAGATATCAGTAGGAATTGCTGATATGAAGATGACGAGACAAGAGGGGATACTGATTACGTATGCGCTGGGGTCTTGTATCGGTGTTTCTTTTTATGATCCGATGATTAAGTTAGGAGCGCTTCTTCATATTATGCTTCCTGAAAAGAGTGGTGCGAAGGATGGAAACGTGTTTAAGTTCGCGGATACAGGTATCCGTGAGACGCTTCGTAAACTTACTGCGTTTGGGGGCTCAAAATCGCGGATGGTATGCAAGATTGCGGGCGGTGCCAAGATGTTCGAGATGAAGGGCAGCGGAGGTCTTGGAAATATCGGAGAGAGAAATTCACAGAATGTTAAAAGGATTCTGATGGCAGAGGGGTTACGTGTTACCAGTGAAGATGTCGGGGCAAATTATGCAAGGACCATGCTGCTGGATGTGGCGACGGGGAATGTGTATGTCCGGTCAGCAGGAAAACCGGAGAAGATGCTTTAGCTCTTATTCCGGATGAATATTGCGTCGATAAATATACATAGAATGTAAAGGAGTGAGTGTGTATGGCTAATACAGAGATTTTATTGGAATCTGGAACAAATGAAATTGAAGTTATGCAGTTTACCATATTCGGTGAGTTGTATGGAATTAATGTGGCAAAGGTGCTGGAGATCATGATGGCAGATAAAGTTAAGCCGATCCCGCATTCTCATGATGCCGTTGAAGGAATTTTCAAGCCTAGAGAGACCCTTCTGACGGTGATTAATCTTCCGAAATACCTGACGGGAGAGTGTGGGGATAAAAAGGATCGGGATCTGTTCATTATCACGAATTTCAATAAGATGCACATTGCATTCCGTGTACATTCCGTAGTTGGTATCAGCAGAATTTCCTGGGAGGCAATCCAGAAACCGGATAAGGCTCTGACTAACGGAGAAGACGGCGTTGCAACAGGTATCGCTCAGTGTGGTGATAATCTCGTTACCATCCTAGATTTTGAGAAGATTGTAGCGGAGATTGCGCCGGAGACGACTATCCAGGTATCAGATATTGACAAACTTGGCGACAGGATGCAGAGAGAGCAGAGTATTATCCTTGCGGAGGATTCCATACTGCTGACTAAGATGATCTCAGATTCCTTGCTGCGGGCTGGATACACCAATCTTACGACCTTTAATAATGGCCGGGAAGCATGGGAGTTCCTTGAGAGCATTAGAAGCGAACCAGATTTCTACATGAGGGCCGCACTATTGATCACTGATATCGAGATGCCTGAGATGGATGGGCATCGTCTGACGAAGTTGGTGAAGGAAGACGAAAACATGAAAAATATGCCGGTTATAATCTTTTCATCACTAATTAATGAGGAGATGAGAGTGAAGGGTAAGCAGCTCGGCGCTGACGAGCAATTATCAAAGCCAGAGATCGGACGCTTGGTCGAGGTTATGGATGCATTACTAGACCGGAGGGATATTAAATGAAGAATTGTGTAGTAAGACAGGCTATAAAGGATTTAAAGGACACTGTCATCGGATATGAATTACTTATTCAGGAGGATGAGAGCAGCCTGTATAATTCCAGCTCAGACAATGCCTGCGCACCGGAAGAAACCTGATCCGCGCCGCTTGCAACCTGGTCAG
>BLMJ01000044.1 GCA_011960625.1 Lachnospiraceae bacterium | reverse complement strand
CGAGGGCTTGGTAAAGTTTGTCGGGATTGCGCCGGAACGGAATGGGGATGCGGTGGAGTTTATCCGGAAAATGAAGGGGAAGGTTCATATTTCTCTTGCTCATACCAATGCGGATTATGATACGGCAATGGCGGCGTTTGAAGCGGGCGCTGACCATGCGGTACATTTGTATAACGCCATGCCTGCATTTACCCATAGGAAACCGGGAGTGGTAGGGGCAGTGTCCGACAGCGCCCATGTAAATGCAGAGATGATCTGTGACGGGGTTCATATTCATCCTTCCGTGGTGCGTGCCACCTTCAAAATGCTTGGCGCAGACCGGATTGTTCTGATAAGCGACAGTATGCGCGCCACAGGGATGCCAGACGGACAGTACACGCTGGGAGGACTTAACGTCAATGTGGCAGACGGACGCGCGACGCTTGCCTCTAATGGCGCATTGGCTGGTTCAGCGACGAATCTAATGGAATGTATGAAGACGGCGGTCCAAAAGATGGGGCTGCCCCTTGAGACGGCGGTTGCATGCGCTACCAGGAATCCGGCCAAATGTCTGGGAATCGATGATGAATATGGTTCTCTTGCACCAGGGAAGAAAGGGAATGTTGTGCTGCTTGATAAGGAATTGCAGATAAAAGCTGTGGTGAAAGACGGTGTAAGGATACGATAAGAGAAACGGAGGGGAGATAGTCCTATGGCAAGGAACAAAGGGGCGTGCTTAGTATGCGGCAAACCGATTGTGTATTATGAGAAGGCGCAGAGGATGGAATGTGTCATGTGCCATAAAGAATTTGAAAGTCATGCAAGCTGTGAAGACGGACATTATGTCTGTGACGACTGTCATGCCAGAGAGGGGCTTCATGTCATTATGGAAGGATGTAGGGCAAGCGGAGAAAAAAATCCGCTTGTCATTATGCAGGAATTGATGGAGAATCCTTACATATATATGCATGGTCCCGAACACCACGTCATGGTGGGCGCGGCATTGCTTACGGCGTATAAGAATTGCGGCGGATATGACAAGCATGGCGGTCAGGAGGCCTTTGAGGAAGCTTTGGAGGAGATGCGGGCCAGAGGAAGCGAATATCCGGGAGGGGCATGCGGCCTGTGGGGATGCTGCGGCGCAGCGGTCAGCACAGGGATTTTTATGAGTATTATAACGAAGGCAACGCCGCTGACGGGCAATTCCTGGAGGCTTTCTAATCAGATGACTTCCCGCGCTTTAGGTGCGGTGGCAGAGTTGGGAGGTCCTAGATGCTGTAAGCGGGATTCCTTTACAGCGGCGAAAGAGGCGGTTGTATTTGTGAAAGAAAAGCTGGGGGTGGAGATGGAACTGCCAGAGAAGATTACGTGCAGCTTTTCAGGCGAGAACCAACAGTGTTTGAGGAAGCATTGCCCATATTACAGAGGGGTTACGGATTCTGTAATGTAACTATAAAAAATAAGTTTTTTGGACTTGACAAAACTCTTTAAATACGTTAGGATTCTATTCAAGCGGCAGAAGACAAACAGGTTGATGCCAATACCAAGAAAGAACAAAGGCTTTGAAAAGAAAAAGTAGTAATCCGCTGCACCCATACAGAAAGCTGCCGGTTGATGAGAGGAGCATGAAGGAAGGGATTATGAATACATCTTGGAGCTGCACACAGAAAGCATACAGGTTCATTTTCCCCATAGGAAAAGAGTGTAGGCGCAATCCCGACAAACTTTACCAAGCCCTCGGAGGCATCTAAAAATCGCTGGCAGATTTCTGCATCACAGGAAATGATATTCCGCTCATCCTGCGCGCCCTTCTTCTCTTCGCTGATGAAGGGGCCTTCCATATTCACACCCACTAAATCTGCCGTCTCATTCCCTGCCTCTTTCTTGTACTGGGCGGCAACCGCCAGAATTTCCTCCAATTCATTGACCGGAAGGGTCATGGTCGCCGGAGAAATGGCAGTTACGCCCACACTCGCCTCATACTCTGCAATCTTTTCTATAGCTTCTTTCGTCCCGTCGCAGAAATCATAGCCTTTGCACCCATGGAAATGTAAATCGATAAGCCCTGGAATCGCATAGCACCCTTCACCGTCAATGACTATTTCCTCTTGACCCCCACTCTTTTCTCTGCCCAAGGCCGCACCCGCTGCCTGAATCTTCCCGTCTTGGATGACAATCTCTCCGTCCACAAACTCCTTCTCTTCTGTGTATACCTTTACATTTCTGATAATCATAAACAACCTACCTCCTATTCCAAAGCACGCTTCCTTATTCCAATACCTGCCTGCGTCTGCCGCTCCCTTCCTCCAAAGCCCGCAAGGTATTGTCATGCAGGATTTCCTTCGCAAATTTATCCTGTTCTACATAGTAAGAATAAATGATATCAAGCATCACCAGGATTGGAAACTGGGGAGAAATCACATTTCCATGGTTGAGATGTCTAAGGGAGGGCAGCAGGACGATTTCATCACAAAATTCTTCAAAGATTCCCTTGTTCTTCGCCGTCAAAAGCACCGTCTTCGCGCCTCTCCTGTGGGCCTCCTTCAAAAGATACAGCACGTCCTCCTTCTCGCCGCTGATACTGATTCCAAATACCAAGCTGTCCCTGTCCTGAAAAACAGCCTGCATGCGCATCAGGTCCGCATCCTTGACAGAATCAATGTCAACCCCAATCCTCATGAACCGAGATTCCATTTCTTCCGCCGTAAGTCCTGAACTTCCGATACCGCACACAAAAACCCGATTGGACTGATTCAGATATCTTCCGATTCGGGCAATCTGCGTCTCATCCACCAGATTATATGTCTTGTTCAAAAGCTCCTGGTATGCGTTCAGAACCATTCTTGTGTTGCCTGTCATGGATTCCTGCTTCTCCACGAAGGTTTCCTCATACTGGTACACAAATTCACGATAGCCCCGATAGCCGCATTTCTTGGCAAAACGGGACAGAGATGCCTCCGACACATACAGAAGCTCGGAAATAGATTTCGCTGAAAAATCCATCCGCTTACGGTTCCGTATGAAGAAATCAGCAATCGTTTTCTCCACCAGTGTAAAGTTGTCATAATTTGACTCAATCATTGGCACTACGGATTTTACATAATACTCCATCTGTGACTTCATCCTTACTCGTTACTTCAATTATGGTATCTTCACTCGTCTGCTCCTCGTTTTAGGCTCTCATACAGCCGTATTGTTTTCTTGCGCCTGCCTCTGCATGAAATGATAGAACGCCCCCAACATACCTGCGTTATTCCTATGCTTTGCAAATGCAATCCTTGTACGGGATGCGATACTGGCAACCAGATATTTCTCCACGGCCTTTTCTACTCTGCCTTTCAGATACTCCTCCTGCGCCATAATCCCTCCGCCCAACACGACTACCTCAGGGTTTAGTACATAACAGATATTGGCGATCCCCTGCCCTAACACATCTGTCATCTCGTCGATTGCCCGGATACACAGGGCATCGCCGTTCAAAGCCTCCTGAAAGATACGGTAGCCGTTCCATTTTTGCGACGGCTCATTCTTCCATTCCGCCACCTTTCTTGAGAGGATGCTTGCCGCCCCTAATGTCTGAAAGTCACTGCCTGCCATATGCATATAGCCAACCTCACAGGCGCTGTTGCTGAAACCATGGAACACTTTGCCCTCTATAATCGCGCACCCGCCGATACCTGTCCCAATGGTCAGCATAAGGGAGGACGAGCTTCCCTTGGAAGCGCCGGACACTGACTCCGCAAGCCCCGCACAGTTGACGTCATTTTCTACCTCGCAGGGAACGCCGAACCGACTCTCCATGGTTTCTTTGAAACGTGTTCCTGCATACTTAGGAATTAACGGAGCGGAATGAAAAATTTCACCCTTCTTGGTATCCACCATTCCTGCTGTTGAGATACAGATGCCGTCCACAGTTCCAGTCCCGCAATACCCTTCCACGATTCCTACTGCTTTCGCCAGAATGGACATGCCGCCCTTATAGCTTTCTGTGCGCATTTCGCTTCGACATACCAGTTCCCCGTCTCCGTTCAAAACCCCGTATTTTATCGCCGTCCCGCCTATATCTATGCTTACATATCTCTTCATATCTGTACCTCTTTATTATAATATATTTCTGCCGTTTCCGCAATCCATACAAACAGCCCGCCAGGATAATCTATCCTGACATTTCCCATCATCTCTTATATTCGCACCTTGAAAATAGCCTTCTTAATCTTCTCCGATTCTTCCACGGCGACCGCCGTCCGGTGGGCGTCATTGGGATAGCAAATCAAGAAATCCCCTTTTCTCAATATGACGGAACCATTTTTGACCCCCTCCATCGGCAGGAAATCGTCCTGCGGCACATAGTCTTTCACTTCCATGTTGTGAACAAAATTCAAATCAATCTGCTCCGCGCCGTCAAGCATCAGGTGAATGTCCAGATATTCCTTGTGGGCTTCCCAGAAACGTGCCTTGGCCTCTACCGTCTCATATTCCACGATATTGACGAACAATCTCTTCCCATCGATCTCATGGCTCCCTTTCTTGTATTCATTTAGGTCATGCTCCTTGGCATACCGGAAACACTCGAATATTCCGTCTTCCAGAAAGAAATATTCTTTAAGGTTTTGTATATTGCCGAATATCATACGCTTTTCTCCCTCCTAACACTAATTCTTGTATATGGTCGTATTAGGCGCCGGTGTGAAGGTATCGCCCTTTGCCTTCCTGTAAAGAATACTTGCCGGAATCCCCACCGCCAGAGATACCGCAATGGATATCAGAGAATAGGACCAGATGGATACCGCCTGCGCTGGAACAAAATACTTGATTCCCACCATGACAAGGGACGCTGCGATAAATGCCAGCGTTGCCCCAAAGGTATTTGCCACCTTTGTAAACGCCCCGAGGATGAAGGTGCCGATCAGGATGCCAAGTACCAGCCCCATAAATCCGTTGAACCATTCGTATGCAGACTTAACCCCTCCGTTTGCAAGAACCATAGCGACAACGATGGAAAAGATTCCCACAACCAGGGACACATACTGTCCAATCTTCGTCTGTTTTTCGAAGCTAAGCTCCTTCTTTGTCAGACGTGCCTGGATATCCAGCGTCCAGCTTGCCGCTACGGAGTTAAGTCCGGTCGACAGCGTAGACTGGGACGCCGCATAGATGGCTGCCAGGAGCAGACCTGTGATACCTACCGGAAGCTCAAAAGCAATGTAGGATGCGAAAATCTGATCCTGCGCCGCTGCTGGAGGAAGCGCGTTCTGCTGGTAAAACACATACAGTCCGGTTCCAATCAGGTAGAACACTGTCGCAATAAAAATAGAAAGCGCGCCGTTTGTCAGCATCATCTTATTTAACTTCTTCGTATCCGTGGTTGTGGTAAAACGCTGTACAATATCCTGGCTTGACACGTAGGAGCCCATGGTATTGAAGCCGGCGCCCACAATCAAAATAAATACACTGTCTTTGAAAATGTTGATGTTAAAAATCGGCTGGTCTGTGGCAAGGAATTTATGCTCTGTCGCTAATGCAGAAAACACCGTTCCAAATCCCCCGTCAATATGTGCCAGAAGGAACACCAGTGAGAAGGTGACGCCAATCAAAAGCACTGAGCCTTGAATGAAGTCTGTCCAGAGTACCGACTTCAATCCACCTGTGTATGAGTAAATGATTGCAATCACTCCCATGATGATAATCAATATGTTCACGTTGATTCCGGTCAGGCTTCCCAGCACCATACAGGGAAGATACATGATGATGGACATACGCCCCACCTGGTACACAATGAACATTACCGCACCCAGCACCCGAAGTCCTTTGCTTCCAAACCGAAGCTCCAGATAATGGTACGCCGTATCAATATCCAGTTTGCTGTAGATTGGCAGAAAAAACTTAATCGTCAGCGGAATGGCCAACAGCATACCCAACTGTGCAAACCACATGATCCAAGTTCCGGCATAGGAATTACCTGCAAGAGACAAAAAGGAAATAGGACTTAACAGGGTCGCAAATATGGATACGGAGGTAACCCACCACGGCACAGTTCCGTCTCCTTTAAAATATTCTTTTCCTTTCATATCTTTTTTTGCGAAATGGAGTCCGGCAAATAGCACTGCTGCCAGATATACGATTAAAATAATTAAATCTATGACTGTAAATCCTTGCATTTTCTATCCTCCTCCTTGAGTATTTTAGGCTCTAAATTTCTCCTTTGCATCCCGAATCATCTGTGCAGCTTCTTTCACAATTGCCATGTCGCTCTCCACCAAAGACGGCAGCGGCGCCCTCACGCCTCCAAGCTTTAGCCCCTCATTGAGCATAAGGACCTCTTTGATAACTCCGTACATATTTCCCTGAGCAGAACACAGCTTGTAGATAATCTCGTTGACCGTGTGCTGAAGTTTTCTTGCCTGTATCATCTCGTTTGACTTCACATATTCTTCCAGTTTCAGAAACAACTCCGGCATTGCCCCGTAGGTACCACCGATGCCGCCTTCCGCCCCAATTACTAGGCCGCTGATAAACTGCTCGTCTGGACCGTTGAAAATGATGTAATCCTCGCCCGCCGCTTGTTTGAACATCTGGATATCCTGTACCGGCATGGAAGAATTTTTTACGCCGATGACCTTCGGGTTCTTGCGCATTTCTGCGAACAGGCCCATGGTCAGCGCAACGCCGGCAAGCTGAGGAATGTTGTAGATTACGAAATCCGTATCCGGCGCGGCAGAGCTTATATCATTCCAGTATTTTGCAATGGCATGCTCCGGCAGATGGAAATAGATTGGTGGAATTGCGGCGATTGCGTCTACGCCCTGGCTCTGGGCATGTCTGGCAAGCTCCATACTGTCCTTCGTATTGTTACACGCTACATGTGCGATGATTGTCAGCTTTCCTTCTGCAGCTTTCATGACATTTTCCAGTACAAGCTTCCGGTCTTCTACACTCTGATAAATACATTCTCCAGAGGAACCATTTACATAGAGTCCTTTTACGCCCTTTTCTACAAAATATCTTGTGAGAGCCTGTACTCCTTCTGGGCTAATATTGCCTTCCTGGTCATAACATGCGTAAAATGCCGGAATTACTCCTTTGTACTTGCTTAAATCTCTCATCGTTTTTCTCCTTTTTACTCTTATTTTTGTACGTTTTTCGTTCCTTTATGCCATGAATCATGATGTCTTTTCCTGCGGCCTTATCTTACAAGGCGTCTGTAAATGTTTTCGTGATTAGCTGTGGTCTTGTGATGATGGAGCCTACCACCACACAGAATGCGCCAAGCTCAATCACCCGTTTTGCTTTGGCAGGCGTATCAATATTTCCCTCTGCAATAACCTTGTGTTTGACCTGCGCCAAAATCTTCCTGATAATCTCGAAATCATTTGCCTCAATCCTATCTCCTCTGCTCTGGTCCGT
>BLMJ01000043.1 GCA_011960625.1 Lachnospiraceae bacterium | reverse complement strand
GTTTATGTGGACAACGCGATTTTCGATTTAACGGACCTGTAAAGGTCGAATATGGACCCGATGAACAAAGCTATGCATACTTAACAGGAACGGAAGAAGCGGATTGGGGAGACATTACGGGAATCGTGCTTTGTTCAGGGGAAGGGGAAACCCTATATCAAAAAGAATCAAATAATGTGTATGATTTCAAATGGGTGAAATCGGAAAATACAATCTATTTAGCTGTTTTTTATACAGAATATACAGGATTAGATGAAAAAGGCATAGTTACTTCCTCCTGGTTGATGGACCGGGTGGATGCCTGTACCGGAAAGGTAGTGACATTTGAAGTGCCGAAAGAAATCTTTTCGGGGGGAATGATGTGCTGTATTGTTGGCTTCTTAGATGCAGACACACTTTTTTATGAGACAGACCAAGATATGTTTGAGGTTTATCGGCTGTCTTCCGGAGAACGGCAGACCATAGAGGCAGTAGGAGATGTGGATTGGGAAATAATGGTGCTTGATATGTACGATTATGGCGCTATCCCTGTAAGATATCCCTAATAAACCATCAGTAACTTACCCGTTTGCCCCCAAATGAAAAAAATAGCACTAAGCCACAAATTTTGATTCACAGCTCAGCACTTTTTTTCTCCCAAAATTAAATGATATCGAACAAATCAGCCTATATATATCGGCATAAGGAAGGAAATCACACCAATAAATAAACCACCGTAATGATAAGCCCCACACAAAATAGCAACAACCCAAAGGACAAGCTCCTCCCAATAATCGTCTGTTCCTCCGACCATTCCTCATGCATCAGTGCATATTTATGCTCATAATCGACTGTCCTTTGATGTTTCCTCCAAATCGTTGCATTCAGTATTCGCTCCACTCCGTTTACAAAGCACCCCGCCATATGGGTGAATCTATTACCTTCCTCCAGTTCATGAGGCAGCTTGCTGTCCCTATAAACCGTCTTGCGCAAAAATACCACAATCCCGTCCACCAGGCTGTCCAGCACCCTGCACACCACACCAAGGACGAATGGCAGCGCTTTCAAGAGAATCGGTCTGTAAATCAGATTTTCCAAATCCAGATATTTGTTCCACCTGTTTACATATAAAGTGCTTCCATTTTCCTTTTTGATCATCCACATTCTCACAACCAGCAAATATATAGCCGCACCAATTACAAGTGAAATCCCTGCGCCTTCCAAACTTTCAATTCCAAACCAATTCACCGGATGCGCTTCTTGCGTAACGTGCATAA
Source organism: Lachnospiraceae bacterium (assembly GCA_011960625.1). GTDB lineage: Bacteria > Bacillota > Clostridia > Lachnospirales > Lachnospiraceae > Sporofaciens. The sequence continues at coordinate 5,432 of BLMJ01000043.1, read as the reverse complement.
AGCCCTGTCCTAAATCTGCCACAGCACCCAAAATTAAATTAGGAAACAGCCCCATCACCGGAAGCAGTACCGCACTTATGGTCAAAGCAGACGCGCTGGCTCTGTTCATGTAATTTCCTTTTAAAGCGTCAAAGGTCTCCTGTACCTTTGCATCCTCATTTTTCTCCCAAAACAATGCGATATAAAGTTTGAGCATATATGCCGCCGTCAGACCTCCGCTGACCAAGAATGCCCACTCAATACCCTGCATCGTACGCCCGTCAAAAATACCGGATGCCGCTCCCGTTCTCATAAATTCCATATATTCCACAATGCTTTCATGAATCAGCGTTTTACTCACATATCCGTTAAAAAGCGGTACGCCGCTGATACCCAAAACACCCATCAGGAAAATGAAATGAAGCAACGGCTTCTTTCTCCCAAATCCGCGTATTTCATTTAAATTCAACTTATGGACATTCATAAATACCACCCCTGCTGCCATGAACAGCACCAGCTTCAGCAGGGAATGATTTACCATATGAAGAATGCTTCCTCTTACGGCGGAAGCATTTTCCGTCCCTAAAAGCCCCAACATTCCCACACCCACAAGAATAAAACCAATCTGGGACACGGAAGAACATGCCAGAGTGCGCTTTAAATCCACAGAAAATAAGGCAAGCACAGCGCCTGTCACCATCGTACACACACCAAGGACTAAAATTAAACTTCCCCAGTACCTATCACCAAAGAAAAGATAACTCGTCAAAACCAGTATCCCAAACATCCCCGCCTTGGTGAGAATACCCGACAAAAGCGCAGACGCAGGTGCAGGCGCTACCGGATGGGCTTTGGGAAGCCAGATGTGAAGGGGAAAAGCGCCAGCCTTAGCGCCAAATCCGAACAACAGGCAGATTCCCGCCGCCCACAAAATCTGTAATGCTGCCGGATCCGAAATATATGCATCTTTGCCTGATAAACCAATCAATTCATCAAACATCAAAGTACCCACTGTGTTCTGCAACAAGAAGATACCCATCAACATGACCAGTCCGCCAATCACTGCCACTCCAAGGTAAGTATTGGCTGCCCGCAAGGAATCCTTTTTTTCATCATGAGCCACCCACACATAAGAGGTAAAAGACATAATCTCAAAAAAGATGAACACCGTATAAAAATCAGCCGACAGGAAAACACCCTCCGTAGCGCCCAGCGTAAAGAGCAAAAACATGTAATACCGGTTCCGGTTTCGGTAATGGGCAAAATACTCCTCTGAAAACAAAGTTGTCATAAACCACATAAATGCCGCTATACAGGCATAAAGCGCCCTAAAACCATCCAGCGTGAAGTGCAGACCCATGCCGCATATTCCGGGAAACGCCACGAAGATGCCACCACCACCGTTAAGGACACCCACAAGCAGATAAAGGGCAATCAAAAACTCTATTCCCGTCACCGCATCTGCAAAATAATCCCGCATATTTTTTCTGCTTTTTCCTATCAGATATCCCACCACGGAAGAAACCATGGGGAAAAATATCATACTGCCAATCAATAACTCCATACTTCATTCCTCCTAATATACCCCTGCTGCCACATCCGCAAAAAAATTCACAAAAGGCGCAGACCATAATCCCAGCATGATCATATTGATTGTAAAAACAAACAACGGGACCAACATCTTCCAATTAGGATCCTTTATTCCGGAAAGAGTTTCCATATCAAAATCCTTTCCCGGAAAAAAAGCCCTTACCACAATGGTAAGCATGTAGATTGCCGTAAGCAGGGCAGAAACCAAAAGACAGGCAATGCCGCCATAGGCAATCCCATTCCCGCTCTCCACCGCTGCTGTAGCAAGATTCCACTTGCTCACAAATCCAGCAAATCCTGGCACACCCATCAGAGCAAGAGACGAGACTGTGAATATCCCGAACACACGAGGCATCTTATAACCCATCCCATCAAGTTCATGCACATAATGTTTCCCACTTTGATGCATCACCGCACCTGCGCAGAAGAAAGAACTGATCTTCATCATCGCATGAAAAACCAAGTGTGTAAGCGCGCCCACCATGCCTAGGGGCGTCATAATCGTCACACCGAATAAAATATAAGAAAGATTGCTTATGGTAGAGTAAGCCAGCCTTCTTTTCAAATGGGTTTCTTTTACCCCGCGGCTGCACCCATATACAATTGTAAACATCACCACCAGCATGACCGTGGTCTGCGCCCAAGTTCCTTTGAGAAACGTTGTGCCAAAACTGTAATACGTAAGACGCATAATCGCAAAGGCGCCGGATTTTACCACCGCAACCGCATGAAGCAGCGCCGTCACAGGCGTAGGCGCCACACCCGCATCCGGCAGCCAGGAATTAAACGGACACACTGCCGCTTTCACCCCAAACCCCATAAACGCAATCACATAAATTAGCAAAAGCACATTCGTCCTGTCTCCAATTTTTTCAAGATCCAGCACACCGCCCAACACGAAATCCGTAGAGCTTCCATAAATAATGATAAAAATCAGACCAATAAAGGCAAACGCCGCACCGCCCAAGGAATAATACAAATACTTCCTGCTCGCCAATATAGCTTCTCTGGTCAGCGTGTGCATCACAAGAGGAACCGTGACCAGTGTAAGCAGTTCGTAGAAGAAATACATGGTAAGCAGATTTGCCGAAAGAGCAATCCCCAAAGTTACCCCATAAGTCATTGTAAAAAAAGTGAAAAAAATCTTCTCATGCTCTTCCTTCGTCATATATTCAAAGGCATACAAAGTGGCAAAAGGCCATAAGGACGCCACAAGACCGGCAAACACCATACTCATTCCATCCACCTTAAAACCAATAGAGAGATTTCCTGTAAAATTTGCCAGCGTCACAATATGAGCCGGACGATGAACCAAAAGATATAGAACCAGCAGACTATTCACAATAACCAGAATCTCCAGCAGAATTTCCATATGCCGCCGCTCTTTAAAAGGAATTAGGGAAATCAGCGCACCGGCTATAATTGGAATTGCAATAACCAATAAAATCATAACTGTCCTCCTCCTTTAAAGTACCTTTTCTATCATCTGCCACAGATAATCAATCAACTCATTTGGAACCAAACCAATTGCCACGGATAACACCGTCAATATAAGCACCGGAACCATCATTAACCAGGAAGGCTCCTTTTTTTCCAGAGCATTATACTCATAATCTGCCCCCGGAAAGAATCCTCGAATGGTCACGGGCAATAAATATCCCGCCGTCAAAAGCGCACTGACAAGCAAAATCACTGGACCTATCCACCAGAATCCAGGCAGCGCGCTCGCAAGCGCCCCCTTAGCCAGATACCATTTACTTACAAATCCGCACATAGGAGGAATACCAATCAGGCCTAAAGACAAAACCGTGTAACACCACATAAGAATCGGCATTTCCTTCCCGACTCCCCGAAATTCCTCCACTCTTGTCTTTCCCGTTTTATAAATAATAGCGCCTGCGCAAAGGAACAGCCCAGCTTTAATAAATCCATGGCAAAGCACATGTAAAAATCCCCCTGTCAGAGCATCCGTATTCATAACAGACAGACCGAACAAAATATAAGACACCTGACTAACCGTGGAATAAGCCAGACGCTTTTTCAGCACCGGCTCCCTGTATGCCAAGACAGATCCCATTAGAATCGTAATTAGCGTAAGCGCCATCCATGTCTTTTGAACCCAAGTCCCTCTTAAAAAAGATGCGCCAAATATATAGTAGACCACACGCACCACGGCCAGCACGCCTGCCTTTGCAATCACCGCAGACAGAACCGCCGAAGCAGGCGCAGGCGCCACCGGATGGGCAGCTAAAAGCCATGCATGCATGGGAAACATACCCGCCTTCACCCCAAATCCAATCAACATAGCAAAAGCAATGCCAAGAAGCATGGCTCCATATCCTGCTGCCGTCTGGCTGCTGATCACACCGCCCGGACTAAAGGTCAGCGTATTTCCATATCTTTCAATAAAATATAATCCAAAAAGTGCTAGGTAAGCGCCGCTTAAAGAGTAAAACAGATATTTAAGACCCGCCATAATCGCTTCCCGGGTTCCACTATGCAGAACCAGCGGCATAGACACCAAGGTCAACATTTCAAAAAACAAATAAAAGGTAATCAGATTCCCTGCAAAACAAAGCGCCAGCAAAACGCCGAATACAATCAAATAAAACCCATAATAACGCTTTTCTTTGTCCTCATGCTTCATATACACAAAAGAAAAGAAACCTGCACACAAAAATATGATAACCGCCATCACGGCAAAAATAACGCTCACTTCATCGATCTTAAACAAAATCGGAAGTCTCGGCGTCAAATTGAACAAAGCAAGCATCCCGCCCTGCCAGGTATAAAGCGACAGCATCACCAACACCCCTGTTATGGTCAACAAGATTCCCGTCGTCCATAACAGATTCCTTCTATTCTTCATCTCCTTTCTCACAAGAAGGCAGATTCCCGAAAGAACAGGAAACAGAATCGACAATATTATGTAGTACATGCAGCACACCTCCTTATGAGAACATGACAAGTCCCTGCTCTATCAAATCCACAATCGGCTGGGAAAATACGCCCAGGATTACATTAAGGGCCACAAAGCAGACTAACGTCAGACAATACCGCTTCATTTTCATAAACTGAATACCTTTATACTTTCCACTTTCCACCGGCGTGTAAATACGAATCACCGTCTTCATGAAATAGATTGCGTTCAGTATGGTACTAATACCAAGTACAATCAAAGCCGGCAACATCTTTGTCCCGTTCTGCACTGCCGCCTGAGAAAACAACAACTTGCTGATAAATCCTGAAAACAGCGGAACACCCACCATGGACAGTGAACCCACCGTAAAGGCAGCTCCCGCCCACTTATTCCGATATGCGGCACCGGTCAGTTCCACCAGCTTCCTACTCCCTCCCGATACATCCGTAAGCCCGATTGCCGCAATGAACAGCAGAGATTTTGTCGCCGCATGGGAAAGAATATGGAATACGCTGGCTGTCATACCTGCTTGGGTACCCATTCCAATCCCCATATAAATATAGCCAATCTGCGCCACCGACGAAAATGCAATCATCCTGCGCACATCATTTTCTCGAATCGCACTGACGGAGCCAAAAATCATCCCCATCAGCCCAAAGGCAAACAAAACATCTATGATTCTGCTGTTATAAAATACATCAAATCCAATTACTCGATAAATAATCTTAATCAGCAAAAGGATATATCCCTTTGAAACCAAACTTGATAAAACTGCAGCGGAAGAAACCGTGGAATAGCCATACGCATCCGGCAGCCATGCATGAAAGGGAAACAGCGCGCTCTTGATGGCAAGTCCCACCGACATAAGTGCTATAGTAACCAAAAGCGGAATCCGGTATTCGCCTGCGGAATAAAGATAAATGACCTGCTCTCTGATGTTGCT
>BLMJ01000042.1 GCA_011960625.1 Lachnospiraceae bacterium | reverse complement strand
TAGTCGCTTTTCAATACCCCAAACGCTCCTTCTACCTGAATGGACCGGTTCATGCGGTATTTTATTCCTGTTTCACTTATGATGTTTTTATACGATTCCTGTCTTTTGGCGATAAAGTTCTTTGATACATAAAGCCGTTTGTTTCCTTTCGCTTTTGTACATTTTTCTTTATACGCACATTCACAGCAGTCTTCACATTCATATACAGTCACTTCTGATTTGTACCCGCTTTTACTTTTCTGAGTTTTTATAAATATCGGTTTTAGCAGCTTTCCTGCATGACAAGTATAAGAATCCGAGCTTTCATCATAAGCCATGTTTTCCCGTTTACTGATATCTTTCTTAAAACTGCGTTTCTTCCATTTCTCATAAGTTTGGGGTTTTATATATGGAATCTGCCCATTCCCTTTCAGAAATTCATAGTCCTCTTCCCTTTCATATCCCGAATCAGCAGTCACGCTTGGATATTTAAATCCCTGGTTTTGCTCCATGGTTTTTAAGAATGGAACCAGTGTCCAGACATCATTACGGTCTGAAAAAATATCTGCGGCCACAATGTATTCACTGTCAACTCCGATCTGGACATTATATCCGGGCTTTAGCTGTGCATTGCGCATATGCTCATCCTTCATGTGCATGAATGTTGCATCCACATCTGTTTTGGAATAGCTGTTCCGCTCTCCAAATCTTGAATTATGCAGATCATACAGCAACTGCCGTTCAAGAAAGCGGCGGAATAATTCATGATATCTCTGATGGATGCTTTTTCTTTTTCCGCAGCCGTATACAAAAGAAATGCTGTTTTTCCAGCAGTAATCATCCAGGAAATCCGTGATCTTCTGCAGATCTGCTGTACGATTTTCTTTCGTAAGTGCAAACTCCTGCATATATTCCTGATTTACCAGACTGACGGCTGTTTCTATTTTCGAATACATTTTTTCTTCCCATTTGCCTACAGACTTTTTCCAAACAAAAGTATATTTATTGGCACAGGATTCCAGCTTCGTCCCATCAATAAAAACCGTTTCTTTGGAAATCTCATTCATTTCAGACAAACGGCGTACCATTTGATAAAACAAATCTTCCCATGCTTGCGCCAAAAA
>BLMJ01000041.1 GCA_011960625.1 Lachnospiraceae bacterium | reverse complement strand
GAAAGCATCACACGTCTTGCCTTGCGCAATGACAGAAAAGAAAATGTCGTATCCTGATAAGACGCTCCTTGTGTCTCATTCATAAAAATCTCATGCTCTAACAAAAAATTTCTACGATATAATCCACTCCAAAAACTATTAATCCCCAATTTCAGAATACGCATATCTTGACTTGTATTAATTACTTTGTTATAAAATTCTTTTTGCTTTGACAACTTCACAGAAAAAAAAAGCTCTTTTCCTCCTTCCATTTCAAAAAAATGCTTCGCATCAGCTCTCAAAATATCCAACTCAAACTTTTCAGCAATTTCATATTGATACTTACACATTCCCGGTAATATATAATCATCTGACTCGCATATAACGATATATTTTCCTTCTGCCTCACGTAATCCTGTGTTAAATTGCAACCCAACTCCCGGCAAGCTATGAAATATCCGAATCCTCGAATCTTCCACTGCCAATAATTCTACAATTTCTAAGGTTCCATCTGTACTTCCGCCGTCAACAATTAATATTTCAATTTCATGAAGCGTCTGTTCCATGGCGCTACGCACACATTTTTCGATATACGGATTCCCATTCAGTACATAGATAAGTATAGATATCTTTATATTTTCGTTTTTAGAAATATTTCCGTACATTATATTTTCCCCACTCACAAGTTCTCTACTTGACTCAATATGATTCGTTTTCCACTGATTCCCAAATTAACCAGATATGCTGACATTTCTTCCTGAATTTCTTCTCTTCCATTCGCAATCACAACAAAATCATAGTTTTCTCCGATAATTGCTTCTGGCGCGCTAATTGCCAGACCATGATTCCACAAATTTATATAATTCTTATCCACCCACAAAACAATATTGCAATATTCCGTCTTCCTTATCTGTTGATAATATGTTATTCCAACGCCGCCTGCCCCATACAATACAATGTTTGCTCCCTGTGGAACTTTTCCAAAAGGAAAACAATATTGTCCCTTTTCCCGTATTTTTTCCGGAGTCCCCAGCCAAACCATCCTCCTCATATACTGATCTAACTGAGGAAGCATGACTTCATAATATTTTGACATACGGAACATTTTATTTAAGTGAAGATATAATCTGGAAACATTTTCATAAAATCCGCTTCCCTTCTGAAAACTTACAGAATCTCTGTGAAGACGATAGTGATACATGCACTCTTCAATAACTACGACTTTATTTGCAAATAAAAGATATGGATATACTATCGCCGCATCCTCTCCATCGTATATTCTAATATCAATATTTTTGCAAAATCTTTTTAGAATTTTTCTGCGAAACAACTTATTACACATATAAGGGAATACACCAAATTGATAAAACCCCTGATAGTGAAGCATTCGAGGAATAAAATCGTTTGCCAATTTTTTGTTTTCATAAATTCCTGCTGAAATTTGATTTAATTCCTGTGTACGAAAATCTTCATTTTCACTCGTACATCCACTAACAACAATATCTGCTTTTGTTTCTTCCATACAAGATATCAGTCGTTCTAAAAACCGGCTCTCTATCCAATCGTCTGCGTCCACAAATGCAGCATATTCCCCTTTTGCTGCTTCTAGTCCTGTTATTCTAGCATGGAGCGCTCCTTTATTTTTTTTACTAATTACCTTTATCCTTGCATCTTTGGAAGCAAAATTATCACAAATTTTTCCTGATTGATCCGTAGATCCATCATCAACCAAGATAAGTTCAAACTCTGTATATGTCTGTCCCAATATAGAAAGAATACAATCTTTAACATAAAGCTCTGCGTTAAAAACCGGCACAATAACAGAGATTTTCATAATCTAACCCTCCTGCTCTGCTGCTGGAATAGGGTAATCTATTGCATCTGCCCCATTACAGTGATTACACATATCAAGATATCCTTTTTCCGAAAACCCTCTATGAAATTCTAAAATTATTTTTTTATCTTCCTTTGTTAATTTAGATAAATCTAAATAATCTTCCTTTCCTAACCCTAATTCTAGATTGTCTGACACACTTCTTGCCATAACACAATAATATAAACGGTTTTCTCTAATTTCTCTGCATGGAGTTTTGCATTTATCAAATACTTGGAGCAATTCGTCTTCCTTATTATTTCTATCCACTGTTTCAAAACCATAGTCCATCCATCGGGTTTCTTTTGGTTCTATCGTGTACATAACCTGATTTTCTTCTAGTTTTCTTTGTAACTGTATGTATTTTTTTTCCAAATATTTTATTGTGGATGAATAATTCGATATTCGAATTGTTACACCATATTTCCTGCATAGTTTCAGTACCGACTGCTCTGGCATAATCGTACCATTTGTTGTGATTGTAAAAGCTACTATTTTTTGACGATAGTTCTCTCCAATATATTCGAGCATTGTTTCCAAGTCACGATATAATAGCGGCTCTCCTCCAATTAATACAAACTCCCTTATAATATCTACATAGGTAAAGAAATAATCAACACTTTTCTTTGCCATCTCAATATTCATATCCTGACTTCTAAAATCTACAGCATAACACGCATGCGCACACTTTTTACATTTTAGAGTGCACCTTTCTGTCAAACATATCTGTGCTAATTCAAGATATAGCTGATTATTTGCATACACAGATAAAATTGGAAATATATCGCGCATAAATTTTACATGCTCATAAAAATCTTTTCCTTCTTCTAATCCTTCACACGTTAATTGCTCAGATATTACCGGAATGTTTCTGATATCCGCAGCAATAATAATTAACCCATTCTTTCCTCGATTAATATATGTTTGTAAAGAAATAACCTCTGCGCCATTCATACCCAAACTCTGCTTCTTTTTATCGTTATCAATAAAACCTGAAAAATGGTTTGTTTTTTCAAGTACATCTCTGATTTCTCTGCCTATCAATCCGGCGCCAAAAATATAAAATTGGTTGCCTCTTATATTAAAATTCTCAACCCACTTTTCAGCATATGTATCAAATTCATGTCCTTTATTCACCCATTTCATATCTATCACCTATTTGCATTTTATTAGATATTATATTTACATAATCTCTAATACCTTGTTCAATCGACATTTTACTTTTCCATCCACACTCCTGGTAAATTAATGAGGTATCCAGAAATGAATTTATAAGATCGCACTTTCTGCCTTCTTTAAATTCTATTTTAGCCTTTAACTTTGTTTCCTTTTCAATTACATCTATAATCTCTCGTATAGAATGGCTAATTCCTGTTCCAATATTAAAGATTCTACTCATTCCACTATATTGATATACAGACTCAATTGCATCAATTACCTCATCAATATATATATAATCTCTTCTATTTTCACCCGTCCCCCATACTTCTATTGCATCACCTTTTAATATCTTTTGTGTAAAAATTGGAATAATTCCTTGTTTCTTATTTTTATTCACATCTAAACCATACGGATTAGAAACTCTAAGAATATATCCCTGAATGTCATTATATTTCTCATATAAATGCAAATAATTTTCTATACTCTGCTTTTGTACTGCATATACACATTCCGGCGACAATTTTGTATTTTCTGTAGCTGGCGAGTTACATTCACCATAAATCGTACCTCCCGATGAAACAAAAAAAATTTTTTTACATCCTATTTCTTTCATTGCTTCAAGCAGCTTTATGGTCGGTATCACATTACATTCAATATCTTCTAATATTCCCTCTGTTCCTTCAAACGGAACTGTAGATGAAATAAAATGAAAAACAGTATCCACATTTTCCAGCAAATTATGAAACCTTACATTCCGGAAATCCCCCTTTATATACTCAACATTGGAATTTTTTACTTCATACTTTTTATTCTGCCCAAATACTCTGACTTTTTCTATTTGAGCAAATCTTTTCACAAAATTCCTACCTATAAAGCCATTTCCAC
>BLMJ01000040.1 GCA_011960625.1 Lachnospiraceae bacterium | reverse complement strand
GCCCTACTACTGTCGGCGGCCATCAGTGGGACACCTGCGACGGTGAGAATTGTACGATACATACCCGCGACGGCCGTACCTATACAGGAGTCGTACTGAACACCGCTCCTTCCTCACATGTTGCAGATAAGAAAAAGGAAAAAACGGAACACCATATGGAGATTCTGCTGGACGAAAATGTTCATTCCCAAAAAGGAGTAAAGAAGCTTGGAATCCACAACGGGGACTTCATTGCAATGGATCCGCGTACCGTTGTAACCGAGAGCGGCTATATCAAGAGCCGTTTCTTAGACGACAAACTCTCCGCTGCCATTCTTCTTGGGCTTGCCCGTGCAGTACAGACCGGTGAGATTACCTTAAGCCGCAAGGTAACCCTTCTGTTTACGGTTTATGAAGAAGTGGGGCATGGCGCTTCCTGTCTTCCGTCCGACACAATGGAGATTGTTTCTGTGGATATGGGGTGCGTGGGGGACGGTCTGGACTGTACGGAACACATGGTTTCCATCTGTGCAAAGGATTCTGTCGGGCCATATGATTATGAGCTTACAACCCGGCTGATAGAGCTTGCGAAAGAGTATGAGCTTGATTACGCTGTTGACGTCTACCCACATTATGCTTCCGACGCAGACGCTGCACTGAAAAGCGGGTACGACATCCGCCATGGACTGATTGGGCCAGGGGTGTATGCTTCCCACAACTATGAGCGGTCCCACACGGACGGCGTGATGAATACTTATCATTTGCTGAAAGCCTTTGTCACACAATAGAAACTAGAGGCTGTCCACAGACAGCCTCTGCAATTTTTCTCATACGATTTCTGTAATAGGGTTCTCTACCAGTTATCCGTTTTGCACATATGGCAGGCTACGAAATGTCCTGGCTCTACCTCCTTTAGCTTTGGCATCTCCTTATCACAGATGTCCTTCGCATACTTGCACCTTCCCTTAAACCTACATCCCGGCGGCGGGTTGATGGGGCTTGGCACCTCCCCTTCCAGATGCACTCTTGACTTCCCTTCCTCCTCCTCCGGATCTGCCTCCGGTATGGCTGAAATCAACGCCTGTGTATACGGATGTATCGGCTTGTCATACAGCGCATAGTTGCTCGCCAGCTCCACCATGGAGCCTAAATACATCACCCCTACTCGGTCTGAGATATGCTTCACCATGGACAGGTCATGGGAGATAAACAGGTACGTCAGTCCCATCTCTCTTTGCAGCTTTATCAACAGATTGACTATCTGTGCCTGTATCGACACGTCCAGAGCTGAAATCGGCTCGTCGCACACGATAAACTTCGGCTCCACCGCTAACGCTCTCGCGATTCCCACACGCTGTCTCTGGCCTCCCGACAGCTCGTGGGCAAAACGGTTGGCGTACTCCGCATTCAGTCCCACCTTGTGCAGCAGGTCGTTTACCTTCTCCTCCTTCTCCTTTTCAGACAGATGGAAGTGCACGTTCATTCCTTCCGTTATGATTTCACCTATGGTCATACGGGGGTCTAAGGACGCATAAGGGTCCTGGAATATAATCTGCGCATCCTTTCGGAACCCTAACAGCTCCTTCCCTTTCAGCTTAGACACGTCCTTCCCCTCAAACATGACCGTACCGCTGGTTGCGTCATAAAGCTTCACCAGGGTTCGCCCGCAGGTCGTTTTCCCGCAGCCTGACTCTCCTACCAGCCCCAGGGTCTCCCCCTTCTCCAGTTGGATATTCACCCCGTCAACCGCTTTTAGGGTCTGGTTTTTTCCCGCCTTAAAATATTTGCACAGGTCCTTCGCCTCTACGATATATTCGCCCATTACTTCTCCCTCCTATCATAAAACGACTCTACCTTCGGAGCTTTCTCATGCATGAGCCAGCAGGATACCTTATGGGTCCCGCTTAACACCGTTTCCTGCGGCTTACGCTCTTTACAGATAGGCATACAGTACTCACACCTGTCGGCAAACGGACAATGGTTCAGCGGAAGCAGCAGATCCGGCGGAGTCCCTCCCAACGCATACAGCTCCTTCTTCGACTCGCTCCCCAGCCTTGGCACCGACCGTAAAAGCGCCCACGTATAGGGATGCCTGCTCTCATTGAAGATTTCCTTCGTCGTCCCTCTCTCCACTACCTCTCCGGCGTACATTACCTGGATACGGTCCGCAAAGTTGGCTACAACCCCCAAGTCATGGGTAACTAGGATAATCGCTGTATTCATCTTCGTCTTTAATTCCATCATCAGGTCCATGATCTGGGCCTGTATCGTCACATCCAGCGCCGTCGTCGGCTCGTCTGCAATCAGTACGTTGGGGTTACATGCCAGCGCTATGGCTATCATCACCCTCTGGCGCATACCTCCCGACATCTCATGGGGATAGTTGTCAATCCGTTTCTCAGGGCTTGGAATATTTACCATCTTCAACATGTTGACGGCCTCTTCCCTCGCCTGGTTCTTGTTAAGCTTCTTATGAATCATCAGACTCTCCATGATCTGTTTTCCCACGGTCATGGTGGGGTTTAGGGAGGTCATGGGGTCCTGGAAAATCATTCCTACCTCGTCCCCGCGGAACTCGCACAGCTCCTTCTCGCTCATTTTCAGTACGTCTTTCCCGTTACACACAATCTTAGACTCCGGCTTAATCACCGCAAACGGGGGCTTTAACAGACGGAGAATGGATTTTGCCGTTACCGTCTTTCCACAGCCTGACTCTCCTACGAACGCAAGGGTCTCCCCCTTGCTCAGCTCAAAACTTACCCCCCGTACTGCCTTTACCTCTCCGGCATATGTATTAAAGGAAACATTCAAATTGTCAACTTCTAATATTTTTTCTTTTTCCATATCCGTCTCTCCTATTTACGTAATTTCGGGTCCAGTGCATCCCGAAGGCCGTCGCCAAGCAGAGTAAACGACAGCATGGTCAGGGCGATCATCAGCGCCGGGAACAAAAGCTGGTATGGGTAGAACATGAAGTTCTGCTGCGCCGCTGACGCTAAGGCTCCCCAACTGGTGGACGGCGGCTGGATTCCAAGTCCTACATAGCTTAAGAATGCCTCCGAGAAGATGTACCCCGGAATGTCAAAGGTAATGGCAACAATAATCATGCCAATCGTATTCGGGATCATATGCTTCAAAATAATCTTAATCGGGGCGACTCCCAAGGCATTGGCCGCTAACACATACTCCTGAGATTTTAACTGCAGCATCTGCCCTCTCACAAGCCTTGCAATCCCGCACCACCCGGTCAGTGTCAGGGCCACCAGCATGGTCCCCAGACTCTTGCTGTCCGTAATAACGGAAATCAGGATTACAATAATCAAGTAGGGGATACTCAACAGTACCTCTACAATACGCATCATGATATCATCCACGGCGCCTCCGAAGTACGCGGCGATTCCTCCGTAGATACTTCCCACAACGCTGGCGATTACCGCGCCCAGGATACCGATGATAATGGATACCCGTCCTGCCTGCCATACTCTGGCAAATAAGTCTCTTCCCAAATCATCCGTACCGAACCAGTGCTCCGCGCTTGGCCCCTTGTTAATCGCATCCGAGTCAATCTGTTCAAATTCATAGCCGCTAATGGCGGGTCCGAAGATAATAAAGAAGATGAGTATCAGAAGAATAATCAGCGCCACAAACGCCACCTTATTCTCCCGAAGCCGTCTCCAGGCGTCCCTCCAGTAGCCGATGCGCGGCCTTGACGGCGCCTCCGCATCCTTGTCAATCCCGATGATTTTAAATTTCTCATCAGGTATATTCTCCATCCTATCTGTCACATCGTGATTTACCATCATATGCTCTTCCTCCTACTTTACACGGATTCTCGGATCCATCAGGCTGTATGCGATATCCACCACAAGCTGCACAAACACAAACAAAGCCGCCGCAAAAATCGTCGTGCCGATGATCATCGTATAATCTCTGTCATTGATTGAGTTGATATAGTAGAAGCCAAGCCCCGGGATACCGAAAATCTTCTCTACTACGAAGGAGCCTGTGAAAATACCGGATACCTGTCCTACCAGAAGGGTCATACAGGGAAGGAACGCATTCTTTAGGACATGCCTTTTCACAACATTGAACCTGCTGACGCCCTTCGCCTCTGCCGTGAGGATGTAGTCCTGCCCCATCACGTCCAGCATGTTTGACTTTACATACCTTGCATAGGTGGCAATCGTACCAAAACTCAATACCACAACCGGAAGGACAATGTTTTTCCAGCTTCCCCAGCCCGTGGTGGGCAGCACCATCAGTTTTACGCTGAAAATGTACTGAAGCACCGAGGCTAAGACAAAGACGGGCACCGTAATACCCAGGATGGCGATAAACATCACGATATAGTCCGGCCATTTGTTCTTATTGAGGGCCGCCACAATTCCAAGAAGGATACCGATTACGATTCCTGCCAGCAGAGCAAGCCCGCCAGGCTTAGCCGATACGGAGGAATTGGTCATCAGGGTGTCCGTAACCTCGCGCCCGGGATACCGGAGGGATTCCCCCATCTCCCCCTTGGTAAGCAGGTTTTTCATGAAGATTACATACTGCTCCGGAGTGGATTTGTCCAGCCCGTATTTCTCATAATAGTTCGCTCTCGTCTGCTCCGGAAGATTTCTTGCCATGTGTGCAAGAGGGTCTCCGGGAATACTGTGCATCAGAAAGAAGGTTGCCGTGATAACGATAAACAGCGTAAGCAACATATATCCGACACGTTTTGCGATAAATTTTGCCATATAGTCTCTTCCTTTCTCTCTGGGGACAGGGGATTTTCCATTCGGAACAGCCTGTTTTCTCTGTCTGTTCCGAATGGAAAGTACCCTGTCCCCGTTTTATAAAATGCCGCCGCCTGACTTAGACGGCGGCATCTGCTGATTACCTATTTTCCTTCAATATACACATACTTAAACCCAGTGGTCGTCGTCTCGCGTTCATTCAGGTTCTTAGCGTAATCATAATGGAACGCAATCTTCCTCTCGTTTACAAGCGGACATATATTACATCCCTCTTCAAAAAGAACCGTCTCAGCCTGTGCATACAGATCAACTCTCTTGCTCTCATCCATCTCCCGGCTCGCCTGTGCAATCAGGTCGTCGAAGGTCTCATTAGACCAGTTTGTCGGAATATTTCCGGAATTTTCTGTTGTAAACAATGAGATCATTGACATCGGATCATCGTAGTCTGTGGTCCAAACCATGTTCGCCATTTGGAAATCACCGCTGTTAGTCTTCTGCTGGAACGTAGACCACTCATTGAAATCCAGCTCAATATTAACGCCTAAGATATCTTTATATTTCTGTTGTACATACTCGCCATAGTTACGCGCCCACTGTGTCGTTGCACTTAAAGAATATTTCACCTTAATCGCAGACGGATCGCTTCCCAGGTTTAACTCCTCCATACCCTTAAGCAGAAGCTCTTTCGCATCCTCTTCCTTTGCAATCTTTGCAAGAGGACCTTCTACCTGCTCACGGTACTCTCCGTTCTCCCCTGTAGAAATGCCTTCCGGAACCCACCAGTATGCCGGGACATGCAGTTCCTGATAGATGGTCTTGGCCATATCTTCTCTGTCAACCGCAAGGGCAAATGCCTTCCGGATATTCAGGTTACT
The DNA here is from genome assembly GCA_011960625.1 of Lachnospiraceae bacterium. Lineage (GTDB taxonomy): Bacteria > Bacillota > Clostridia > Lachnospirales > Lachnospiraceae > Sporofaciens. The sequence continues at coordinate 1,056 of BLMJ01000040.1, read as the reverse complement.
GAACAGTTCGTCTTCAACATTGAAGAAATCGAAACGCATTGCAGGCTGCTTCGTGTCTACACGCTCCACGTTATCCTTTGCGCTGAAACGGTCAACCCACTCCTGCTCTCCTACGGATATGTTATCCAGCGCGCCGCTCTCGAAAGAGTTATATCTTGCGTTGGAATCTGTAATGATTGAAAAATTAATCTTGTCAAGCTTTACATTATCCTTGTCCCAATACTGATCATTCTTTACCAAAGTAAGCTCAGAGTTATGCGTCCAGGAATCTACCTTGAATGGTCCGTTAAACACCAAGGAGTCAAGCTCAGAGCCGTATGTCTCCCCATATTTCTCAGCAATGTCCTGACGTACCGGATAGCATGCTCTTGTGTCGGTGATAGACATAAAATATGGCGTAGGAGCCTCAAGAGTAATCTCCAAGGTCTTATCATCCACAACTTTTACACCAAGCTCTTCTACGCCTACCTCGCCGTTCACTACCTTCTGTCCATTCTTAATAAACGGCGCTGTAAAGAAAGAGTTTGGTGAACCTGCATCCGGGTCCAGCGTCCTTGTAATACCGTAAGCATAATCCGCCGCTGTTACATCCTGACCGTCAGACCACTTGTTATCGCGAAGCTTGAAGGTCCAGACAGTCCCGTCCTCGTTAGGCTCCCAGCTCTCTGCGCCCGCGCCTTCACGCTCCTGCTCGCCGTCTTTTTCTACCAGACGTGTCAAAGGCTCCAGCGTATTCTTGTTGATATCCCATCCATACATGTCATTTCCCTTGATGGTATCAAGGGTAGAGGGTTCTGTTGCAAGAAATGTGTTAAACTCCTGCGTCTCCACTTTTGCTGGAGCCTCCTGATGACCCCCGTCACCTTTGCCGCCGCATGCTGCAAGCGATAAAGCCATCACCGCTGTCAGCAAAACTGCAACTAATTTCTTTTTCATAAACCTTCCTCCTTATATTTGGATTTTTTAGGTATAGTTTTTTTCTATACCTCATATATACTTTTTCTATTATAGCAAATGCTACAGTTTTTGAATATAGATATTCAAAAAAATATGCAA
>BLMJ01000039.1 GCA_011960625.1 Lachnospiraceae bacterium | reverse complement strand
GTACAATTCTCACCGTCGCAGGTGTCCCACTGATGGCCGCCGACAGTAGTAGGGCCTCGCCACCGTGAAGATGCTTACGCTTTTTTGCCTGAATGACCACCAGCCGATCGCTTTTTCACGTCAGCCCGGAAACATACCGGATGTCATCTCTGTCCTGAATGCCCTCAGGCAGCTTTCTGTTCTCGGGATGGACAGGCCCCTTCTGGTTCTTGACGGCGGCTTCTTTTCGGAAGACAACATCCTGGCTTTCGTGCATTCACATACAAAGTTTCTCATGCGCGGACAGCTGGACGGGAAATGGATATTTCCCGAGCTGCAGGCCATAGCGCCTCAGATTGAAAGGCCGTCCAATGCATGGCAGGATTCCCCGGAAATGTATTGCATGACCAGAAGGATCAGCCACCAGTTCACCTATGAACGACAGCGTACACGCGGTGATGTGGCAAAGGGCAGCATTACTGTTGAAGAACACCGTCTGTACCTGCATTTCATTCTGGATACAGGCAGGGCCAGGCTCGACACCGCCGTCCTGATGAAGGAGATCCAACATGTGAAGCAGCAACTGGTCAATGGCGTGGAACTGTCCCTGCTGACGAAGCCAGAACGTCGGATCGCTGACCGTTTCCTGACCCAAAAGACGATAAGGGGCCGTCTGTCTGTGACGCTGAACGATAAAGCAATCATGGATGAGAGCCGTTATTACGGATACTTCGTACTCGTTTCTAATGAAAAAATGGATGCCTTCCGGGCACTAAGGGAATACCGGCTTCGGGAGCTGACAGAAGAGGGTTTCCGCATCGATAAACAGTATAATGATGCCCACATAACAAGGTCCAAAACAACAGGATCGCTTGAAGGCCGATTTTTCTGCCAGTTTGTTGCATATGGTTATGAAGTGTTTTTCCAGAAGGAACTGAACCGCGTAAAAAGCTCCCTGGCGGTTCCTACTGGGGATCCGTCACATGACAGTTCAGAAACTTTCAAAAAAGAAAAAGCACTCCTTAATTGGTTGAAGGGTATGTCCGTGGCAAAACTGTTTGACTGGTTCGATGCCATTCAGGAAACGACTGTCAATACAAATATAGGCAAAGCACGTTGGAAAACAGAAACTATCGAACGTGACCGGCTGTTCCTGACGAAGCTAGGTGTGCTCAGGGGCTGATTATTGAGTGACTATAATTCGGATTTTGGGTTTCATAAATTAGCCTCCTTTATGCTTTTGGTTTTCTGAAATATAAATGATATCTATACTTCATATATCTTTCGTCTATTATAGCAAATGCTACAGTTTTTGAATATAGATATTCAAAAAAATATGCAA
>BLMJ01000038.1 GCA_011960625.1 Lachnospiraceae bacterium | reverse complement strand
TGCAATAGCAATTCAGAATCAGATCCAGAATCAAAATACTTTTGAATTTCCTTATACATGGAGTTCTGATAATGCCACCGTGGCAGATGTAGACCAAAATGGAGTTGTAACAGGGAAAAGTAAAGGAAAAGCAACAATCACAATTGCAAGAAACGGGAAACAAATGTCGGCAGAAGTTCTTGTAAAAGAAGAATTAACGAATATGAGCATCACTGCAACGCCAGGTTCTGGGGAAGAAAATACAACGGATCAGGATTCTGTTGATATTGCAGTTATGGGTATACCTGCAGATGCGAAAGGAATTGTCAATGTCTATCAGGAAACTAAGCAGATACAGATTGGAACGATAAATGCCCCATATAATACACCTATATCCTACGATATTACGAGTTTTACAGGAAAAACTGTTTTTATTGCAGAGTATGTTCCTGCAGCTTCAGATGACTATTACTTTGGGAAAGAAGTGAGTACGAATGAGATTACATACCGAAAAACCCTTCAGCTAGTATTAAATGAGACATCAAAGTCTGTAATCTATGGGGATCAGCCACCTCAGATAGGAGTAGATGAAACTACAAGAGGAGGCCGTACATTATCATATAGTTCAAGCAATACGAATGTGGCGGCGGTTGATGAGGTTACAGGACAAATCAGTATAGAAGGAGCAGGGGAAACTACGATAACCGTAACGGCAAATGAGAATGATAATTATACGGTATCCACAGCTTCGTATACTCTTACGGTAACACAAAAGAGCATAAATGCAAAATTAGATGAGTTTAAATGGTATCCGGCGTCTAAAGTTTATAATGGAAAATCAACCATAATTTTGGAAGGAATTCTGGAAAACGATAAGAACTCAGGGATTGAAATCGGCGATATATATAGAATAGAGACAGAGGCAAAAATTACAAAAGATGGGATTGAGGCAACTGACAAAGGCATTTACTCTGGCTGTGAAATAGAGAATTTGGCAGGAACCGATTATGAATATAAAGGAACGAATCCTAATAACAATGATAAGTATAATCTAACAGTAGATACTGGGACAAAAGTTACTTTAGGGGCGGTAAATTTTATTACAGACAGTCTGGATGATAAAAATGCAGTTATAGCAGTAGAAGCAAGGCCAATCTATATTCAGATTAAGAGAAAACAGGGAAATTTTGAGACATCTGCCGTATATGGAGACGATATTTTAGAAGCTGTACAGAGCAACAGTGTAGAATTAGCCGGTACTTACGGACAGATTAATGCTTCTGAGGAACAGGGGATTGTCAATAATGAGAAAATTAATT
>BLMJ01000037.1 GCA_011960625.1 Lachnospiraceae bacterium | reverse complement strand
ATACAGTAATACTAGAAAAATCATATTGTGACATCAAATAATATCTTCTGACGTAATTGTGAAGGTCTGTACCAACACTTGTCCCACGAAATATAGTAAAAAAGGTATAATATATGAACAATATTCTTGAAAATGATTCATCTATCTTTGCACAAGATTTCTTTGTAAATTGCTCTATAGCGAATACCAATATGTAAAATAATAATGGCAAAATTAATCCAATCGTATATACCGTCATTCTTACCCTTTCTGTGCAATGAGAGAAAAGAAATCTGCATCCTCACTCACAATTCAAAAGCGGACTTCCTTGGAAATAGAGTTTCAAAAGTTGAATTTAGGTGACTCTTGACCACGTCAAAATTATCTCCTTGGACATTGTCGTTCACACATATCATTTTATATTTCTGATTTTTAATAATCTCATATACTTCTCTATTCTTTGATAAATTATCACTAAGCCATAAAGATTTTCCGATTTTAGGACTCCTGGGCTCAAACTCACCTTTTGCAATCTGCCAATAATTAAAAACCCAATGATTTAAATCCGTATTCATTCTGAATCTATGTTTACAAGTCTGATCAAGTAATTCTCCCTCTGCCTTCCATACCTCTTCATAGGTATGTTTTAAATAAGAGTAAGGCAAATGATAGTTCATCATTCCTGTAAATGCACGCCAAGGAGAAAGAAGGGCTGTTCTGATACACTCCGTTCCATACCTTGGGCTATACCACTTCCAAAAGTTTTTCTTGATACAAGCTTTCTTACTAAAATTTTTATTGATCGGAAGCATGTCAAATGCCGGAGCTGTATAAGCGGCCACCGTTGGGGTTTTTACTTTTGCAACACTCTCTCCATAGCCAAAACACAGGGCATTCATTACCGCCGTATCACAGGGCAGCCCCTTCCTGAAAAAATCCGTTTTCTCCACCTTTTTAATTAAAAACATGTCGTCATTAAAGTAAACAAAATGTTCACTAAGCTCTTTGATTCGTTGAAAATTCATGTCAATTGGTCTGCTTGAAAATGTGGGTAAGTATTCCTTTGGAATGTAGTCCGCGTGCTTAATTATCTTTAGCTTAGGATGCTTCGTGTTAAGCCAGCAAGGAAGATGTCCCCATGTAACAAAATAGACTTTGTTGACCCATGGCGCAAAGCTTTCTACCCCTCTAAACCAATATCGCAGGTTATCCCAATCCCTATATCTCATTATCCTAGAATCCCCTGAGCTTCCATCGTATTTCCTTTTCTCTCGCTGCCAGTTTGGATCACTTCCATCGACCCATGTAAGAATAAAATCAATTTTCATCATTCTACTCCCTAGTCTTATAACCCCTTCTTCAAGACTTTCTTTGTTATACGCTTCTCACAATATTCATGAAAGCTTAATCTATTTTTAAATCCTCTCATTCCTTTGTTGATAGTACATATTATTTCCTTTGTTGATAAATCTGTAATGTTTCTACACCTAATTGGATAGTACCATTTCACGAAATGCTTAGTTTTTGGATATGCAGCCGAAAGATAGGCTCCGGTATCATAGAAGTATTTTTTGTTATAGCCTTCAAACCAGCTTGAGGCTTCACAATATACGTCTGCTAATACAAAGGGATATGTATACATTTTGAACCTATTTTTGTGACACGCCATGCAGAACAGCGCATCCTCCGCACATGAATACTTCCCCGAACCAGTTCCAAAGTCAACATTGAATGTTATATTTGAGCTGGCAACAGAACTCTTCTTAAACGAAATATGAACGCTGCTGTATGTCTTATACCTTGGAATTGTTCCTATTTTATCGAAGAGCTTTTCTTGTTCGTCCCATCCGATCCTGTTGATATTAAAAGCAATAAGATCTGCCTCCCTTTTTTTACTGTAGGCTTCTATTATTACTTTTTCGTATCCCTTGCGAAGCACTTCATCGTCATCACATAATATGCAAATATCCTGAGCTGCGTTTTGAATCGCCCTGTTTCGGCTTCTGGATAGACCTGTTTCGTCAGAATTTATCCAAATAATGCGATGCCCTTTAAAATCAAATTCATCCTTCGAATTTCTGCCGCATTGATTGACTACAATAGCGTCGGATTCGATCTTCATCTTTTTAAGAAGAGAATAATCCTGCTGATTCATTGTGGAAATCAGTACTGCAATTTTCATAGGCCGAACATTTTCTTTTGTAACGTACTTGAATTTTTTATACATTCCAAATGCCAAATTTCTTATGGTATGAAAGACGCTTAAAACAATATTCTGTTCCTCGCCTTCCCTATATAATCTGTAATGCCAGCCAATCATTGTCTTTATACTTTGGCTGCTGACACTTCCTGCCCGTCCCCGTCGATACATCGCCAGTTTCTCATCCAGCAAATAGCACTCTGTCTTCTTACATATTTTCAGCCACAAGGCATAATCGTTATTCTTCTTTATATTGTTGATTTGAATCAACCCGACAAACTCTGCATCGTACATAACGGTCAGGCATCCCGGCCAACAATAGTTGTAAAACCCTGTTTTTGTGATTTTTCTAGGTCCTGTTACTGTAATGCCTCTGGGCGTTCCATCGCTACTAATTTCAGAGTAGTTCGTGTAGGAAAAGTGATATTTGTTCTCCTCCATAAACCTTATCTGCTTCTCAAGTTTTTCAGATTTCCACAAATCGTCTGAATCAAGAAACGCTATCCACTTGCCTTTTGCCTCACGCAAAGCTTTATTCCTGCTTGCCGCCGCACCACAGTTATTATCGTTCCTTATATATCGTATCCTTGTATCTTTCAAATAGGATTTTATTACCTCATTACTATTATCTGAAGAACAATCGTCGACAATAATAAGCTCCCAATTCTGATATGTCTGAGCAAGAACAGAATTAATACTCTCTGATATGTATTTTCCTGTATTATATGACGGCATCACTATGGAGACCAGCTCATTCATGCAAATGCTCCTTTTCTATAAT
>BLMJ01000036.1 GCA_011960625.1 Lachnospiraceae bacterium | reverse complement strand
GTCTGCCCCCAGCGTAAGGCCGGTGATTTTATCCATGTATTCCGTCTTAGCCGTCAGCATAATGACCGGAAATGTATATTTCTCACGGATCATCTTAAGAAGCTGAAAACCATCAATGTCTGGAAGCATGATATCCAGAATCGCAAGATCAATCTTCTTACTGTTGATACAGTCCAGCGCGTCCTTTCCTGTGTAGAACTTGAACACGCTGTACTGGTCATTTTGGAGATATAACTCGATGACATCCGCAATCTCTCTTTCGTCATCCACAACTAAAATGTTCATGATAACCTCGTCTTTGCTGTACTTTTATAGTTCACAGTTATTTACAGTCCTTGGGAATGGGATTACGTCACGAATATTGCTCATCCCAGTCAAGTACATCACGCATCTCTCAAAACCTAACCCAAATCCGGCGTGACGGGTAGACCCATACCGGCGCAGATCCAGATAGAACTTATAGTCTTCTTCATTCATTCCGGTTTCTTTGATTCTCGCAAGCAGCTTATCGTAATCATCTTCCCTCTGGCTTCCTCCGATAATCTCACCGATTCCGGGAACGAGACAGTCTACAGCGGCAACGGTCTTGCCATCTTCATTCTGTTTCATGTAGAAGGCTTTAATTTCCTTCGGATAATCCGTCACAAAGACAGGGCGTTTGAATACAACCTCTGTCAAGTAGCGCTCGTGCTCCGTCTGAAGGTCTGCTCCCCAGGATACTTTATATTCGAATTTATCATTATTCTTCTCAAGAAGCTCGATAGCCTCTGTGTAGGTCACTCTGGCAAAATCCGAGGATACTACGTTATGAAGCCGCTCCAGTAATCCCTTATCTACAAAAGAATTGAAGAAATTCATCTCTTCGGGCGCTTCTTCTAAGACATAGTTAATAACATATTTAAGCATCGCCTCTGCAAGCATCATATCGTCGTCTAAGTCTGCAAATGCAATCTCAGGCTCTATCATCCAGAACTCCGCCGCGTGTCTGGTTGTGTTAGAGTTCTCCGCGCGGAATGTAGGACCAAAGGTGTAGACATTGCGAAACGCCTGGGCATAGGTCTCTGCATTTAGCTGGCCGCTGACCGTAAGGCTCGTCTCCTTGCCGAAGAAATCCTGGGTATAGTCTGCCTGTCCTCCCTCATTCTTCGGTACGTTCTCCATATCCAAGGTGGTTACACGGAACATCTCTCCCGCTCCCTCACAGTCACTACCTGTAATCAGCGGTGTGTGTACATAGACAAAGCCTCTCTCCTGGAAAAACCTGTGCAGTGCATATGCCGTCAGAGAACGAACCCTAAACACTGCCTGGAACGTGTTCGTTCTGGGTCTTAGATGAGAAATAGTCCTGAGATATTCAAAGCTGTGACGCTTCTTCTGCAGCGGATAATCTGGCGCCGATACACCTTCAATCTCTACCGAATCGGCCTGAATCTCAAAAGGCTGTTTTGCCTGGGGTGTGGCGACCAGCGTACCGGTCACAATCACCGCCGCTCCCACATTCAGTTTTGAAATCTCTGCAAAGTTGTCCATCTTGTCATGATAAACAATCTGCAGAGGCTCAAAAAATGTTCCGTCATTCAATACAATAAAGCCGAATGTCTTGGAATCACGGATACTGCGCACCCATCCCCCAACCGTAAGCTTTTGTTCCAAATAATTCTCTTTGTTCTTGTATAACTCTCTGATTGTAATTAAATCCATATCTTTCCTACTCCTTTATACTGCTTTGGTTTCTCATTATAGCATACCCAGAAGAGTTTTAAAAGGCAGTGGTATTGATTTTCACGATCTTTCGGATTGCAGCCCGCTGCTCAATATACAGCCCACCATACAGCCAAATCCATTGTGTATGATATCATCCCACTCAAACAGACCACGGCAAAACACAAGCTGACATGTCTCTATCATTCCCGAAATTGTCAGCCCGATTAAAAGTCCCTTCCACCAAGCCATCTTCTTGTGGACGACAAACGGGAGCAGCAAGCCTGCGGGGAATAATAATATCATGTTCAGCAAACTTTCCTTTAACATCTCTCGGCTGCCGTGGTAGACGGCTTTCCAAGACCAGAATAACTCTAATTCATATTGATGTACACCCGTTGGATTCCGTGTAAATACGGTAGATGCAAATACAATACCAAGAAAAAGCAGCAAAAGTAATCCTGCTACAGCTTGTGACAGCGCAATCTTACCACGCCCCACCATTCTGAATAGTATGACTGCTACAATAAAGAAAAGTATAGAAAAACAGATTATTTCCCGGATTGTCCATGCCCGGTTGTGTGTAATGAAAATCTGGTATAAATCCAATTTTTAAGTACCTCCGGCCGAATCACTCTTTATTCTGAATATACTACCACAAAGTTTTATGGTTCGCAATATCTAAGAATTTAGACTGGCCGCATATAGGCTGGGTTACTTTTCACTCTGTGACCAGTAACCC
>BLMJ01000035.1 GCA_011960625.1 Lachnospiraceae bacterium | reverse complement strand
ATCAAAGATGCTTAATAAATCAAAAGGACCGGCAGTTCATTCTCTTCGTGCACAGGCTGACAAGGCAAGTTATAGCCGCGCCATGCGACAGGTATTGGAGAATCAAAGGAATCTGGAAATAAAACAGATGGAAGTGGTTAAGATTTTGACAGAGGAAGGAAGAGTGACAGGGGTTCAGACGTATTCGGGGACGGTCTACCCTTGTAAAGCTGTGATTCTCTGTACGGGAACTTATCTTCGGGCGCGTTGTATCTATGGTGAGACGAGTAGTAATACGGGGCCAAATGGATTACAGGCGGCGAACTATCTTACGGATTCTCTGAAGGAATTAGGGATCGAGATGTATCGTTTTAAAACTGGAACACCTGCAAGGATTGATAAAAATTCGGTTGATTTTAGCAGAATGGAAGAACAGTTGGGGGATGAAAGAGTAGTTCCATTTTCATTCACAACGAATCCAGAGGACGTGCAGATTGATCAGGTGTCTTGTTGGTTGACTTATACGAATCAGAATACCCATGATATTATTCGGAAAAATTTGGATCGTTCGCCTTTGTTTTCTGGAATGATAGAGGGTACGGGACCTAGATACTGTCCTTCTATTGAAGACAAAGTGGTAAAATTTGCTGATAAGGAAAGACATCAGGTATTTATTGAGCCAGAGGGTTTGGAAACGAATGAAATGTATATTGGAGGAATGTCAAGTTCTCTTCCTGAGGATGTTCAGTATGCGATGTATCGAACAGTTCCTGGTCTGGAAAATGTGAAAATTGTGAGAAATGCTTATGCGATTGAGTATGATTGTATTGACGCAAGACAGTTAAAACCATCTTTGGAATTTAGGAATATAGATGGTTTATTTAGCGGCGGTCAATTTAATGGCAGTTCCGGATATGAAGAGGCGGCGGCTCAGGGATTGATTGCAGGTATTAATGCAGCAAGGAAACTTAAGGGGGAAGCTCCGCTTGTTTTGGATCGGTCAGAAGCCTATATTGGAGTGTTGATTGATGATTTGGTAACGAAGGAAAGTCATGAACCCTATCGTATGATGACTTCAAGAGCGGAGTATAGGCTATTATTGAGGCAGGATAATGCTGATCAGAGATTGACAAAGATTGGGTATGAGATTGGATTGATTTCAAAAGAGCGGTATCAAAAACTTTTGAGTAAAGAGGAATGGATAGAGTCCGAAATAGAGAGAATGAAGCATACGAATGTGGGTACTTCAAAAAAGGTTCAAAGTTTGTTGGAATGTTATGGAAGTACGCCCTTAATATCGGGAACTACTCTTGCCGAATTAATTCGTCGTCCAGAATTGTCTTATCGGGTATTGAAGGATATTGATGAGAAAAGACCAGAGATTCCTATAGAATTGCAAGAAGATGTGATAGACCAGGTGGATATTTTTATTAAGTATGAAGGGTATATTGGCAGGCAGAAGAGACAGGTAGAGCAGTTTAAAAAGTTGGAGAGTAAGAGGATACCGGAAGATATTGATTATGATTCGATTAAGAGTTTGAGAATTGAGGCAGTACAAAAGTTGAAAGAATATCGTCCGGTTTCAGTTGGACAGGCGTCCAGAATATCGGGAGTGTCTCCGGCGGATATATCTGTTTTGTTGGTTTATATGGGGAATGGTAGGTAGAGGGGATGGTAGATAAAGTGATAAAGCTGATTAGGTAGTATATTTTAATATTTAATAATTTATATATTCATGTGCAATTACATTAATGCATT
>BLMJ01000034.1 GCA_011960625.1 Lachnospiraceae bacterium | reverse complement strand
ACTCTGGTACAGGCGGTGAATCAGACTTCCTTTGGCGGAAAGGTTATGCTGGTGGGCAATCCGTTTGGGGATATGAGTTTGGAGAAATCGGTATATTGGAAGATATTGAGAAATCAGCTTACCGTGAAGGGAACCTGGAATTCCTCCTTTACGGGGGAAGCGTCGGATGACTGGCATTATGTGCTGAAACGGCTAAAGGAAAAGCGAATCCTACCGTCAAATTTAATAACACATCGGTATTCAATGGAAGAACTGGAAAAAGGCTTTCATATTATGCGGGATAAGACGGAGGATTATGTGAAAATTATAGGGTGTTAGGGAGAAATCCTGAAATGGGTCTGTGAGGCGGCAGAGGCAGACCCATTTCAGGATTTTTTGTAATAGTGAATCCGGAATGATTCACTGTTACGACTTTTTATCTAAATTTCAGGATATATATTGACAAATTGGAGGATTTATGATTATATTAAAACATGAACATATGAATGATTGTTCATATGAAAAACATAATTGTTCAGATAAAGGTATAGCGTTATCAAGCTAGGAGGAATTAAACAATGGAAGAGAAAGAAAGGAAGAATATATACGAATGTGGCTGCGGCCACAATCATGAGGAACACATCCATGAACACCATGACCATGAAGAGAATGACAACTGTGGTCACAATCATGAAGAGCATGCTCACGGCCATCACTGTGAATGTGGCTGCGGCCACGCTCACGACCACACCCATACGCACCACGACCACGACCATGCCCATGAAGCCCTAGAGTCTCCCAATCCCCCCGCCATGCCCCCAGGGGTCCCGAAGCGCATCTACATTCTCAATAATCTTGGCTGCGCCAACTGTGCTGCAAAGATGGAACGGCAGATTCGCGAACTTTCGGGTGTTAAGATGGCAACCATCACATTTGCAACGAAGCAGTTAGCCGTAGCGGCAGAGGACCCGGACGCATTACTATCCGAATACCAAAGAATCTGTGATTCTATTGAATCAGGAGTCACTGTGACGCCCCGAGAGGAGGAAGCCCGCCAGCATCAGAAGGAAAGCCCTTTTGAGCATAACAAAAAAGACATTTTAGCGGCATCGGCAGG
>BLMJ01000033.1 GCA_011960625.1 Lachnospiraceae bacterium | reverse complement strand
AATAAGGATACCGGATGCAGATAACATGCCGCTAACAAATAAATAAACAATTTCTAAATGAATTCTTGCAGATTTCTCAATTACTTTTTGTTTTATGTTTCTGGATTTATCTTAACAAGATGATATATAAATAGCAAATACTTATACTTTATCTATTTAACAAGGAAATAACTATACAAAAAATCGTAATTCACTCCCAATACAGCCACGCCCACCAAACATAGTCTGACGCATATCTACTCATCCGCACACTCAGACTTCTGCCTGCACAAAAATACCGGTTTTACATGAGCAACAGATTTATCGCTGTCATTCATGCCAAACCGGTGTTTTACATCTGAAATAATATGTTATTTTTTTCTGCATGGACATTGGGTAAGGAACCTCTTATTTTTCAAAAATATATGTTCCTTTCGGAATGCTTTCAATATATTCCCCTCCACTTATTACCTGTCCCAGCTCATATAGTCCATTGTATGAACCGAACTCTTTATAGAACATAACCACATCTCCCCAGGGAGCAAAATAAGCCAATGTACCCGTCTTTGCATCTGCAAGAGGCGTATTGGATGTCTCCAGGCCCTCCGGAGGATAAAATATCTTTTCATCATCACTGTAATCAGATATTTCTACTTGAAATGGCAACTGCCCATACAATGATTCTGCTGCCGCACTGTCATTGAGTTCAAATACAATCTCATGCTCATCAACCATAATGCGCATCTGTTTCCCCATCCTGTGTTCCTCCTGATCTTCTGCTGACGATTCCAGCTTTTCCAGCGTTACTGTGCCGTCAAAACTTTCGAGGTACTCTGTCCCGGAGGTGCAGATGCCCAGACGGTGCATCTCATCTCCCGCATAGAAATCTTCATATAAAATGAACACATCTCCCCAGGGTTCATAATAGCTCAGTTCGCCTTTTATCCCATCATGATAAGCCTCGTCAGCTGTAACAGGAAGGCTCTCTGGCGGGTAGAACATCCACTGGGCATTTCTGAAATTCTCTGTATCCAGCACAAGCGGAAGCTGCTCATACAGTTTCTCTGCCGCTTTTGTATCGTAAAGCTGAAAAACCGCTTCCTTTTCATCTGAACTGATTTTTATAGAAAGTTCTGAAAGGTTTAACCCTGGACTTTCATGATTGCTGTGATTGTCTGCATAATCTGTTTCCAGAGATTCTTCCATATTTTCTGCAGACTGCTCCGGCTGTTTCTCTGTTTTCTCCGAATGGATGTTTCTGTCTGTATTGCCGCATCCTGAAACGGACAACAATATTATGGCAGACAACAGGAATAACACTATCTTTTTCAGCATAATACGCTCCTATAAGCATCGTCATCCACCGGTTCCAGCCATTCGTTAGAACCTTCTTCGGCAGGAACCTCAACAGCCAGATGGGAGAACCAGCTGTAAGGCGCTGCTCCATGCCAGTGTTTTACGCCTGCCGGAATATTTACTACATCGCCGGGGAATAACTCCTGTGCCTTTTTCCCCCACTCCTGATAATATCCCCGGCCGCTGACACAGATCAGAATCTGTCCTCCTCCGCTCTTTGCGTGATGGATATGCCAGTTGTTACGGCAGCCAGGTTCAAAGGTCACATTAAAGATGCCCACCTGCTCAGCAGAAACCGGCGCCAGATAACTCTGTCCGATAAAATACTGCGCAAAAGCTTCATTGGGCTGCCCTATGGGAAACAGCATGGAAGCTGCATGTGCAGATTTTGCATCCGCTTCGGAACATTCCTCTGACCAGATTTCTTTGGCCATCCGGAATGCCGCCCATGCCTTGGGCCATCCGGCATAAAAGGCTGCATGTGTCAATATTTCCGCAATTTCCGTTCTGGTAATCCCGTTCTTTTTCGCACTCATCAGGTGGAACTGAAAAGAAGAATCCACCAGTCCCTGAGCCATCAGTGAAACCACCGTTACCAGTGACCGGTCCCTCAAAGAGAGTTTATCTTCCCTGCTCCACACTTCTCCAAATAACACATCATCGTTTAACTGTGCAAATTTCGGGGCAAATTCACCCAGTGTGTCTCTGCCCGCTGTCTGTTTTACTGCCATCTTGTCCTCCTTGTAATTCCTATGATTTTCTCTGCCAACTCTATCCAGCCATCCTCTTTTTATCACTGCATATTCACTGTAAAGAAATCTGTCAGTCTGTCAAAGGGAGTACGGTCTCTCCGGTCATACAGGTCGATATGCTCCGCATCTTCCACAACCAGCATATCTTTCGGCTCTAAAGCCCGCTCATAAGCTGCGTCACTGAAAAACCGGGAGTGTGCCCTGTCTCCAACAACAAACAGGATTGGGCGGGGAGAAATCTCGTCAATGAAATCCAACGTCCGGAATTTCATGATCGCCAGCTCACTGGTCGTAGTAAACCCGCCTCTGGCGCTCGGATGATGCCCCCTCTTCAATGCATAAAAACGGAACCACTCCGCCCCCGGCTCCGGAATATCCTCCGGCACCTTGTCGATTGGCTGCTCCGGGAATCCCGGCAGGTACTCTGGATATCCGTTTTCCGCATCAATCCACCGTTGATTTGAAAGGCGCTCCTTTACGCTCTGCAGTTCTTCCCTATCCATATTTCCCCTGACTGCCACATTCATATCATACATGCTCATAACGGCAACTGCACGGATTCTGGTATCACACTGAGCCGCTGAAAGCGCAAACCCGCCGGAACCGCATATCCCGATTACACCGATTTTTTCCCTGTCTACAAACTTCTGAAGCCCCAGAAAATCCACCGCCGCACTGAAATTCTCCACAAAAATATCCGGTGACGACACATTTCTGGGAAAGCCCCCGGATTCCCCCATAAAGGACTGGTCAAAGGTCAGCACAACAAATCCTTTCTGTGCCAGTTCATTGCCGTACAC
>BLMJ01000032.1 GCA_011960625.1 Lachnospiraceae bacterium | reverse complement strand
GCAAAGCGACGGTTTCCAATATCGTAAAGGATTACATTGAGCTGGGCCTCGATGCTTCCGTTACTTACAAGCGCAACCCGAATTCCAACGCGAAGCGAAAAGTTGACGGCAGGGACGAAGCACGCACCATTGAGTTAGCCCGTTCCCAGCCTCCGGAAGGGAGGACCTACTGGACCCTGCGCCTCCTGGAAGAAAAATCAAGAGTAGTTCTGGATACGCCCACAGGGAAGGACGCTATTCGCGCTATTTTAAAAAAACGGAACTTAAACCTCATCTGAATGACTACTGGTGCATACCACCAAAAGAAAATGTAGCATTTGTAGCACGCATGGAGGACATCTTGGATGTTTACGAAATGCCCTATGCCCCTCAGTGTCCTGTCATATGCATGGATGAAAAACCTTACCAGCTGCTTGAGGAAACAAAAACTCCACTACCCATGCGGCCAGGTGATACACAAAAGACGGATTCGGAATACGTCCGGAACGGAACATGCATCATCTTTGTATTTACGGAGCCATTGGCGGGATGGGCGGCATGTAATTGCCCGGAAACAGCGCCAGGCAACGACTGGACGAAGGAAATCCGGCATCTATTAGATGAATGCTACCCAGGGCATAAAAAAATAATTCTTGTCATGGACAACCTGAATATCCACACGGAAGCATCCCTGTACAAACGGTACAAACCGGATGAGGCCAGGCGTTTAGCGAAACGTCTGGAAATCCACCATATGCCGGTACATGGAAGTCGGCTGAACATTGCTGAGATAGAGCTGAACACAATGACCCGCCAGTGCCTTACCCGAAGAATAGATACACCGGAAAACCTGAACAGGGAACTGGGGGCATGGGAACAGGAACGCAATGCAGAAATCCGAACTGTAAACTGGCATTTCAAATCAGGGGATGCCCGTGAAAAATTAAAGTCACTTTATCCAAAACTCAGTTGATATGGGCTTCTGATATTATCATATTTATCAACAAGACAGTACATTAGTTTTTAATTCAAAAGAAATATCAGGTAATCCCCTGTAAAAATATGAACTACGATGTCGATTTAAACTTTCATTACATTGCTGATTCAGCAAAAGTTCTCCAATTTGTTCTTTTTTGTCTATAATTTTTTCCTCAATATCTTACTTTACTCTCTTTCACTTTTGCCTAAAGCACATAAAACGTTTTTATAATTCATTATTTCTACAAATCTTTCCTATCGCTTTTACTATAGTCTCTACATCTTCTGCAGTATTATTGTTTCCTAAAGAAATACGTATTGTTCCCTTAGCATAATCATTTGGAACTTTTATCGCTTTTATCACATGAGAATCTTCCTTTATGGCGATACTTCTCTTTATCCCGTTCCCGCATCAAAATCTGGTCATATC
>BLMJ01000031.1 GCA_011960625.1 Lachnospiraceae bacterium | reverse complement strand
CACAAGGAATCGCCGGCACAGGTGCGAATACAGGCACAAAGGTGCAGTTCGCTGACGTTTTGCAGAAAGAAGCCGACAAAGCTCAGTCCGTTCAATTCTCCAAACATGCGGTACAGAGAGTCCGGGAGCGGGGAATCGAGATGACAGACGGTCTCCTTAAGGACTTGAACCAGGCGGTTTCCAAGGCCAGGGAAAAAGGTGCAAGAGACGTGGTTATCATTGGCGAGAGCGGGGCTTTTATAGTAAATGTTCCACATAACGTCGTAGTGACAACAATGTCTGGAACAGAGATGAGGGAAAATATATTTACGAATATTGACAGCGCAGTCTTAATGTAAGCCGGACCATTTGATGGGGGTTTGGTATCTGTATGACTTGCAGATACATAAAGAAGGACTGACGGGGAAGTTCCACAGTCCCATAAGACGCGCAGAGTATAGCGAAGAAAGGAAGTATAGCAAATGGTTAGATCAATGATTGCCGGAGTTGCAGGACTCAAGGCGCATCAGTCCAAGCTGGACGTAATCGGTAATAATATAGCGAACGTTAATACATGGAGTTTTAAGTCCTATAGTTACAATTTTCAGGATGCAATGTATACAAATTCAATCAGCAGTACAGGCGGAAGTCAGATGGCGGGAGCTGCCGGCGGACACAATGCTTCACAGGTAGGTTATGGTTCTCAGTTATCATCTATCTCCAATGAGTTTAATACGGGTGCATTGGCGCCGTCCTCCAATAATATGGACTGTATGATTGATGGTACGGGCTTCTTCCTTGTGGGTAATATGGTAAATGGTACCTTTGATAATGTAGAGTCTTCAGGGTTGAGCCTGTCAAGAGTTGGTATCTTCCGAGTAGATAATAATGGCTATATCGTAGATAATCAGGGTAGTTATGTGTATGGATATGCGCCGGTTGAGGGTACCGGAACACCGGAGGTACCGGCGACGCCCAGTTCCTCCACACTTAAGGACATTCCGGTTGACTTACAAATATCTACCGATCCAACCAAGAGATCAACCATAACGATTGCAGGTATTACTGCAGAGACAAGTGTTACAACTGTCAACGATTTTGAAGATGCAGTTAATGACTGGATAACGGCAGTATCGAAGATGAAGAGTTATGTTGCACCTACAGATGATCAATTGAAGGATACAGCCATTACTAAATATACGTATGCAGACGGTGTCTATACTGACGCAGGAACGAACCCAACAGGAAACGGACCGTTCTTTATCCAGAATCCAGATTTGAACGCAACGTTTAAGGTTTTGGATGATACTGGAGCTGAAGTAGCTAAAACGGCATTCTTGGAGTTTGATAAAGTTAATATAAGTCTGGAACGCATTGGCCAGTATCTTAACAGTGCAACAATCAAAATCACTGCAAAACAGTCAGGAGATACATTTGATGAAGTTATCGCTCCGCTTAAGGAGGGGTTGATGGGAACTGGAAAGGT
>BLMJ01000030.1 GCA_011960625.1 Lachnospiraceae bacterium | reverse complement strand
GAAATGGGCGGTGGAGAAAGTCGTGGATTGCTACAAGGACGAAATCGACAGGCTATCGACGGTAGCGGTCAGACAGCCAGACGGAAGCACGAAACAGGAAGGCAACGAAGATATGCGCCAGTCTATCACAAAGAAGCTGATAGAAGCCCTCCCGCAGTTCCCGCTTGAAGAAATGGAAAAGGGAAATGTCAGATAGGCAAAAAAAGAACAGGGCGCGGAAGCCAGTATATGACTTCCGCGCCCTGTCTTTTTATGGGTGCTGTTTTCGTGAATGTTACGCAGTAGAACGCCATTTTCGGGGGTAAAGGTATAAAGTATCGCCTATCCGATTTTCACGCCCGGAAAGCCCTGTAAATCAAGGGATTTTCCGCACCTACTGCGTAACAGGGGTGCGTCTTTTCCTCATGCGCTCGGCAGCTTGTCTGCGGGTGATACGCTTCCGGCAGACGGGGCAGTATTTGACACTGTTAGAGGTTGACGCAAAGAACGCGCCGCACTCGGTACACTTCTTCTTGTCCCCTGTCTGGTAAAGCTCCGCATAGAGTAGCCTGTCGGCGGGAAGCACCGCAGCCCGGAACCACTTGCAGAGAAGCGAATAGGAAATGAGCTGCGGACAAACGCACTCGTCCCCGTCGTCCAGTAAGATACAGTTCCCGTTATCATAATTGCAGCACGTCCGGCGCACAAGGGCGTTGACTTTCCGGCTCTGGGGCGGCGTCAGCCGCTTAACCCCGTTCATACTTCATCAGCGGCGTAAATGGGAAGCTCTGCAAATTCCGCTTCGGTCAAAGCGTCCACTTTGGAAAGGGTGCGCTTTGCAAGCTCCCGCATATCCGCGTCCATGTAGGGCAGCGCGGCGTTGACATTCTCAATCAAAGCCCGCTTGCCGCCCTCGTTGTAAATGCTCAAAAGGTTTGTTTCTTCAACAGTCAGTCTAATCATGCTCATACCTCCATATCGTGATTTTTTGTTTTTGCCGCCGCCTTTTTCGGGGCGGTCTTTGCCTTGTCTGCTTTAAGCTGCGCCCGGATAGAGGGGCGGGGCTTCCTTATCTTCCTGTCCCGGTTCTCCCCCTTGTCAATCAGCGCATACGTCCCATGTCTGCCCTCGATTTTGGAAAAGGCAAGGGTCTTGT
>BLMJ01000029.1 GCA_011960625.1 Lachnospiraceae bacterium | reverse complement strand
CAGATTTTGATTGCGCAGGAGATGGCGGATTTAGAGAATCCGGAGGATTTCATACTTTCCTATGAACGGAACAGCACCATGATCGAGCTCTCTTTGATACGTACGGGAGAGTCGGAAGGTATTTCTAACACGGGCGAAATTTTTACAGAGAAAGAGCTGGATTTCTCGGCTGGAAAGAGTGTAGCCGGGCTGCCTCTTTCAAGGTCTTATGTTAATGATATGGGAACCTGGGCATATACTATGAAATGCCCTGTTATAAGAGATAACGAAGAGATTGCAACGCTCTATATTGAGTATATCTACGACTCCTTTGACGAAGCGATGCCCAGTGATTTCTATAACAGTGAAGCCACGCTCTATCTGATGGATGCCGCAAGCCGTAAGTTCGTCATGAAGCCCAAAGGAATGGGAGAACGGGATGCAGGTCATCTGAATTTGGAGGATTTTTACCACGCGAATAAGATCAGCGAGGAGAAAATTAAGGAGACGGTAGATGAACAGATCAGTGCAGGGAATGACATGATGTTCTACCATGACATTCAGAATCAGGATTCTTTGATTTATATGTGGTCTGTGAACGAGGGGGTGGTCTACCTGATTGGATATGTGCCGGTTCAGGCCATACAGCGTGAGGGCGACGCGGTGAATCAGAATATGTTTATCGTGGTTGCAGTGATGCTTGCTGCTTTTGTTGGGTGGTGCGTATTCTATCTCTTTTTTGAAAGGCAGCAGCGAAAGATACAAAAGGAGCGTGAGGCGGAGAGGGAGATCCATAATAAGCAGCTTAAGGAGGCCCTTCAGACTGCGCAGATTGCGAATATTTCCAAGACTACGTTCTTGTCGAATATGTCCCATGATATCCGTACACCCATGAATGCAATTCTAGGTTTTGCCAAGCTGCTTGCTAAGGATGTGGATAATCCGGAAAGGGTAAGGGAATATACAAAGAAGATTACCGCTTCAGGCCAGCATCTTTTGAGTCTTATTAATGATGTGCTGGATATTTCTAAAATCGAGAGTGGGAAGGTAATTCTTAGTATCGGGGAATTTTCCCTAAAGGACATGATTTCGTCAATTGATGCAATCATACGTCCGGCGGCGAAGGCGAAGAGACAGAAATTTGATATTGCTGTGACAGGGATAAAGTATGAACATCTAATTGGCGACGAAACGAGGCTTAATCAGATTTTGATTAACCTTCTCTCCAATGCCGTGAAATATACCCAGGAGGGCGGTAATATCTGGCTGCGCATTATCGGACTTGAGCAGCATTCCAATCAGCTTCAGCGTATCCGAATCGAGGTGGAGGATAACGGGTATGGAATGACGGAGGAGTTCCTTGAGACGATTTTTGACGCGTTTACCAGAGCGGAGAACAGTACGACGAATAAGGTGCAGGGAACAGGTCTTGGCATGACCATTACGAAGAATATTGTAGAGCTGATGGGCGGGATGATTCAGGTTTACAGCGAGGTAGATCAGGGAAGCCTGTTTACTGTGGATCTGGAATTTCGTTTACCAGAAATCGAAGCGGATGAAAAGTTTTGGGAACAGAAAGGCATCACAAGGCTTCTGGTGGTGGATGACGAGCCGGATATCTGTGAGACTGTCCGTCTGTTGATGGAAGATACCGGCGTCCATGTGGAGGCGGCCCATGACTGGGAAGAGGCTCTGCGTATGAGAACCAGCGAAAACGGAAGGGATTATGATGTGGTTCTGCTAGATTGGAAGATGCCAAGGTTGGATGGGATTGAGACCGCGAGGCGGATGAAAAAAGCCTGTGCAGGGGACGTTCCGATTCTCCTGATGACGGCCCATGACTGGGAGGACTTACAGGAAGAGGCATTGGAAGCAGGAATCGATGGCTTTCTCCCCAAACCGTTTTTTGTCGCTGCTTTTAAGGAAAAGATTATTGAAATCCTTGGTGAGCGAGGTTTGGAGGAAGTACATCCGTTTTCACTTCCGATGGAGTTGGGCTCGCTTAAAGGCCGGCAT
>BLMJ01000028.1 GCA_011960625.1 Lachnospiraceae bacterium | reverse complement strand
ACTTTTGATATCCGTACAATCTGCATGGATGACTTCACCTCTATTACGAACACGGACGAATACATAGGCTTTTTATACGGTATGTACAGTTCTAACCATGATATTGAGTGTGTTTTTATCGACGGCGTTATGAAGCATGCTGACATCTCCCTTGAGAATGTGCCGGATTTTGTTGAAAGACTGAAAAAGATTTCGACAGAGTGTGGAATTGAATTTTTTGTGAGCCTCAGCGCTGACAAGAGCGAGCTGACTGGAATCAGCGAAGGCGGATACAGCTATCTGAATTAATACAGTACCAAAGGACATCACGGCAATCTGTGGGACTCATTGCTGTGATGTCTTTTTTTGTACAGATTTTTACACATCCAAAGACACTGCACAGTCAGATTCATACAAAAGAGCTGCATTGGGGCAGCCCTTTTGATTCATTACTATGACAATTTCTCCCGAATTTCTCAATCATCGTCCTCTGATTGCAGAGCATTTCCACGGTTTCCCCGAAGCTCAAGCGACATGACCAGATTCGCCCTTTCGTCCTCCTTATACTCCAGAACGACCTCCTGCCCCGTTTCACAGCGGACAACGTCAATAAAATCAACCACAGAGATATCAAAAATATCCTCCGAGCCTTCCACCATAATATAGTAATGGGACGTCCCGTCAATGACCGCCTGGGCAATCTTCGTAATCCTTCCAGTAATCTTTTTGACTTCCCGCGTATCCTCCTCAGTCTCCTTGACACCGTTGCTGAACAAAAGCTCCAGATAATTCTCCTCACACTGACCCACACTGTCGCCGATGGCAACAATCTGGTACTTCTGCACATTTACCATTGCATACTTCTTCACCAGCCCCGCGTCATCCTTAAGCGCGATAAAATAAGTCGGCTCATCCGAAATATTCAAAAGCAGCGGAAACGTCGCCTTATACTTCAGATTCTGCACCTGGCCTTCCGCCGAAGACATAGCGGAAGCCTCTGTGGCGCCCTCTACCTTATAATACTTTGTCTCCATAGTCCTCTGGTTAGACAGCACAAAGCCAACGTTAGACTGGTCACCGTTTACCGAAGTGACCCCAGTATACATCCAAACGTCATCCTCCAAGGCCAAATAATTATAACCGTCCGTAGTCTTTAAGCAGTCCTTCTGACTCAAAATACTGTTGAAGAACCCATGTTTGAGCGTACCGTAATAGTCGAACAGCTGTAC
>BLMJ01000027.1 GCA_011960625.1 Lachnospiraceae bacterium | reverse complement strand
TTGTGTGTATTTGAAACTTAAGTCTGAAAAACAGTAGGTTTTTCAGCGGCCTCCTAGAACGGTAGGGGGGGGGGTAAAATAGTCATGAGAATACAACATAATATTGCATCAATGAATGTTCATAGAAATTTAAAAGGAAACAATTCATCCATTGGTAAGACCTTAGAAAAGCTTAGCTCAGGCTACAGAATCAATAGAGCTGGAGACGATGCGGCAGGGCTTGCTGTATCTGAGAAGATGAGAGCACAGATTACAGGACTTAAGCAGGCATGTCAGAATGCGGATGATGGCATATCATTGGTACAGACGGTAGAGGGTGCGCTGACAGAGGTACATTCTATGCTTGATCGTATGATGGAGTTGTCTGTACAGTCAGCGAACGGCACTTATTCTGATGACGATCGTTCAATGATGAATGACGAGATAAAACAGATAAAAAGCGAGATATCTCGTATCGGGAATACGGCGACTTTTAACAGTACCCGTCTTTTCCCAGAGGCCGGAGTCAATGGTTCGAGAGAGGGTGTAAGCACTTATAAATATACGCTTGATTTGACCAATAAAATCTGTGAAGTGAATTATATAAATGAAGCGTCGACGGCAGGCGGTGTAAGCAGAAGTGGAGGCGGACACCGTGATCTGGCTGATAAGATTGCAGGAGAATATCTTCCCAATGCAGTTAATCAGATAATCCAGGCTTTTCCAAGTTTGGGAACTGCGATCGGAAATGATAAGATTGATATAGCGATTGAAATCAGGAATATTGACGGATCTAACGGCACGTTAGCTTATGCAAGTTATTCTTATAATGTGAATGGAAAACCCTTCAACATGAAAATCCGAGTAGACGCCGCTGATTTTACGGATGCGTCCATGACTGGTCCGGATGCAGAGAAGTTGGAGTCAACGCTTGCGCATGAATTGATGCACTCGGTGATGCAGTATACCATGACGGATCAGATGAGCGGACGTGGAGGCAGCGAGAAGTTTCCCGAATGGTTTGTAGAAGGAACAGCACAGCTTGCAGGCGGCGGCTTCCCTACAAATTGGAATGCAGGACTCGAACAGATTGCGGGATCGTTGACAGGAGCGGGAGATACCAGCAAGGATACGGCGGTTGGGGACTATCTGAAGCAGTATTCGGTTGCGGGCCGGCCTTATGGACATGGCTATCTGGCCAGCGCCTATATCGGCTATCTGGCCTCCGGCGGTACTGGTTCGGTGACAGATACAGCGATTGCCCGTGGTATGGATGAGATATTTAAGGAAGTTATGAATGGAAATTCCCTTTATGGCGCAATATCCAAACTTACAAACGGAAAAATAAAAAGCGAGTCAGATTTGAATCAGCTCTTTAGCAGCGCCGATTCAGATTTAGTTAAGTTTGTCCGAGAGCTTTCCTTTGCTTCAAAAGGAGGAGCAGGCTCCGTGATTGCAGGAGGGTTAGGTACAGGGGGCGGCAACATCATTGGCAGCCAGACAAATCTTAATTCACCTTTTCAGGTGGTTGATAAAGCGGTTTTCGTTCCCAGTGAAATATTAAGTGCGAAGGAGATTTATCTGATGGTTGGAAGTGACAGTGATGTCCATAATCTGATCTCCGTAGAATTGTATGAGATGAATGCAGATGCATTAGGGCTTATGGGGACGAATGTGCTGGGGGATGAAGATGCTCTTTTTGCAATAGAAGAGGTAAATACTGCGATTGATATGGTCAGCTTTATGCGGGGTTACTATGGCGCGCTTCAGAATCGTTTGGAACATACGGTTTCTAATCTTGGCAATGTAATCGAGAATCTGTCGGCATCCGAATCCCGTATTCGTGATACGGATATGGCTAAGTCCATGATGGAATTTGTACGTGGTCAGATTCTTGTTCAGAGCAGTCAGTCTATGCTTGCCCAGGCAAATCAACAGCCTAACGCAGTTCTTCAGCTGTTAGGCGCATAGTTGAAGGGAATGGGAATATCTGATAGAAAGAAGGGATAGTATGGGAAGGATTCGTGAATTTTCATGTCACTCCTGCGGTGAAGTGTGGCAACTACAGCTTGGTCACGGAATGAACCATGCCGCTTTGGAGAATGTATTGGAGGTATTTTCAGAAGATATTCAGAAGAGAATTTTAGAGGATACTCAAGAAGAGCAGATACCGTCCTTTGAGTTTAACTATTGTCCTGCAGTGTGTGGGCAGTGCCGGAGGATTGTTGAGATTCCTAGTATTTATTTGCATCATAGCGGACGGACTTACTTAGGCGTCTGTCCGTCCTGTAACAATCAGGTAGAAGTGTTTTTGGAAGGCAAGGGCAGCTGCCCGCATTGTGGAAGCAATTGTCTATTAGAAAGTGATATAGGACGATGGGATTAGATACAGCTAACTAAACGGTTCTATCTTTAAAATGGAACAGTATATAATAAAAAGGAAGAAACGTTATGGGAAAATCACTTATTGCAGTACCAATGGGAGATCCGGCAGGAGTCGGAGCTGAAATTGCGGCAAAGTCAATCGCATCGAAAGAAGTAGTTGACGCGGCAGACTGTATCATTATTGGAGACAAGGCCGCTATGGAAAATGCCGTCAAGATTACAGACACGAAGCTTAGGGTTCATGTGATAAAGGAGCCGGAAGAAGGCGTCTTCCAAGCGGGAGTGCTGAACTTGATTGATTTGGGAAATGTTGATATGGGGAATTTTGAGTTTGGACGCGTAAACGGAATGTGCGGAAAGGCGGCTTACGAATACATTGCAAAGAGTATTGAGCTTGCCAATGCCGGAAAAGTGGACGCCGTAGCAACGACGCCGATTAACAAGGAATCCTTGCGCGCAGGTGGGATTCACTTTATTGGGCATACGGAGATCTTCGGTGCGTTGACGGATACAAAAGATCCGCTGACCATGTTTGAAACCAATGGTATGCGTGTATTCTTCCTGACAAGGCATGTGTCTTTGCGGGAAATGTTGGATATGATTACAAAGGAAAGAATCAAAGACTACGTGAAACGGTGTATGGAGGCTCTAAGAAAGCTTGGAGCAGCAGACGGAACCATGGCGATTGCAGGGCTGAATCCTCACAGTGGAGAGCATGGTCTGTTTGGCTTGGAGGAAGTCAATGAGATTATGCCTGCGGTAGAGGAATTACAGGCGGAAGGCTATCATGTAGCAGGACCTATTGGTGCGGATTCTGTGTTCCATCAGGCGGCAATCGGAAGATATAACAGTGTATTATCCCTCTATCATGACCAGGGGCATATTGCCGCAAAGACACTTGATTTTGAGAAGACGATTGCCATAACCAATGGTATGCCAATCCTTCGAACCTCGGTAGACCATGGGACAGCATTTGATATTGCGGGAAAGGGAATTGTGAGTGCGGTAAGCATGATAGAAGCAATTTTGCTGGCGGCTAAGTATGCGCCCAATTTTGCAAAGTAAAAAATAAAGCGTGGCACCTTGGCACACTCTAAATCCTGTTTGGTTTGTGCCAAGGTGTTCTGTTTTTAATAAGAAATCTCCTGAAGATAAAGGCCTTTGGGGTCGCAGGGAGCGCTTGGGGACTGAATACCCTCGAAGATGTCCTCAATGTCCTCTTTGGGACGGACGCCATGGCCGATGTCCAGAAGGGTTCCAATAATCAGGCGGGCCATGTTGTGAAGAAAATCATCTGCATAGAGAGTAATCTGCATCTCCTGTGCGGCGCTGTAGATTTCTATGTCATAAAGCTTGCGCACCGTAGATTTACTCTTCTTTGCGGTAGAGAAGTTCTGGAAATCGTGGGTCCCCACCAGCAGCAAGGAAGCCTGACGCATCAATTGTTTGTCGGGAACCTTAAAACAGTGGAAGGTATACTTGCGGTCGAATACACTGGGGATATCGTCTACGGTCATGCGGTACATATAGGTCTTGGAAACGGCATTCAACCGAGAATGGAAGCGTTTTGACACCTCTTCCACATTGACGATGGCAATGTCCATGGGGAGATAGCGGTTCAGGTAACGCTTCATGTCTAAGATGTCCATATTGGAGCCTGTCTTAAAATTGGCAACCTGTCCATAGGCATGGACTCCCACCTCTGTACGGCAGCCGCAGAAGATTTCGATTTGCTCCTCGCCGGTCATTTTTTTCAAAACTTCTAAGATTTTGTTGGAAATCGTATTGTTGGACTCATCTTTTCCAAGCCTTGTCCATCCCTGGTAACGGCTTCCGTCGTATTCTATGGTGAGTTTGATATTTCTAAGGGAAATCCGTACTTCTTTTACTTTATTTCTTCTTCTCATATTCAGAGACCTCGTCTTTCTATATCTTTGTATCGATTTTATACAAATTAAATTAAGTATAGCAAATTCTATGTTATAATAAAAGGGCTTATAGGAAAAGAATAAAAAGAATCTATTTTCCCACATATAGAATAGGAGAAGCGCAAAATGATTGAAAAAAACAGAAAAGTATCAGCATCTATCATTGAAACCGTTCATATAGTCCGCCCGAACCATCTGAATGCTGTTGGCCGTCTCTTTGGCGGTATCCTGATGCAGTGGATTGACGAGGTGGCTGCTCTGACGGCAAAGCGTCATGCCCACAAAAACGTCACTACGGCGTCGGTAGACAACCTTCGTTTTCTGAAAGGAGCCTATCAGAATGACGTCATTATTATTACAGGGAAGATTACTTATGTAGGCCGGACCTCCATGGAGGTGCAGGCAGATACCTATATTGAAGACTTAGAGGAAAGAAGAACCCATATCAATCAGGCTTTCTTTACGATGGTGGCCCTGGATGAAAACGACAGACCGGCGCCGGTTCCAGGTTTAATACTGGAGACCGAAGAAGAAAGGGCGGCATGGGAGCAAGCCGCCCTTCGCCGCCAGATGCGCGGCCACAAGAAGTAGGGGTTATTTCTTCATATAAGACGATACCATTCGAACCATACCTTCAATCTGGTCTTGCTCTTCCTTCGACTTACCGTCCTTTAAGACTGAGAGCACCAGCGAAAATTCGTCTGGCGTAAACTGTATCCCTTTCTTGTTCGCATTGGTAATCAGCGCCATCATGACCGGAGCAAGGGATTTGCCGCTCTTGCCCTGAGTCTGGGCGGCGGCGGTGCGAATCAGCTCCATCTTCAGTGGGTCAATGTTCTGCATATCCGGGTGATTCATCCATTCATTCATTTTCTGCGTCTCCTTTCTTATTGCCCATATTGGGCGGATTGGTTTCATGATCTAATTCCTGCTCAAACATCGTGTTGTACATCTCAAACATCTCCTGCTGTTCAGGGCTTAACATGCCCTTCATCATGTCCATCGGGTTAAATGCGCCAAAACCCTGGGAAGACGAACCAGAGGCGCCCTCAGACATAGACTGCATGCCTCGTACCATTTCCATCATATTCATCATGCTTGACATTTGTTCCATCATTTCCTTTTCTGCCGGCTCCATATATGGTTTCAACCCTTCCAGTATGTTGGAGGGAGAAGAAGAGGAAAATCCTTGAAAATATTCCATTGTGTGGTGCAGCTCTAGGAATTTGATGTAGATTCCGAAGAAACGCTGCATGGAAGGCGGAGTGTATGGAAGCAGAAGCTTTAACGTATATAGAAAAGGCGGTGTCACCAGATTGTCGAATGGCGTCATTGGTTTCGGAGGATTTTGTTCCATAGGCACTCCTTATCATAACGTTGTAAATATATATGACGGCAGAATGGATTTTATGAGATGTGGGAAACCTAAATCTGAAGCATTTCATATATTAATAGGGAAATGTATGCGAGGAAAGGGAATGAATATGAACAGAAAGTTGATTATTGACGGAAATGCCGTTTACGAAATTGACGAGACATGTATGCTGAAAAAACAGTTAGAGGAAAAAAAGGATAAGGAACAGGCAGAAATGAGAAACCAGGAAACCGAAGGGGCGTCTTGTTAAGGCTGGTGTACTGACCGCGTCATTTGTCTGAAAGTAAATGTGTCAGAACAAGAGGACAATCAAAAAGCCGCCGGAAAGCTATGCAGCATTTCCGGCAGCTTTTTATGAAAAGAGGCGAAGTGCCATACTCCGCCTCTTTTCATGTTTACCTTATTAGCATCCGCAATCGAATCCGCCGCATCCACCGTTGCCGCAACCGCCACAGCAGAAGAGCAGAAGGATGATCCACAGACAGCTATCGTTGCCGCCGCAGCCGCCGCCAAAGCCGTTGCCGCAACCGCCACAGCAGAAGAGCAGAAGGATAATCCACAGACAGTTATTGTTGCCGAAGCCGCAGCCGCACTCTCCGCCTCTTCCTACATTAGACTCACAGCCACATCCACAGTTCGTAGCACTTAAATCGCTCATTTTGAAATCCTCCATTTATGATGTTTACAGTACATAATATGCGAGGGGTGTGGATGTGTGAAAAAGAAAATTAAAATTTTACCAGACGTTTTATGGAGTGCTGGTAATGGTAAGTATTCTTCTGAAGCTTAAGCTTATCCAGCGCTGAAATATTCTCCTTGGCATATTCGTCGTAAAGGGTCAGCAGATAGGAAATGGTGTAGTTCCTGTGCTGAAACCAGGTGAACAAAAGCCAGTTCATAATATCCGGATACCAGTAGCGTTCAGGGATGGAGGAATTTCGAAGAAGAACCACATGAGTAAGGGCTTCCGTGGATAGACGGGTCAGTTCTTCGGAATAATTCTTGTTCCTAAACAATGGGTCGCTTTTCTGGATAATATCAAACAGAGCGTTGGAGGCCTTCCAGTAAGCGACAAAATCAGGAAGGGACTCGTTGTCTTCTTCCATATGATGAAGGTCGAAGGTCTGCATGACGGGACGCTTGCGTCTATGGCCCCAGTCGTACTCGGAACGTTTATCCGGGTCGGACAAAATGTGGTATGCTTCCAGAATCTCCTGCATCTTTTCAGTGGTGTCGATTCCATTCTTGATGTTGACGTCCGGGTGGTACCGTTTGGCAAGCTCATTCTTGGCGGCGGTAATGTCTTCTAAAGAAGCTTTTTCCGAGACGCCTAATATATCATAATAATTTTTATCTTCCATTATATCCTCCTGTTGCCAATATATGGACATAAACATTATTATCTTACGACAAATCAAAGAAGAAATCAATTATAAATTTTTTTATATTATGTGCTATAATGTGTTCTGAAACTATTAAAAGAAAGAGGTTATTGAAATGAGTATACAGGAAAGACTTTTAAAACTGCGTGAGAGGATGCGGGATAATGAGATTGACATATATATAGTTCCCACCGCTGATTTTCATCAGACAGAGTATGTAGGCGAATATTTTAAAGCAAGAAAATATATTACTAATTTCTCGGGTTCGGCAGGGACGGCCGTAATTACCGCCGATGAAGCAAAACTGTGGGTGGATGGAAGATATTTCATACAGGCTGCTAAGCAGTTAGAAGGAACTACTGTGGAGTTGATGAAAATCAATGAGCCAAAGGTTCCTACGATTGAAAAGTATCTGGCTGATACTTTAAAAGAGGGCGGCAATATTGGCTTTGACGGCCGTGTGGTGGCTATGGGTACGGGAATCAGTTACGAGAAAATAGCGGCGGAGAAAAAAGGAAAGCTTGTCTATCAGTATGACCTTATCGATGAAATCTGGGAGGAGCGGCCCGCCCTTTCACAGGAGCCGGCGTGGATACTGGAACAAAGTTACGCCGGAGAGACGACGGCGGACAAACTGTCTAGAATCCGGACATTCATGAAAGAGAATGGAGCAGACTTACATATACTGACAACATTGGATGATATCTGTTGGACACTGAATATGCGCGGGAATGATATTGAGTTTTTCCCATTGGTACTCTCTTATGCAATCATCACAAGGGAGCAGGTTAAGCTCTATATAGATGAGTCTAAGTTAGATAAAGAGGCAAAGGCAGAGTTTGCGAAAGATGGTGTGATACTGCGTCCATATTTTGAGATTTATGAGGACGTTAAGTCAATTGCAAAAGAAGAAGCCGTACTTGTGGACCCGGCAAGGCTTAATTATGCCCTTTACCGCAATATTCCAGAGGATGTGAAAAAAGTAGAAAAATGTAATCCAGAGGTTTTGTTTAAGGCAGTCAAAAATCCTGTGGAGATTGAAAATATCCGAAAAGCGCAGCTTAAGGACAGCGTAGCACATGTAAGGTTTATGAAATGGCTGAAAGAGAATGTGGGAAAGATTCGGATCACAGAGATAAGCGCTTCTGAAAAGTTAGATCAATTTCGTGAGGAGATGGGGAACTTTATCCGTCCAAGTTTTGAGCCGATTTCATCCTATGGCGAACATTGTGCCTTGATGCATTACACCTCTTCACCGGAGACGGATGTGGAGTTGAAAGAAGGTACTGTGTTTTTGACGGATACAGGCGCAGGATTTTATGAAGGGTCTACAGATATTACGAGAACCTATGCTTTAGGAGAAATTCCTGATATTATGAAGGAACATTTTACTCTGGTTCTAATGGGGCATATGGGGTTGGCAAACGCGAAGTTTTTACATGGGTGTACTGGAATTAATCTTGACATGATGGCAAGAAAACCACTTTGGGACAGAGAGCTTGATTTTAAATGTGGAACAGGCCACGGTATGGGATATCTTTTGAGCATCCATGAGCCGCCGGCCGGTTTTGGGTGGAGGCAGAGCGCCGGGGCGCCGGCCGTTCTCGAAGAAGGGATGATTCTTACAGACGAACCGGGAATCTATATAGAAGGTTCACACGGAGTCCGGTTGGAGAATGAACTCCTTGTTTGTAAAGGCAAAGAAAATGAGTACGGGCAGTTTATGTATTTTGAGCCGATTACCTACATTCCAATGGATTTGGATGCAATTAAGGCAGAGATGCTTCCAGAGGAAACCAGAAGGCAGTTGAATGTTTATCATGAGACGGTTTATGAGAAAATTTCTCCTTATCTGGATAATGAGGAGAAAGAGTGGCTTAAGAGGTATACGCGTGCCGTATAAATTGGGCAAAAAAGGATAATACCTGGATATCTGTATGATGATGGCACAGGTTTTATGTGTCCGGAATATGCTGGTAAAAAAGGTTTTTTTCAATGAATAAAGTAAAGCAGCAGGTCCATTATCGTTGTTATGATACAATGGAGGGAGGAATACGGGGACAGAATGTGACGGTGGCAATTCTGGATACCGGAATGTCGGCGCATCCTGACCTGAAAGGCAGGATTCTTGCATTTTACGACTGTGTAAACAGACGGCAGGGGATGTACGACGACAGCGGGCATGGAACCCACGTAGGCGGCATCCTTGCGGGGGATGGCAGGCTGTCCAAAGGGGAATATGGAGGAATGGCTCCGAAAGCAGAGCTTGTCATTGTAAAGGTATTGGATTCCAAGGGGGAGGGAAGCGTGGAGCAGATTCTTGAAGGAATCCAGTGGATTCAGGATAATCACAGGTGTTACAATATTCGTGTTGTGAATGTGTCTGTAGGGGCAAGAGAGGGATTGGATGAAAAAAAGGAGAAGGACTTAATTGAGGCGGTGGAAATACTGTGGGATCTGGGAATTACGGTTGTGGTGTCCGCTGGGAACCAGGGGCCAAAGACGGGCAGCATTGCGGTTCCCGGCAACAGCCGTAAGGTGATTACCGTAGGCGCATTGGATGAACCTGGGATGAAGAACCCATGCTCGGGAGTCGGTCCCACCGAACGCTGTATCGTCAAACCGGAGCTGGTAGCCCCAGGGTATCATGTGGCGTCCTGTAACAGCCGTTATTTTAAGACGAAGATTCCCTATGTCAGGAAGAGCGGAACATCTATGGCGACACCCGTAGTATCCGGAGCTGCTGCGTTATTTTTGTCCAAATATCCGGAGGCGCAGAATGTAGATGTGAAGCTTAGATTCCGGAAAGCCTGTGAATGCGCAGAAGAGGAGGAGGACAAAGGGTGGGGATGCCTGAGGCTTGACCTGCTGCTTAAGTGAAAGCAGTTGCTTGTGTAGTGTCTCGGATACTTTTGTAAATATGTAAAGGTGTCAAGAAAAAATACTTGACACCTCTGTTTTTTTATTGTATGATAGCACAGGTGATAGAAGTGGATAAGATTCTGGAACAGTCATTACTGTTTGATTTTTATGGTGAATTGCTCACAGACCACCAGAAGGAGATCTATGAGCGGTTTGTGGCGGACGACCTGTCGCTTGGCGAGATTGCTGAAGAAGCGGGCATTAGCCGACAGGGGGTTCACGATTTGATTAAGAGGTGCAATCATACTCTGAGAGGATATGAGGAGAAGCTTCACTTGATCGAGAAATTTTTGGCAGTAAAAGAGAAGGTAGAGAGAATAGAACAGCTTTTGGACGATTACAAGGAAAAGAATGCGAAAGAGTTGGTTTCAAGTATCCGGAAGATATCCGGTGAGATTTTAGAGGAGTTGTAGTATGGCATTTGACAGTCTGACAGAAAAACTTCAGAATATATTTAAGAACCTAAGAAGCAAAGGACGTCTCACCGAGGATGACGTGAAAGAGGCTTTAAAGGAGATTAAACGTGCTCTGCTTGCGGCGGACGTGAATTTTAAGGTTGTTAAGGACTTTGTTAAGAGCGTCCAGGAGAGGGCGGTAGGGCAGGATGTCATGAACGGCTTAAACCCCGGACAGATGGTCATTAAGATCGTGAACGAAGAGCTTATTCGTCTGATGGGCTCTGAGACTACAGAGATCAAGCTTCAGCCGGGAAGTGCGATCACGGTCATTATGATGGCGGGATTACAGGGCGCCGGTAAGACGACCACCACTGCGAAGCTGGCAGGAAAGTATAAATTAAAAGGCAAGACCCCCCTTCTTGTGGCATGTGATGTGTACAGGCCGGCAGCGATTAAGCAGCTGCAGGTGAATGGTGAGAAGCAAGGGGTGGAAGTTTTCTCTATGGGGGAGAACCATAAGCCGGCCAATATTGCCAAAGCTGCTTTGGAGCATGCTCAGAAGAACGGGAACAACATCGTGATTTTGGATACGGCAGGACGTCTTCATATAGATGAAGATATGATGGGTGAGTTACAGGAGATTAAGAATACGGTGACGGTACATCAGACAATTCTGGTTATCGACGCCATGACGGGGCAAGATGCCGTGAATGTGGCGAAGGAATTTAACGATAAGGCTGGGATTGACGGCGTGATCGTCACGAAGCTGGACGGCGATACCAGAGGCGGCGCGGCGCTGTCCGTCAAAGCTGTTACGGGTAAACCGATTCTATACGTAGGTATGGGAGAGAAGCTTTCTGATTTGGAACAGTTTTATCCGGACCGGATGGCCTCTCGTATTCTGGGTATGGGCGATGTGCTGACATTGATTGAGAAGGCTGAGGCTGAGATCGATGAAGAGAAGGCCAGACAGATGGCCCAGAAAATGAAGAAGAATCAGTTTGACTTCGAAGACTACCTGGAGAGCATTAGCCAGATGAAGAATATGGGCGGGCTTGGCAGTATCATGAGCATGATGCCCGGGCTTGGCGGCATGGGCGGTATGGGCAGGATGAAGGGTATTGATGATGAACAGACTGCCCAGGCAGAGAAGAGCATAGCGAGGATGGAGGCAATGATTTTTTCCATGACGCTGGAAGAGAGAAGGAATCCAGACATTTTGAACCCATCAAGGAAGCACAGAATTGCCAGGGGCGCAGGTGTCGATATCAGTGAGGTCAACCGTATGGTGAAGCAGTTTGGCGAGATGAAGAAGCTCATGAAGATGGTGGGCAAAAGCGGCCGAAAAGGGAAGTTCCGTCTGCCCTTCTGACGCAAAAGGCAAACTCTGTCAGGGCAGAGGGCGTAAGGCAATGGTATAACCGCGCGCGGCGCGTTATATAGATACACAGTATGCGGAAGACTGCCGCAGGCAGACTTTTCGTAAGAATTTTTATATTTTATGGAGGTAAATACAATGGCAGTAAAGATCAGATTAAGAAGAATGGGACAGAAAAAGGCTCCTTTTTATAGAATTATTGTAGCTGATTCAAGATCCCCAAGAGACGGCAAGTTTATTGATGAGATTGGTACGTATGATCCGAATTGTGATCCGAGTGCGATCAAGGTTGACGAGGAAGCGGCTAAGAAGTGGCTGAATAATGGAGCACAGCCAACGGAGGTAGTAAGCAAGATCTTTAAGATTGCAGGAATTGAAAAATAAATCATTACTGTAAAATCTTGTTTATTGAGGTGCTGGATTATGAAAGAGTTGGTTGAAGTCATTACGAAAGCTTTGGTAGATGATCCTGACAGCGTAGTTGTGACCGAGAGGGAAGAGAAGAAGACTTTGGTTCTGGAGGTACATGTCGCTGATTCCGATATGGGAAAAGTAATCGGAAAACAAGGACGCATTGCCAAAGCGATTCGCTCGGTTGTGAAGGCTGCAGCCGCAAAAGAGGATAAGAAAGTTATCGTTGACATTATGGATTAAGGTAATGGACGCCCATTTATCCGAGGACAGACGCAAGATATTGTGATCTGTCCTTATTTACACTTTGTTGGACGGAGTCTGTCTGCCCGAAGGAGAATGTATAACGGACCTTTGGGGACACGTTAGGAGATTTATAGTATGGAAGAATTATTGCAGGTTGGGGTGATTACCCAGACACACGGAATACGCGGAGAAGTGAAGGTTTTTCCTACGACGGATGACGCTAAGCGCTTTCAGGATTTAGAACATGTACTGTTAGATGCAGGAAAAGAGCTTCTGTCTTTGGAGATTGAGAACGTTAAGTTTTTTAAACAATTTGTGATTCTGAAATTCAAGGGCTATGATAGCATCAATGATGTGGAACGATATAAACGCTGTCCGCTTTTGGTAGGGCGCAGCGAAGCAGTCCCCCTTGAGGAGGATGAGTATTTTATCACAGATATGATCGGGCTGCAGGTTGTGACAGATAAGGGAGAGGATTTTGGAGTTTTGAAGGACGTGTTGGTGACAGGAGCGAACGACGTGTATGTGATTGAACATCCAGTGGCAGGCGAGGTTCTTGTGCCGGCAATCAAAGAATGTATTTTAGAGGTGGACATTTCAGGCAGAAAGATGAAGATTCATGTGATGGAGGGTCTTCTTTAGGTCTGAGTAGATAAAACATGTAGGAGCAGGAAGATGCATTTTTATATTATGACATTATTTCCGGAAATGGTGCTTCAGGGATTGAACACCAGCATTATCGGAAGAGCTATAGAGAAAGGGCTTCTTGCGATTGATGCAGTTAACATCAGGGATTATGCGTTTAACAAGCACAATAGCGTGGACGATTATCCCTATGGCGGCGGTGCAGGGATGTTGATGCAGGCAGAGCCGGTGTTTCAGGCATACAAGGCTGTGACGGAGATGATTCACTCCTGTCAGGGGAAGCCGAAATTGGCTGAGGCAGAAGAAAACCATGAAGAATGTGCAAAGCCGCGGGTTATCTATCTCTCCCCTCAGGGAAACACATTCAATCAGAAAATGGCAGAGAAGTTTTCGAAAGAAGAGGAGCTTATCTTCTTATGTGGTCATTACGAGGGAATCGATGAGCGCGTATTGGAGGAGATTGTGACGGATTACGTGTCTATAGGCGACTATATTCTTACAGGCGGCGAGCTGCCGGCCATGATTATGGTGGACGCTATTTCCCGTCTTGTGCCAGGGGTGCTTCATAATGACGTATCAGCTGAGTTTGAGAGTTTTCAGGATAATCTGCTTGAATATCCCCAGTATTCCAGGCCGGAAATCTGGCATGACAAGCAGGTTCCGGAGATTCTGCTGTCCGGACATCATGGGAATATTGAGAAATGGCGCAGGGAGCAGTCGGTGTTAAGGACGGCGAAGCTTCGTCCGGATCTGCTCGAAAAAGCAGAACTGACGGAAAATGAGAGAAAACTCTTGTCAAGAGGCGATGAATGTGGTAAAATATAAAATGTTGTGGAGAAGAGAGATGGTCCTCTGGTACGAGTGTATTAAGAACATCCAGAATATAAGGAGGTCACACAATGAACGATATTATTAAGAAGATTGAAGCAGAGCAGTTGAAAGAGAATGCACCTGAGTTCCATGTTGGAGATACTGTTAAGGTTTACGGTAAGATTAAAGAGGGTAACCGTGAGAGAATCCAGGTATTTGAAGGAACAGTCCTTAAGAAGCAGGGCGGCGGTTCAAGAGCTACGTTTACCGTAAGAAAAAATTCAAACGGTGTCGGTGTTGAGAAAACATGGCCGCTTCACTCACCTAACGTTGAGAAGGTTGAGGTTGTGAGAAGAGGTAAGGTTAGAAGAGCAAAACTGTTCTACTTAAGAGACCGTGTCGGCAAGAAGGCTAAGGTAAAAGAGTTAGTAAAATAAGAGACGAGTTAAAAAGGACAAGTACATAGCGTATATTGTCCTTTTTCTGTTATAAGGGGAGTACATGGGACGCAGACGGAAGAGACGTTTTTTTAAGAAAATTAGGAGAAGGAAATTCAAATTCCGTATTGACCTTCAGAAGTTGACTGCGATTGGGATATGGATTTTTAAGCTTGGCGCGGCATGCCTTCTGGCGTTTGTGAGTGTTTGGTATTTCGGGCAGCAGGTCAGTACCGTAGGAGATTCCATGAAGCCGGTCCTTGGCAACGGAGATGTGGTTTTGGTAAATCGGATTATCTATAATGCAACCACCCCTAAGAGGGGAGATATTATTGTATTTAAGCCCAAGGGGAATGAGAATGTTCACTATTATACGAAGCGGATTATCGGCCTTCCGGGGGAGACGGTGGAGATTGTGGAGAACCGTATCTATATTGACGGAGAAAAGCTTGAGGAAGCGTATGAGACGACGGACATTGACGATGTAGGGATTGTGAAAGAGAAGGTGAAGCTTTCCGGGGATGAGTATTTTGTCCTGGGAGATAACCGTATAAGCAGTGAGGATAGCCGGAATGCGGATGTGGGGAATGTGAAACGAGAGTATATTTACGGGAAAGCGTGGTTCGTCATTTCTTTTGGAGAGCATTTTGGGTGGATTAAACAGAAGGAGTAGAAAGTATGCATTTTCAATGGTATCCAGGCCATATGACGAAGGCAAAGAGGATGATGCAGGAGAATATAAAGCTTGTCGACCTTGTGATTGAGCTTGTGGACGCAAGGATTCCGCTAAGCAGCCGGAATCCGGATATTGATGAGCTTGGAAAGAATAAGGCGAGGCTGATTCTGCTTAACAAGTCTGATCTTGCACAAGAGCAGTGGAATGACGCTTGGGAAGCGTATTTTAGGAGTAAGGGCTATCTTGTGGCGAAGGTAAATTCAAAAAAGAACAGTAGTATGAAGCCAGTCCATGGGGTGATACAGGAAGCGTGTAAGGAGAAGCTTGAGCGAGACAGAAAGAGAGGGATACTGAATCGGCCTGTGCGGGCGATGGTGGTGGGTATACCCAATGTTGGGAAGTCGACATTTATCAATTCCCTTGCGGGCAAGGCGTGTGCGAAGACGGGAAACAAGCCGGGAGTCACAAAAGGAAAGCAGTGGATTCGTCTGAATAAGCAGGTGGAGCTTCTGGATACTCCGGGGATACTCTGGCCAAAGTTTGAGGACCAGACGGTTGGGCTTATGATGGCGTTTATTGGTTCCATGAAGGATGAGCTTCTGAATACGGAGGAGCTGGCAGCGGAGCTTATCCGTGTGGTGGAGGCCAATTATCCAGGGACCCTTAAGGAGAAGTACCGTGTGGAGAGGTCAGAGGAAGCAGGCGGGAATACGGAGGTGAAGCCGAAGCCCTATCAGATGCTTGAGCAGATAGCACGCAGCAGGCATTGTCTTTTGAGGGGAAATGAGTTAGATACAGAAAAAGCAGCAATTCTTTTGCTTGATGATTTCCGAAACGGCAGGCTTGGACGGCTGACTCTGGAATATCCGAAGGAAGTATGATAGAATGTGCCTGTGACACATATGAAGAAGGAGATAGTAAATAATGGCGAGGCAGGAAGAAGAAAAAGGTATTCTCCGGGAATTGGGAGGGTGGATTTTATATATCGTAATCATAATCGGGCTGACATACCTGATTATCACGTTTGTTGGGCAGAGGACCAGGGTCAGCGGTTCCTCGATGGAGACGACGCTAAGCGACGGAGACAATCTTATTGTGGATAAACTGTCCTATCGTTTTAAGGAGCCTAAGCGTTTTGACGTTATTGTATTTCCCTACCAGCACGAAGCGAATACGTTTTACATTAAGCGAATCGTCGGCCTACCAGGGGAGACGGTTCAGGTGGTGGACGGTTATACTTATATCAATGGAGAGCTTCTTTCTAGCGACGTTTATGGCGCGGAGGTGATGGATTCTCCAGGAATTGCCGCAGAGCCTATTGAGTTGGGAGAGGATGAGTACTTTGTGCTTGGAGATAACCGGAACCACAGCTCGGACAGCCGTGATGCCAGTGTAGGTGTGTTAAAGCGAGAGTACCTAGTTGGAAAAGCATGGGTTCGGATTTATCCCTTTGACAGTATGGGAGTGATCAGGCATGAATAAGCGGGAAGAGGAAAAGCTAAGAAGACAGGAAGAGAAGCTTATAAAGGAGAGGGCAAGGCTTGAAAAGCTGCACTTTTATGAAAAGCAGTATGAGAATTATGAATATATCTGTGGGATAGATGAAGTGGGCAGGGGACCGCTTGCAGGGCCGGTAGTGGCAGGGGCGGTGATCCTGCCCAAAGGCTGTGAGATTCTCTATATAAACGATTCCAAAAAACTGTCTGAGAAGAAACGTGAAGCATTGTACGATGAGATTATGGAGAAAGCGGTTGCTGCAGGGATAGGAATGACAAGCCCGGCGAGAATTGACGAGATTAATATTCTTCAGGCTACCTATGAGGCGATGCGGATGGCGATTGAGAAGCTTAGGGTGCGCCCGGAGGTACTTTTAAACGATGCCGTTACCATTCCGAAGGTGGATATTTTGCAGGTTCCGATTATCAAGGGAGATGAAAAGAGCGTGTCTGTGGCGGCGGCAAGTATTATTGCTAAGGTGACAAGGGACCGTCTGATGGCAGAATATGACCGTGTGATTCCTGGATATGATTTTGCAAGTAATAAAGGATATGGAACGAAAGCACATATTGCAGGTCTTCGAAAACTTGGAGCTTCTCCCATACATAGGATGACTTTTATTGGGAAGTATGTGTGAAATATGGCGGAGAATCAGAGAAAAATCGGTGAAAAGTATGAGCGCAGGGCAGGAGTCTATCTGGCGGAACAAGGGTATGAGCTTCTGGAGTATAATTTTCGATGCAGAATGGGCGAGATTGATATTATTGCCAGGGATAAGGGCTGTCTTGTTTTCTGTGAGGTGAAATATAGATCCGGCGATGGAAGCGGCCATCCGGCGGAGGCGGTTGATTTCAAGAAGCAGAAGGCTATTTCCAGGTGCGCTCTGTATTATCTGTCAAGTCATGGTCTTACCGACTTGGCGTGTCGTTTCGATGTTGTAAGCTTTGAAGGGGATACCGTAACCTTGTACCAGAACGCATTTGATTATGTGGAAGGGTAAAGGGGAATAAATAGTGGAGGATAAAATATGATTCTGGGGTTAAAATATAAGAATGAACAGCATATATTTGATGAGAAAGAGGTAAACGGGGTTCCGTATCTTTCTTTCCCGCTGCTAGAGCAGACAGGTATTGTGAAGCATGGGTTTTCCACGAGGCTTGGCGGAGTCAGCAAAGGGCATTGTGCAACGATGAATATCAGCACTACCAGGGGAGACTCTATGGAGGCAATCGAGGAAAACCAGCGCAGGATTGCAGCAGCGATTGGGGTGGATCCTTCGGATTTTACCTATACGCACCAGACCCATACTACGAATGTGGCGGTGGTTGAGGAGAAAGATCGGGGCGGCAGGTTTCTTGATACGGACGGAATGGTGACAAATGTACCGGGAATCTGTCTTGTGACCTTCTATGCGGACTGTGTTCCGTTGTTTTTTGTGGATTCTGTGCATCGTGCCATTGGGCTTAGCCACTCAGGATGGCGGGGAACCGTGGGAAGGATGGGGCAGGCAACTCTTAAGTTGATGGAGAAGCAGTACGGGACGGACCCGGAGCAGGTAGTTGCCGCCATTGGGCCTTCCATCTGTCAGGATTGCTATGAGGTAAGCGGCGATGTCATCGAGAAATTCAGAGAGACCTTTGACGAAGCTTTGTGGCCCGAATTGTTTTATGAGAAAGGGAATGGAAAATATCAGCTCAATCTCTGGCGGGCGAACCAGCTTGTATTGACAGAAGCTGGAGTGAGGAAGGAGCAGCTTGCGGTCACCAACGTGTGTACGCACTGTAACCCGAATATTTTATTTTCCCATCGGAGTGCGGGGACGGCGCGGGGGAATCTGAGCGCCTTTCTTGCAATTCGTCGGGAGGGCAGGTCTTGTTGAGTGTGTGGAAAGCTTCAGTTGAGCGTATAGAAAGGAAGGATAACTATGGCGATTCCGGTAGGGCCAGACGGAGGAACAATCACTGATAATGTAACGGCGACTGCTGCTGTGGAGGTGGCGGAAGTGACTCAGGATACGGTGGAGGAAGTGAGTCGTTTTGCCCAGTACATTCATGACAGTATACCCAAACTGGCAGGATTTGGGATGCGGGTTCTGATTGCTCTGGCTGTATTTTTTGTGGGAAGGATAGTCATTAGATGGATACAGAAACTGGTTCGCCGCTCTCTCGAGCGCTCTAGTGCGGACAGAGGAGTAATACAGTTTGTAGACTCTTTTCTAAAGTTTGGGCTATACTCCCTGCTGCTTTTTAGTATTGCTGCAAAGTTTGGCGTGGATACGGCTTCCGTGGCGGCGTTGGTGGCGTCTGGTGGTGTTGCCATTGGTCTTGCCCTGCAGGGGAGTCTGTCGAATTTTGCAGGAGGCGTGCTGATTTTGCTTCTGAAACCTTTTGAGGTAGGGGATTATATCTACGAGGATACCAATAAGAATGAAGGTACTGTGAAAGAGATTCAGATTTTCTATACCAAGCTTAGCACGATTGACAACAAGACGATTGTCATACCGAATGGGATGCTGACGAACAGCAGTCTAACCAATGCGACGGCGAAGGCAGAAAGACGGCTGGATCTTAAGGTGTCTATTTCCTATCAGGCAGATCTTCGCAAGGCGAAAGCGTTGATTGAGGATATTCTAATGACAGACCCTTGTGTGATGAAAGATGAGGAAATCAATGTATTTGTGGATGATTTGGCTGAAAGTGCGGTGATTCTCGGAGCAAGGGCGTGGGTAAAGAATGATGAGTTCTGGCCGACGAGGTGGCGGTTGTTGGAAAGGATAAAACTTACGTTGGATGAGCAAGGAATTGAGATTCCGTATCCGCAGCTTACTGTGCATGTGGAAGGACGGTAATAATTAAAATGATTTATTTTTCCGTGGTTGGGTGTAAAGTCTTTCTTGAATCAGTATGGACTTTACACTCTTTTAAATTTTGCAGATAAAAATAAAAAATACTGTAACCTTATAAAGATTACAGCACTTTCAATAAAAAGCTGGAAATCGGACTTGAACCGACGACCCCTTCATTACGAGTGAAGTGCTCTACCGACTGAGCTATTCCAGCATACTGAACTATTAATAATAACCACAAATATTATTATAACAAATTTTTAATATTTTGCAACCATTTTTTATCAAAATTTTTGTAAAAATATCAGGAAGTAATAATTGACGAATTTTAGATAATGTGAGAAAATATAAACAAGTATGGTGTTAAAGTTATAACAAGCCTTACGACAGAAAAATCATACATAGTTGAAAGGAGTTTTAAAATGATTTATTCACACGAAGTAGAAATGATGTGTCCTGTAGCTCAGGGTGCAAATCACGGGCCAGCTCCGATTCCGGAAGAAGCAAAATGGGTAAAGGCAAAAGAGGTGAAAGATATCTCTGGTCTGACACATGGCGTTGGCTGGTGTGCACCGCAGCAGGGAGCCTGCAAACTCACTTTAAACGTTAAGGATGGTATTATCCAGGAAGCATTGGTTGAAACACTTGGATGTTCAGGAATGACACACTCTGCTGCCATGGCATCTGAGATCCTTCCAGGCAAGACAATCTTAGAAGCTCTTAATACAGACCTTGTCTGTGATGCAATCAACACTGCAATGAGAGAATTATTCCTGCAGATCGTATATGGAAGAACCCAAAGTGCATTTTCAGAAGATGGACTTCCTATCGGCGCGGGCTTAGAAGACCTTGGGAAAGGCCTTCGTTCACAGGTTGGTACTATGTATGGAACATTGGCAAAGGGTCCTCGTTATCTGGAGATGGCGGAAGGCTATGTAACAGGAATCGCATTGGATGACCATGACGAGATCATCGGATACCAGTTCGTTAATCTTGGAAAGTTCACGGACTTCATCAAGGCTGGCGATACACCGAACGATGCATGGGAGAAAGCAAAAGGACAGTACGGACGTGTTGCAGACGCAGCGAAGATCATTGACCCGAGAAAAGAGTAGGAGGACAAGTAAATGGCTTTATTTGAATCATATGAAAGAAGAATTGATAAAATCAATGAAGTGTTAGGAAGCTATGGTATCGCTTCTATCGAAGAGGCAGAGAAGATCACTAAGGATGCCGGACTGGATGTATACAATCAGGTTAAAGGTATTCAGCCGATATGTTTCGAGAATGCATGCTGGGCTTACACAGTAGGCGCGGCAATTGCGATCAAGAAGGGCTGTAAGACGGCTGCAGAGGCTGCTGCCGCAATCGGAGAGGGCTTACAGGCATTCTGTATTCCGGGATCTGTTGCTGACCAGAGGAAGGTTGGTCTTGGACACGGTAACTTAGGAAAGATGCTTCTCGAGGAGGATACAGACTGCTTCGCATTCCTTGCCGGACACGAGTCATTCGCGGCTGCAGAGGGAGCTATCGGTATTGCAGAGAAGGCTAACAAGGTTCGTAAGAAACCCCTTCGTGTTATCCTGAACGGACTTGGAAAGGATGCTGCAAAGATTATTTCCAGAATTAACGGGTTTACATACGTTGAGACGGATTATGACTATTATACAGGAGAGCTCAAAGAGGTGCAGAGAATCCCTTACTCTGACGGGCTTCGTTCTAAGGTAAACTGCTACGGCGCCAATGATGTACGTGAAGGTGTTGCAATCATGCATAAGGAAGGTGTGGATGTGTCTATTACAGGTAATTCCACGAACCCGACTCGATTCCAGCATCCGGTTGCAGGTACCTATAAGAAAGAATGTATCGAGCAGGGCAAGAAGTATTTCTCTGTTGCTTCTGGCGGTGGTACTGGACGTACACTTCACCCAGATAACATGGCTGCAGGACCGGCT
This sequence comes from Lachnospiraceae bacterium, assembly GCA_011960625.1. Classification (GTDB taxonomy): domain Bacteria; phylum Bacillota; class Clostridia; order Lachnospirales; family Lachnospiraceae; genus Sporofaciens. Next base: position 253 of record BLMJ01000027.1, on the reverse strand, counting down.
TCTTATGGTATGACCGATACGTTGGGACGTATGCACTCTGATGCTCAGTTTGCAGGATCCTCTTCTGTACCGGCTCATGTTGAGATGATGGGTCTTATCGGCGCAGGAAATAATCCGATGGTTGGTATGACTGTTGCGGTTGCAGTTGCGATTGAGGAAGCGGCAAAGGCCGGGAAGTTCTAACAAATAGTGTATTTATGAGGGCACTGAAAAACTCCCACTTTTTTGTTGGGAGTTTTCTTATCTCTATATA
>BLMJ01000026.1 GCA_011960625.1 Lachnospiraceae bacterium | reverse complement strand
CTTCTTTTGTGCAGGTATCCTTGGATTTACTATGCCCAGAAATCCATGGCAATCGTTCGTATCTGTATCTCTACTTTCGTGTCTACCACACTGTCAGATAAAAAAATAGGCACAGATACCAGCATATGGTAGCTCTTATAACCGCTCGCCTTCGGGCGTTTGATGTAATCCTTGATCGCCAGAACCTTCAAATCACTCTGATTCCCTATCATATCACCCAACTGATAAATGTCGGAGGTGAAAGAACAGATTAACCTCACGCCGGCAATATCGTTGACATACTTGACCATGTTCTCAATGGATATCTCGTACCCGTTCTTCCTTAACTTCTTTACTATACTTTCTGGTGTCTTTACTCTAGTCTTGATATGCTCAATCGGATTATACTTATGTACGTGCTGGAATTCATCGTTCAGTATCTCAAGCTTCGTTCCAACTTCCTTCAATGCCGAGTTATACAGGAACATAATAGTCTTCCAACTGTCTACATCCTCATAATTCTTTATTGCATTCTCCATATAGTATCTCTCCTCTCATACCGAAGAGTTAATTCGTACTGTTCTTAGTATACCATATGAATCAAGGTATGTCATGAAATTCACATTTATTTAAGAAAGTGATTATATTTGTAAATATTTCGCTAAAATTCTATTCCCAGCCGCGCGGAACGCCCTAAATCAAACTGATGCTTGACCTTCCTAATCTCTGTCGCATAATCCGCCATCTCAAGCAGACTGTCCGTAATCTCATGCCCCGTCATCACAATTTCCAGTCCTCTTGGCTTATGCTGAATGAAACTAATCAGTTTTTCTTCACTTATCACCTCAAACTGCAATGCGCACAGAATCTCATCCAACAGAAGCATATCAAAAGGTCCGCAGAATTTTATAATCTCGTCCAAGGCCTTATTATTGTAATGGCGAAACTCCGCCCTCTCATCCCTGTTCATATTTCCTACAAACTTTACCTGCTTTCGTCCCGGCAGGCAGGTCACATTGGGAAGAGCCTCCAGTACTTTGCGCTCACTAGAAGAGTTGTCCTTTAGGAACTGGAACATTAGAACCTTCAGTCCAGCGCCGACAGCCCGCACAGCCAATCCCACAGCGGCAGTCGTCTTTCCCTTTCCGTCTCCATAGTATACATGTATTCTTCCTGTTCCAACCATCCATTCATCCCCGCTTTCATATATACGTTACTTATTATAATCCCTCTTTGCGGATTTGTATAGCAAAGATTTGAAACCTCTTTACAGGCCCGCGAAAAACAGATATACTTTTCATTATATTTCAAAGAAATGAGGTAAAGTTATGTTTCGTTTATGGGGTAAAGAATTTAAAGATAACAGAATGGTCCGGGATACCGTCATATGTGATGACACGGACGATACCCGGACACATAAGGTTTTTCATGCATTAGATGCCCTGTGCTATGAATTTGACCTAAGTAAACCCATCTGGCTGGATGCGACGATTGATGAATTTAGACGTCATGACAAGACACGGTTTACACAGGATAATTTTGTGGATTCTATTGATTTCGACTATCTTGAAATCCACATTATTGAAGAGTAACAGCTACTCGTTCCGAATTGCTGCAAGGGGGCTCAATTTCATGGCGCGAAGGGCCGGAAAATATCCCGCAAGCACACCCACCAGCATGGCAAATCCCATGGAGAGCAGCACCAGCCACAGAGGGATATAGGAAATGTTGCCGTCAAATCCCATGGCTGCTCCGTGTCCGGTCAGCATATTAATTACCGACGACATTAGGAAACTTAAGATGTTTCCGGCTGCACCTCCTATCAGTCCAATAAATGCCGCTTCCAGCAAGAACATCTGCTTGATGTTCTTCAGGCTGCAGCCTAATACTTTGATGACTCCAATCTCCTTCGTCCGTTCGTAGATTGACATCATCATTGTATTGGCGATTCCAATGGCCGCAACGAACAGAGACACAGCGCCAATTCCCCCAAGCACTGCCTGGATAATGGCAAACTGACTCTTCATACTGTTTAAGTATTCCACATTCGTCTCTACATTATATCCCATCTCCCGGATTGAAGCTGCCACTGCATCAACATTTTCGATATCATCTACATTCACCTGAGCATATGAATAACAAAACTCTTTATAGGGCTTGCCTGATTTGGTGGTAGGCTGTCCCGGAATGGCTCTTCCGGAAAACTCCTTTTTCAAAATCTGCTTCAGCGTATCCAAATCACAGTAAATATAGTAATAATTGGCAGAGTATTCCTCGGGCCCGCCTTTTACCATACCACAGGCTCTCACCACATGCTTCTGCACAGTCTGGGATTTGGCTGTCTGACCTCCATCCTCGCCGCCTCCCATATCAAACCCGCTTCCCATACTATTATAGTATCCGTCCTGATCCAAAATCAGGAAAATTGAGTCATGTAAAAAGTCAATATCCGGCAGCTCCATCGTTTCATAATATCCCTTTCCTGTGCCTTTCTCATAGAACATCGTCGGGATTCCATTACCATACACCAGTTCCAGCGTGCCGCTGCCAGGTGTGGGAAACGTACCTTCTCCCAGTGGGATATTTTTTGCCGCCAACCCCTCCGGAGTCATTGCTACTAACTGCCCAGAGCCTTCGTAATTGCCTTTTATCATGTTCACCCACATCTCATATACCGGCGATGCTATGGTTACATGCTCCACCTGAGCAAGTTCTGCTACTGCTCGGTCGTTTATATATTTCTTCGATTCCTCCCCGCTTTCGCTGCTGGCCGAATAGGAGAACATAGATTCACCTGCTCCGGCTCCCGTCACCTTAATACTGGTCAGGCCGCCGGAATTTTCCACCTCCCGGTAGAGCGACTCCTGCAGCCCCAACCCAAGGGAAATCATGACGACAATGGACGCTGTACCGATAATCACTCCGAGGACAGTCAGGAAGGTCCGAAGCTTCCGCCGTTTTAGATTACTACCGCTCATCCTCAGAAGATCTATCCAGCTCATCCAGCAACTCCTCCTCTTCATTCAATCTCTGCCGTTTCTTTCTCTTCTTTCTCACAACTATAATGATTATGATCACAAGGACAATGCCTGCGATGACGGCAGCCGGAATCACAGGGAAGCCTTTCTCTTCCACCGGCATCTCCATCCCCGGCATCATGGAAACATCTTCCATCATCTCCATAACTTCAATCTGAAGATCCTTCGTAGTCGTGGAAATCTTGCCTGCCTCGTCTTCGTAACTCACCGTCATAGTTACATTGGCCGGCCCTGCCGTTGCCTGCGCGCCTTCCAGCATAGCGTCGATGGAAGCCGTTGCGCCTGACTCCACATTCCCCAGAAATACTTCTTCTTTCTTGATACAAGCGCCCTCGAAGGTTGCCTTCACATTATAGAGCTTAATCCTTCCCAAATTATAGAGGTTACACATAACGTTCGCCTCGTCGCCTACAGATATGTTCTCCGGACTAATCTCAAAATCACTAAACTCGAATCTTGCATCCTGCTTTACGGGAATAGAAATACTGGATGCCGCGTCAATCTGCGCACCGTCGCTGTCCTCGTATTTCATAGACAAATCTACACTGTATGGCTTTTGCAAAAGATCTGCCTTAGCATTCAGTTGGATAGAAATATCCGCCGCTCCGTTTGCCTTAATTCCGTCCAGATAAATAGAGCTGGAGCCCGACGCCGGAAGAAACGCCGGCGCTACCGTCTGTGCGTCTGTTCCTTCTGTGGGCGCGCTTAAGTCAAAGAGCATATTGCGTACTCTCGTTGATTTGGAGGTATTCTTCAGATGGATTGTCAGAGTGAAATTACCTCCTGCACGCACCTCCTCCGGATCTGTCTTAAAACCTGTGACAATCACTCGGGGAACCGATGCTGAGCCCTCAGAACCGCCTCCGCCGCTAATCGAAGCGCCCCCGTTGCTAAATCCGCCTGCGTCTACAGAAGGGAAGTCCATACCGTCTCCTATTATCTGATCACCCGGATTGGGGTCGGGTATGTTGTCAGCCGGAGGTTCCGGATTCTCTGCCGGTTTTGCAGTGGTATTCGCGTAAAATTTCTGAGAAACCACCGCGTCCTGCCCTCCCTGCACGTAGATGTTGAACTGTAACGTATGCCTTGAGGTGGTCACGTCTTCTCTCTGGGTAAAATCAAAGGAAACCTTCTGTGACTCACCGTTTTTGATATTCAATTCCTTTGCATAGCTCTGGTATTCCGTATTGAAAGGCCATTCTTCGTTCGTATTGCCAAGGCTTGGCGACAGCACAGCGTCGGTCAGATCTACGCCGGAATTATTATGTACAATCAATGTCCAGGTTGTGGATTTCCCTGCCTCAAACGTGGGTACTTTGTTTCCCTCTGACATAATTGAAATCCCGCTTGCACCCTTCGCTTCTACAGACGTATTCTCCTGCGTCTGCACCTCTTCTGCCTGTATTTTTGCCGGCATCATCACTGTCGCCAAAAGCGCAGCCAAACATACTCCCGCCAGAAGCCTTCTTAATCTTTTCATCCTTTCAGTCCTCCCTGTAATGCAATCTTCCGGTTATCTTCAATCTTGAGAATCTTCCCGTCCCGGATATGGAAGACTCTGTCTGCATAAGTAGCCAGATGTGCGTCATGTGTAACCATGACAAGCGTTTTATTCTGTTCCCGCACCACCTGCTGCATCAGCCGCATGACCTCCTCTGATGTGTGTGAATCCAGATTCCCCGTCGGCTCATCCGCAAAGATAATCTTGGGATCTACCACCAGCGCCCTGGCAACGCCTACCCTCTGCTGCTGCCCGCCGGACATCTGATTAGGCAGATGCTTCTTGTGCTTTTTTAGCTTCACCAGCTCCAGCATCTTATCAGCCTTACGCATCCGTACATCCCGTGGGACGCCTCGGAAACTCAGGGGCAAAGCCACATTCTCAACCGCATTCATGGTTCCCAGAAGATGGAAGGATTGAAAAATAAATCCTACATGATCCCGCCGAAATCTCACCAACTGCTCCTCCGTCAAATTCTCAATGTGCTGCCCTGCAATCACCACACTGCCCTTCGTAGGCTTTTCAAGTCCCGCAAGCATATTCAAAAGCGTAGACTTGCCCGAGCCCGACGTACCCACAATTGCACAAAATTCTCCCTGAAAAATTTCGAACCCTACTCCGTCCAACGCACGTACGACTTCATCACCCACTCGGTACAACTTATAAAGACTTTTTACTTCTATTACTTTGTCCATAGACTCCTCCTAGCATATCTTTCATCATTATAAGCCTGAAATCCAAACATTTTCGATAGAAATTATGAATTTTTTCTTAATTTAGAAAATGGATTGCATTTTCTCTAAAGAGATGCTATAATCATTGTCATGCAGATATAGTTCATTGGTAGAATGCTAGCTTCCCAAGCTGGAGAGGCGGGTTCGATTCCCGTTATCTGCTTCTTACCAAAAGCTAAGGATAATATTTATTCTTAGCTTTTTTGATATAGACTTTCTATTCCAAATGTTCTTTTTTAACCATTATAACACCTTTTTCGATAATAACAACATTAATTAGTATTCCGCCAAAATTTCTCAGATATTCTCATACTCCAGTCGAAAGCTCCTTAAGCCATACCTAATAGTCTAAAATTCTTCCCGGCACAGCTTCTCCATTCCATCGTGTACGGCCGCAATATCCTGCTCATTCGTCATTGCCACAATAACATCTCCGGTCTGCAGCTTCGTACTCCCCCGCGGGATAATCTCATCAGACCCTCGCTGTATGCCCACAATCAGACAATTTCTCGGCCATTCAATCTCCTTAATCAGTGCCTCGTCAAGTCTTGAGCCTTGAAGCACTACAAAATTCTGCAGCGCCTTCTGTCCATGGTCCACAACCTTTTCTCCCTTCTGCTGTTCTAGTATCCTTTCCAGAAGGCTCTCATAAATCGGTTTTGAGCGAAGCAGCGTCGCCACTATATACGCAACAACCGATACGATCGACAGTGTCATCATTTGGCTCAGCGCCCCTGTCATCTCGAAAATCAGAATAATACCCGTAAGCGGCGCGCGCACAATCGCCGCAAAATATCCTGCCATCGCAAGCACTACAAAATTATTGATATACATCATATCCAATCCCATGTAATGTACGCCTACCGTTGCAAACGCGCCTCCGATAAAGCCGCCCAGCACCAGCAGCGGAAAGAAGATTCCGCCCGGCGCGCCGGATCCGAAGCAGACCGCCGAGAAAACAAATCTCCCTGCCAGAATAAACAATATCGTTCCCAGCATGACATCCTCTGTCGTCAGATAGTCAAGTAAGGCATGTCCGCTGCCTAAAAATTCCGGCATAGTAAATCCAAGGATACCTGCACAAAAGAAGGGAAGCATTAGCTTCTGTGTCACACTCAGCCCCTTGGCATTGCGGTAAAACGACTGCACTTTTAGGGTAAACCAGTTGTAGAACGCTCCCAGAACTCCCAATATAATTCCTAATAACAAAATCATTCCGTAACGCTTTGGCGGCAACGCCCTTACAATCTGAAACTGGAACACTGAATCTACTCCCATAACTGTAGACGCCATGAAATCGGCCGACAGTGAGGCCGTCATAACCGATACCAATACGGACACAGAGAAATTCTTATGCACCTCTTCCAACGAGAACATTACTCCGGCAAGCGGTGCATGGAACGCTGCCGCAAGTCCTGCACTTGCTCCGCAGGTCAGAAGATATTTTTCCTCTGTCACTCCCCGCTCCATTCCTTTTGAGACTCCTTTTCCTACCATTGCCCCTAATTGGATGGACGGTCCCTCTCTTCCTAACGCCAGACCTCCCAAAAGACATAGAAATCCTCCAAGAAATTTTGCAGGAAGAACCCGCCACCATCTCTGGTCAAGCTTGCCCGCCATCTCCCCTTCAAGCTGCGGAATCCCGCTGCCTGATATCATGGGTTCGTACTGCAAAAGCTTTCCCACCAGCACTGCCAGAATAAAAAGTACCAAAAACCATCCTACAATCCTCACAGGATTCCCTTTGCAAAATTCCAGTATGATATTCAGCCATTGCCCTGCGTACTCCAGAAACATCCTGTACAGTACGATAACAAGCCCTGCAATGCCTCCCACCACAAGCCCCTCTCCAATCAATACCACCTGAAATTGTCCGGCGCGTCTAATCGTACTGGATGTGTCTTTCTCCATTACTTTCCCTCCCTTTTACGTATAAAACTAATCTGTATACAAAATATACTTCTATTATACAAGATTTCATAGATATACGATACAGTAAGATTTAACTTTTCCTTGAATCCCACCCACATACAGGCTATACTAGGTGAAGGGAATCGACAAATATCGATTGTCCCATTGATTTTCTTGAAAGGAGTTTATATATACCATGAAAATAATGATTGCATCTGACATTCACGGAAGCGCTTATTATCTTAAACAATTACTTGAACGCTATAAAATCGAACAGCCGGATAAGCTGCTTTTTCTTGGCGATATCCTCTATCACGGCCCGAGAAATGCTCTGCCGAAAGGCTACGCCCCAAAAGAGGTCATTGAGCTTCTCAATGCTATAAAAGAAGATATTCTGTGTGTACGGGGGAACTGTGATACGGACGTGGATCAGATGGTGCTGGAATTTCCAATCCTTGCTGACTATTGTATCCTGTATGAACAGGGACACATGATCTTTGCAACCCACGGCCACATTCATAATACCGCTAATCCACCAATGCTAAAGGCAGGCGATATCCTGCTTTACGGACATACTCATATCCCTGCAGCCGAAGGCTTCGGCGGCAGCTACTACTACTTAAATCCAGGCTCTATCTCCATTCCGAAGGAAGGAAGCGAACACAGCTACATGATGCTGGAGGACGGAATATTTACATGGAAGAACCTAAGCGGAGAAGCTTACCAAGACTTTGATTTACGAAATGGAACGAAACATGACCCGAAATAAGAATGCATTTACCAATGGAATAAGGGATGGAATCCCGATTGCCCTGGGCTACTTTGCGGTAGCCTTTTCCCTTGGAATCGTGGCAAAAAAAGCTGGGCTAACCCCCTTCCAGGGCTTCCTGTCCAGTATTTTGAATCACGCCTCTGCCGGAGAGTATGCAGAATTTACGGTTATTCTGGCGAATGCGCCCTATATTGAAATGGCTTTTGTTATTCTGGTTACGAATATACGATATCTGCTTATGAGCTGCGCCTTAAGTCAGAAATTTGATTCGAATACCTCTTTCGTACACCGATTTATGGTGGGATTTGGAATTACGGACGAGATTTTTGGGATCAGCATCGGCCGAACCGGAAGGTTGAATCCTTATTACAATTATGGTGCAATGGCAATCGCACTGCCAAGCTGGGCAATGGGTACAGCCTTTGGGGTTGTGGCAGGCAATGTGCTGCCTCAATCCGCTGTCAGCGCCTTAAGCGTAGCATTATATGGTATGTTTGTGGCAATCATCATTCCGGCTTCCAAGGCAAATAAAATCGTCGGCGGCGTGGTAATGGTCAGCTTTGGGGTAAGCTTTGCCGTATCCAGGATTCCTTTATTCGACCATATGTCCGACAGTCTGAAGATTAGTCTGCTAACCGTGTTAATTGCCGGACTCGCCGCCGTCTTTTTCCCTGTAAAAGAAGAGAACGGTCAGACGTCGGCCTCGGAATCAGACAAGGAGGCGGTGGAATATGACTCATAATATTTACATCTACATACTGGTTGCAGCGGCAGTATCCTGCCTCATACGTGTACTTCCACTGACCCTAATCCGCGGAAAGATTAAAAATCCCCTGATACGGTCATTTCTCTATTATGTACCCTATGTAACCTTGGCAGTCATGACATTTCCGGCCATTATCACTGCGCCCCAGGTTCCAATCGCCGGTATACTGGCATTGGCGGCGGGAATCCTGGCGGCCTGGCGGGGTATCAATATGATGGGAATCGCTGCATTAAGCTGTATCGTAGTTTTTATCTGCGAGGCTGTCGCCGCATATTTGATATAAAAAGGATGAGGATGCTGCAAAATGTGGAAATCTCACAGCATATAGTCAAAAATATTACCGTAATCGTACTATATTCTGTGTAAATATTCCGCTTTGCAACATCCTCATCCTTTAAATATTGGTTATTCTTGGGATGCTTGATCTTTCTTCTCGAAATAAGCGTCAATCTTCTTCTTAATCTCTTCTAGCTTTAGGTATTTGGCCAGATATCCATCTGGTTTCAAAGCTACCAACTTCTTCACAGTCGCCGGATCTGTCCGTCCAGTCAGGAAGATAACCGGAAGCTTAACAAATTCCTCTTCTGAACGAATCATTTCCAATACCTGCTTTCCGTCGCATACCGGCATCTCATAATCCAGCAGCACCAGGTCCGGACAATCCAAGGCAATCGAACGAATTGCAGATATTCCTGAGGACGCCATACCAATCTCATAATCCTCACACAGTAGCTGCTTCATCCCCTGGCGTATGGTCATGGAATCGTCTACCACCAGTATCTTCTTCCTCTGAGGTATATCCCTCTTCTTGAGATAATCTTCAACCTCTTCCATGACATTCTCCACACCGATTGGAGTCGCCATCCCTTTTTCCACCATATGAGGTGCAATGACACAGTAGACAAAGTACCCTTCTCCTGTGTCAAACAGCAAGCTGACCTGCATTTTCTCTTTTTCAAATACATCTTGGAACTGCTCATATGTAAGGAGGTTCTCTTCCTTAATCTCGCATCCTTCCGCATCTGGCAGGTGCTCCATAACACGTTTTACAAACTGATGCGCTGTAATTCTGGTTGCATTAATCAACATGGTATCCAGCTTATTCGTCTCAATTCCCATAACTTTCCCAACCGTATTTATCAGCAGTTTTTCTTCAAATGCAAGAAAAATCTCTCTATTTTCCTCCTCTTTCTCCATTCCGTAGACCAGACGGCAATAGATCCCTCTTCCGAACTTTTCTCCGCTATAGCCGTCGCTGATCACATGGGACTCCAACCGAAACATATCATATACCAGTTGAACGATTACTTTTTTCATAGCCTCAAGTTCTTCTTCCGGCATAAGATCTATCCATTTGCTTACTCCTTCTCCTGTAATCGCACGATCCTCTGTCAGTGTATGTCCTATCAGCCATCCAGCGCAGACGCCTAAGAAATGATCGACTGCGTTTTTAGAATAATTCGTCTGTTCCAATTCCTCCTCCAATGCCGGCAGCATCTTCTTGCGGAACCCTTGATGAAGATGTCTGTGCGCGTCAAGAGCTTCATATCCGACTGACGCCATGTACTTCTCTTCTTCTGCAAAATGTTTCATTGCATGGTCCTTGAAATACTTGATCCCTTCCTGGCAAGCCCACTGGCTCTTCTTCTCCTCTTTTCCGAACACGAACAACTTATTGATAATCTTAAACAGCCTCTGATGCTCCTTGTCAATAACGTCTACTCCGATATTGTACTCTTCTTTCCATACTAAATGATTCTCCATATGAACCACACCTCTTCCACAAACTTTCTCATAATTTCCGTGGAATTTCTCTCCTTTCCTGAAATACAGATAAAATCTGCCAATAATTATACTTCATATAAAGTAGTAAATTTGGAAAAATACTATCTTCATAAACAGCCTTTCCTGTCTGTTAATATTTACTATACTACATGCAGTAGAAAATATCAATCCCTTGATACCTAGTGTGCTGGCACATTTATTTTCAGACAAATGATGCAGAATGAATTTTCAGACTGCAAGGCGGCTGAACGAGGCGATGCGGTGGCATCGTTGAGTGAA
>BLMJ01000025.1 GCA_011960625.1 Lachnospiraceae bacterium | reverse complement strand
GTTGGGGGAACCGAGGTCCCGTATACATTTGAAACCTATGTGTGGACTGAGCGGACGACAGAAAATATCTATTTTGAATGGATACCGATTTGTGAGGATGGGTTACAGGTAAAGCGCGTTTACTGGCCCGGAGCCATGGCGTTTGAAGAGAAACGAAAAGATTGGTATACTTTGCTTAATTATCAGCAAGGCCTGTTGATTCCTAACACCTGGGAGACGGAGCTTGGGCCAATCGTGTTTGACGGGTTCTTCGGAACCGCAGGGGCGTATATGCCATGGTTTGGACATGTTAAGGAGAAGGAAGGATGCCTTGCCCTGTGTATGACGCCGTGGAATGCAGGATATCAGGCACAGCACCCGGCAGGAGGACCTTACACCCATGTGAATGTTTACTTCGAGCCAAGCCTTGGCAGGATGGAGTACCGCAGGGTAATGCGTTATACGCTGATGAGCGGCTGCGATTATAATGATATGTGTAAGGTTTACCGTACATATGTGAATGAGCAGGGAAAGCTTCGGACTTTGAAAGAGAAGGCGGCAAAGGTTCCTGCAATTGACCAGCTGATTGGCTGTGGGTTTGTGCATACTGGGATTAAGACCCATGTGTGTGAAAATTCCGATTTCTTTGATCCTAAGCAGCCGGATAAGAACAACCATCTCGCCACATTTGCGGAGAGAGAGGCACAGATGCGGGGGCTTCACGAAGCAGGGGCGAAGAAGGTCTACCTGCATCTGGATGGCTGGGCACAGCCGGGATATGATAACCAGCATCCGGACTATACGCCGGCATGCGAGGAGGCAGGCGGCTGGGCAGGAATGAAAGCTCTTGCAGATACCATGCATGAGCTGGGATATCTGTTCGGTATTCACGACCAGTATCGAGATTTCTATCTGGAGGCTCCAAGCTTCGACGAAGATTATGCCTGTCGTCTGACTGACGGGTCGATTCCTCAGCATCAGCGGTGGGCGGGCGGTCCACAGTCCTACTTGTGCGGTACTCAGGCGCCCTATTATGTAAAGCGGAATTTTACCGTACTTCGAGACAGACAGATTGAATTAGATTGTGCATATTTGGATGTATTTACCTGTAATGAAGGGGATGAATGTAACAATCCGCGTCACAGGATGAGCCGCAGAGAGTGTTACGAGGCCAGGAATCACTGCTTCGATTATCTGATGTCTCAGGGAATCCTTCCAAGTTCAGAGGAAGTGAACGACTGGTGTGTACCGAGCATGGTATTCTGCCATTATGCGCCTTATGATTTTATGCTGCGTGAGCCTGGAAGTCCGAAGTTTGGAGTGCCGGTACCTCTGTTTAATCTGGTATTCCACGACTGCCTGATTGAGCCGTGGATGATGGATCAGGTAAGCGGCAATGAGGATTACATGCTGTACGCTGTATTGAACGGCGGCGCGCCTTATCTGCTTCGGGACGGTGCATATCCGAATTTTGATGGTTCCTTCGAGACATTGGGGATAGGTCTTAAGGAAGAAATCAAGAGGTGCGATGTGGTCTGCGAACTCCACGAGAAGGTAGCCAAGTGCGAGATGGCGCGTCATGAGATGGTGAATGGGGATTACGCCATCCAGCGCACAGTCTTTGCGGACGGCACGACGGTGACCGTTGATTTCAAAACCCAGACCTATGAGATTGCTTATGGGACAGAATAATCATTTATTATAGAACATTATAAAAGAAAGGGATGGAAAGATGGGAAAACTGATGAAGGTTGCGATTGCAGGGCTTGGCAGCAGGGGAAGAGATTTTTATGCAAAGTCGGCAGAGCTTCACCCGGATAAGATGAAGATTGTTGCAATCGCAGATATTGCCCCTTAAGCAGTGATAATGCCGGCGCTAAGGTCATCTTCGCCGGATCTGAATTGACGATCAACGGCCACATGAAGTCGTTCCATGCGAACTTTGCAGTGAAGATTACCAGCGCAACAATACCTGGTTTTACAAGAGGCAGCATGATTTTTCCAAAAATCTGGAATCTGTTACATCCGTCCAAAAGCGCCGCCTCCTCAAGCTCTTTCGGCAGCGACATAAAGAACTGCCGAAGAAGGAAGGTTCCAAACGCACTGAACAAGTTTGGCAGAAACAAGCCCGGTAACGTATTAATCATTCCCAACTTTTGAATAATCAAATACTGCGGAATCAAGAAAATCTGTCCCGGTACCATCAGAATGGATAAGATAATCAGAAAAATCGCATTCTTGAACGGGAAATCAATTCTTGCGAATCCATAAGCCGCCATCGTACAGAAGGCAACCTGAACGAGCACAGTTATGATTGTAACTATAATCGTATTGGTGTAAATGGTCCCGAAGGGGAGTACATCCCACACGTATTGATAAGACTCCGTGTTCAGCGCTTCCGGCAATACGGCCGGCGGTATTTTCATAGATTCCGGCAATGTCTTAAATGAAGTAAACACCATCCAAAGGAATGGGAATACCGTAATCGCAATACCCGCTATCAATAAAATATGTATCAGCAAACGCTTTCTTGAAGCTGACTTTGACATAGTATTTCCTCCTTCCCCTAGTCGTAATTCACCCATTTCTTCTGTCCGATCATCTGGATTACGGTGATAATCATAATGATTACGAACATGAAGATAGAGATTGCCGCTGCGTAACCTTTATATCCATACATAAACGCATTCTGATAGAACAATACGTTCATGGTCTTAACCTGGTTGAATGCCGGGTTCGTCGTCGGATCAATCATCATATAGATGCTGTCGAACACCTGGAAGGCGCCGATCATTCCTGTGATGATGACAAAGAAAATCGTAGGCGAAAGCAACGGTATGGTAATCTTGAAAAATATAGTTCCAGGACCGGCTCCGTCAATTGCTGCCGCTTCATAATAGGACTTGGAAATCCCCTGCATACCTGCCAGCAGAATGATCATATTGTATCCGACACTTCCCCAGATTGCAACAATCATAACACACCCAAGCGCCGTGGAAGGCGTAGTCAGCCAGCTTTTCCCCTGTCCGCCTAAAGCTTCAATCACAGCGTTAAAGATTCCGTATTCGCTGTGGAAAATCAATTTCCAT
>BLMJ01000024.1 GCA_011960625.1 Lachnospiraceae bacterium | reverse complement strand
AGAGGCAAGATTTTTCCCTTCCTGCTTTACTTTTACCCATTGATTCATCATTAAAAAAAGTGTCAGATGCTTCTCTGACATATCTTTTTCTTTGTCTATTGCTTTCCTCGACAATCTTTCTACTATGCCTGCTCCAACGGCTGTGCCTAACAATGCTGAAAATACTGTAATAACGTCTCTTTTCATTTTCCTTTTTACCGTGATATAAATTTTATATTTTTTATATTATTTTTTAAATAAGAACAGCCCATATCTATATTCTCCATTGTGCAAATCATTATCATATTTATGGATGTCCACATTATATTCAATTTTTCCTTCTGCCGTACATGAATATTCTTCTAATTGTAAGGAAGAAAAACCTTCTGTTACTGTAGATGCAAAAAAAACTCTATGCGCATTAAATTCTAGCCGTTCCCTTCCAACAGGTATAGATAGATATAGTTTGCCTCCCTTCCTCATCTTCTTTTGTATACTATCAAAACACTTAAAACAAGCTTCCGGATCAATCGGATCCCCGTATCTACCCAAACCAAAATGTTCTAACGAACACAAAGCCGACATACTATCTATACTTTCATCCGGAATCTGATGTAAGCTAGTCGCATCATCCACTATAGTATGAAGCTTTTCTATTTCTCCCGGAAACTTTCGTACATCAATCATAGTAACATCAACTCCAGCTGATAATAAATGAGCTATAAAGCCATCCAACCTTGATCCAATATCAAAATGACGTACTGTTTTTGACTGTATAATCAATCTAGCAGCCCATAAATCCTGCCAAAAATAATTCCCCATAGTCCCTGCCATAGCATATTTATCCTTAATTATAGGCCACATATATTTTTTATCAATTGCGAAGTTTTTTCTCTTATTCAACTTATTATACTTTTGTATATCATCAACAAAAAAAGTATCTTCCAGAATCCCATTTTCCGCACAATAGCCGAGGTAATTTTTTTCTCCTAAAATGTGTTTAATTTCAACCAAATTATTAAAACATTCTTGTCTTTTACTTCCTTTAAGAAATAGTACTTTATTTAAAGGAATTTTTTCCATACGACATATGTTATAAATTTTATCTGAAAAAGAGTTTGCAACTATAATGAGATCATATTCTGTCGGTATTTCACTTATTTTATAAACACACTTTCCATTATAAATTTCTGTTGATTTAATTGTTTCAATAAACCCTATTATATTTCCCCCAATTCCGTTTGCTATTACTTGTCTAGCAATATTTCCGGTACCCCAGATTAGTATTTTCTTCATATAAATTCCTCTTAGCTTTATTATCACTTTAGATTTCATTAACAATATCTTCTATTGCAATAATCGGACAGTCCGTTTTTTCTAACAAAATATTGCTAATTTCATCAAACCCATCTACTAAAGTTACTATAATTGCATCTACATTTGGCAAACTATCATCTATCTTTATCACACTTATTTCTGAATAAATGTTTTCAACATTTCTGTCGATCCCATATACTATTTCAACCTCCGACCCACTTAATTCTTTAACCAAACGCTTTCCTACAAAACTCATCCCATATATTGCAATCCTGCGGTATCCGTTTTTTATAAAGTATGTTTCCAACCGCCTGCCTTCTTGTCTTTCATAAAGCCACTGATTAGTCAGCAGAAATAATCCTCTATTCTTCTTCGCAAGTCTTTTCCATTTATTAATACATTCTTGTTGAAAAGTTATGAACAAAAAACTAATAATACTTTCTAATCCCAATAATAGCAACAAACACTTCTTTTTCATCTTAATCATTTAATCCTCATGATTGTTAATTCCTCATAGTCAGAATATCCCAACTCGC
>BLMJ01000023.1 GCA_011960625.1 Lachnospiraceae bacterium | reverse complement strand
GAGAAGTATCATGTAAAGACAGAAGTAATGAATGATGTTGAGCTTGCATTGTTAGGAGAGTGCGCGGAAGGAGAAGGGCAGGTATCGGATAATATTCTGTTCATCAAATACGGAGAAGGGTTCGCGGCGCGGGCCATCATAGACGGTAACCTGCTTAAAGGATATAACATGGCGGCAGGGGAGATTGGCTATTATCTGGAGGATATCTCCAAATTGACGGGAGACTTTGTATGTCCGGGCAGGATGGAGAGAGAATTGTGCAAAGAGGCCGTAAAACAGGAAAAATATGGGGGATATTCGGGAATCGAGTATCTTCAGAAGTGTTCCGAAGAAGGAGACGGGGCGTCAAAGAGTCTGCTCACAGAGATTATAGGCCGAATTGCAGTGATTATTACCAACACGGTGCTGGTGCTGAATCCAGAGATTGTGATTCTAGGAGGGATTGCCAGCAAATTTAGCGATAATACGATTGGACGGATAGAGTCTGTGCTGCAAAGAACATGTCCGTTTGTTCCAAGGATTGTAGTATCAAAGTTGGGAATTGACGCGCCGGTGATTGGTGGAATAAAGGTGGCCTTAGAGGGCGCTGAAAAGCAGTTGGTCACATATTGGAAATAGGGTAAGGAGTGGCGTGATGATAGACAGAATACGGGAAGTTAGAGAATATTATGACAGGCATATACGGGAAGATATTATGCCTTTTTGGGACAAACGGTGTCTGGATCAGGAATGTGGGGGGTATCTCACCTGCTTTGATCGGCAAGGGAATGTTACCGATGATAGAAAATATGTATGGTTCCAGGGGAGGCAGTTATACACATATTCTCTGCTCTATAACGAAGTAGAGCAAAGGAAGGAGTGGCTTGCATATGCGAAGCATGGCTACGAATTTCTAGTAGAAAAGGCTTATGCCGGTCAGGGAAGATGGAATTATGTGCTGAACCGCAAGGGGGAAGTGTTGGAAGGGACAATCTCTATTTTTTCAGATTTTCATGTCATCCATGGGCTGGCGGAATACCTGCGGGCAGTGGGGATGAAAGATGATAAGGGTATGAAGATCCTTAGGGAGAGCTATGGGGTGTTAGAGGAGAATATGTTTAACCCAGAGTTTAAGGAGATCTACGAGAATACCTGGAGTCCGGTGTTTATCTGGCACGATATGTACCTGACCTGCTTAGCTACCGTGGAGGCGTGCAGCCTGGTTCTTGGAAAAAAGCGAGTGAAAAAATTGTTCGAGGAATGTCTTGACAAGATTACGAACTGGTTTGCAAGCAGGGAGCATCAGGTAGTCTTTGAGGCGGTGACAAGACAGAATACCTATGACCTTTCTTCTCCCAAAGGAAGGTTCATCAATCCGGGACATATGCACGAATCGGCATGGTTTGTGATGATGGCAGGCGTTATGGAGGAGAAGCCAGAGCTGATTATGAAAGGAATGGAGTTGACTGAGTGGGCGAACCGAGTAGGAGAAGATAAGAAGTATGGCGGGATTATTTCTTATGCAGATGCTCTAGGAGAGCTTCCAAAGCCTATCGATTGGTTTGCCGAGACTAATTCACTGTGGAATGAGAAGGTATGGTGGCCCAATGCAGAGGCGCTGGCGGCTTATGCAATCGCTTATGCACAGTCTCGGGAAGAAAGTGATTTCCAGAGATTTTTGCGTCAGCATGAATTTTGTAAGCATTTCTCAGATTCCGAATATGGAGAGTGGTATGAGAGGCTTGAGCAGGATGGAAAAGTCAAAAACGACGCGAAGGGGACATCGTGGAAATGTGCGTTTCACCTGGTTAGAGCTTTGATCTGTGTGCGAAAGGCATTGTTGAAAGTGGAGGAATAGCATGTACTTTATTGGGGTAGACGGCGGAGGTACAAAGACAGAATTTTTACTGACAGACGACCAGGGGCTCATATTAGCTTCTTATAGAGCGGGGAGTACCTCCTACAAACATGTGGGTATGCCAGAATGTATTAGAATTTTAAAGAGTGGTATTGAGGCAATGGAGCGAATGAAGGAGGAGCTTAAGAAAGAGGCGGCCGGCGTGTGTTTTGCACTGCCAAACTTCGGGGAATCCAAGGAGGCAGACCGAATCCTTGAGGAAGAGATTGCCGGAAATTTTGAAGGCTATCAGACGATGCTGGTCAATGACAGTGAAGTCGGATGGGCGGGTTCCTTGGGACTTTCCCCTGGAATGAATCTGGTTGCCGGAACAGGCTCCATTGTATTTGGAAAGGATGATAAGGGAAATACGGCGCGGGCTGGGGGATGGAGTGATTATTTCTCGGATGAAGGGTCCTGTAACTGGCTTGGAAAAAAAACGATGGAGCTTTTCTCTAAAGAGTCTGACGGGAGAGTTGACAGAGGGCCTTTATTGGAGATTATGCGGGAGAGCTTCAAGCTTGGGGACGATTTTGATATGATTGATATTTTCGAGCGCGATTACCAGAATAATAGGACAAGTACAGCGGGACTGCAGAAGCTTCTGCTTCAGGCGGCGAGACAGGGAGACAGGGGAGCTGTCAAGCTGTATCAGGAAGCTGCCAGGGAGCTTGCAGCGTGCGTGCTTGCAGTGTATCGAAGAATGGAACATAAGGGGAGTATGAGAATGTCCTATTCGGGCGGCTTGTTCCATGCAGGAGCCTTTGTACTGGAGCCATTGAGAGAAGCGCTTAAAGAATATCCGATTCAGATGGAGGCGCCTCTATTTTCGCCGGTTCAGGGGGCGGTCCTGCTTGCCGCCGAGCGTTTTGCAGGAGTAAGGGAGACGAAGAGGTTGAAGCGTGCGTGGCAGGAGACATAGGCAATGACGTACACATGACATGGACAATAACATAGGCATAAAAGGAAAGAGGAGACGGACATGTATTATACAGAAAAAGAGATTATGACGCAGCATGAGGCTTTGAGAAGGACTTTTGAATATTTTGAAGGGAAAAAGAAAGAGATCAAGCATTTTTTTCAGGAAAAAAAGAGAAGAAAATTCCTGATTTTGGGATGTGGTTCTAGTTATATGTTGGCAAAGTCAGGACAGAAGTTATTCTGTGAGTATGAAGATACAGCCGCGTTAGCCGTGGCGGGAGGGGATTATCTTCTGAATCCAAAGGTTTATCAGGAGTATGGGAAGGATAGTATTTTGGTATGTCTGTCCAGATCGGGAAAGACTTCAGAGATTGTCCGTTCCGTACAGTATGCCAAGGAGAAATATGGTTGTCCCGTTATATCTATAACCATGGAAAAGGAGAACGGCTTGCTGCCCTACAGCGACTTAGATTTGGTGATGGAGTGGTGTTATGACCAAAGTGTCTGTCAGACAAGGTCCGTTACGAATCTATATCTGGCAGCAGTCATGCTTACAGCTTACTACGGAAATAATACAGAACTTATCACGGATGTGAAAAGGGTGCTGGAGGAAAATGAGGCATATAAGGAAAGGTATCGTCCGTTATTGAAGAAAATCGCCGAAGGCAGGTGGGAAAAGGCCGTAGTGCTTGCGGACGGTCCGGTATGCGGGATTGCTGAGGAAGGCGCTCTTGCATTTGTAGAAATTTCCAGAGTGCCAGGTTTCTATGCCAATGTACTTGATTATCGCCATGGTCCTATGGTGCTGAATGATGAAAAGACATTGAATATTGTAATGACTGCATCGTCGGATACAGAATTGTTGAAAGGGATGCTCAAGGATATACAGGCAAGAGGCGGAATATTGGTTACTGCGTCTGACGAAGAGGAGAATCGGTACGAGGCAGACCTTCATGTTAATTTGGATGGCTGCAAAACAATAGAGGGAATGGGGATTGGGTTTATCTATATTATGCAAATGCTCGCATATGAAAAAGCAATTTGTAAGGGATGCAATCCGGATGTTCCGGAAGGTTTGGACGCATATATTACACTGTAAGAGTTAAATTTAATATTTTTTTAAATTATATATTTTTTTGGAAGCCTTGAAAATGAATGGAAATGTGCTCCAACCCCTTTGTTTTAGAGGGCACTGAAAAAGTCTGATTCTTTGAAAAAAGAATTGGGCTTTTTTC
>BLMJ01000022.1 GCA_011960625.1 Lachnospiraceae bacterium | reverse complement strand
TGACTTAGATGCGTTAAAGTGTTAAAATTAATAAGATTCATTTTTATTTTCAGTAAGATTAACGTTAATTAGATTAACGTTATCAGCGAAGATAAAGGGATCTATAGCTATACTGAGCTAATAGAATATAAAAAGGAGGATTTTTATGAAGAAGAGAGTATTAGCTGCTATTTTAGCAATGGCTATGACAGCCGCATTGGTTACAGGCTGTAGTACGCCGGGATCAAAGAAAAGTTCCGATTCGGGAAGCTCTGGCGACGGAGGGGCCGAATCTGGGGGGAAGAAGAGAATTACTTATACGCTGCGAGAAGACGTTCCGTCCATGGACCCGCAGAACAGTAACTCAATCTCTTCTGCATCCGCGAATATTCACGTACTTGCCTGCCTGACAAGAAATATTGAGGGCGAGGTACAGGGAGATGCAGCAGAGAAGTGGGAAGTGTCTGACGATGGACTTGTGTATACCTTCCACCTTCGTGATGGACTGAAGTGGAGTGACGGCGAAGATGTAAAGGCTGAGGACTATGTATATGGTATGCAGAGACTAATGGATCCTGAGGTGGCATCTGACTATGCATTTATCGGATATATTTTGAAAAACGGCGGCGCGGTGAATACCGGCGAGGCAAAGGTAGAAGATCTTGGCGTAAAAGCATTAGACGATAAGACGGTAGAGATTACGCTGGAGCACCCGGCAGTTTATTTTGAAGCAATGGTATCCATGTCTTCTTTTGGACCTGCAAGAAAAGACCTTGTTGAGAAATACGGGGCAGAGTACGCGGCTGATCCGGAGAAGGCTGCTTACAACGGACCTTTCGTTATGTCTGAGTGGAAACACGGCGATGAGCTGATTATGTCAAAGAATCCGGATTACTGGGATGCAGACAGCATCAAGCTTGACGAGATTTGCATTAAGACGGTTGCAGAGGCTAAGACCGGTGTGGCAATGTTCGAGCAGGACGAGGTTGATATTACAATTGTTCCTTCAGAGCAGGTAACTCAGTATGCGGACAGTGAGTTTAATACAGAGTCATACTTCACAGGCGCGGACGATTATATCATGCTGAATCAGACAGAAGGTAAGCCGTTTGCTAATAAGAATTTAAGATTTGCAATGAACTATGGCCTTAACAGAAAAGAGTACAATACACTTGTTAACTATGATACATATGTAGCGGCACAGAGACTTGTTCTTCCTGATGTAAAGTCAGCAGATACTACATATGGGGAAGCTTATCCATTCGAGCCATTCCCGCTTGAGAATGACGACGCAAAGGCAAAAGAATACCTTGACAAAGCAGTTTCCGAATTGGGCGTATCTTCACCGGCAGACATTGAGGTTACACTCTTGACAACTGATACAGAAGGCGCTAAAAAGCAGGCAGAGGTGCTTAAAGAGCAGTATGAGAAGAACCTTGGCATTAAGGTTGAGATTGACCAGGTAACATACAAAGAGAGACTGGAAAGAGAACAGGTGTTGGATTATGATATGGTAGTTACAGGATGGGTTCCGGACTACTCTGACGCATATTCTTACCTTGAGCTTTGGATTAGCGACGGACAGTACAACCACTCCGGATACAATAATCCGAAGTATGACGAACTGCTTGCTGCTTCAACAACCGAGACAGACGCTAAGGCAAGACAAGACCTTTTGTTTGAAGCTGAGAAGATTTTCCTTGAGGAGGACGCAGCTTTAGTACCTCTTCAGCTTCGTCAGGATACGTATCTTGTGAATCCGAAGATTGAGAACTTCAACGTGTATTTCGTTGGATACGACTTCAACCTTGTATATGCAGATTTAGCAGAATAGTTTTTTAGAGAGGGGACCCGTATTGTGGGCCCCCCTCTTTGACAATTTTGATTATCCGGAGTACAGCGGAGGTGTGGGATAATCAAAATTGTCAAACGGTAAGGAGATATACAAAAAGCATTTGTATATTTTCTGAGAATAGAAAGGAGAAGTACATGGCAAAATATATTCTAAAACGAGTTCTGCTTGCAATCGTGACATTGTTCGTATTGACGAGTATTGTGTTCGTGTTGGTGCGCTTATTGCCTGGCGACCCGTTTTCAAATCCAAAGATGACGCCAGAGATTCAGGCGAATCTTGAAGCATATTACGGGCTTGATAAGCCGCTGCCGGTGCAATATGTTACATATATGAAGAACGTTCTTCATGGCGACTTAGGTTATTCCATGAAATATGAAGGACGTACAGTCAACCGTATTATCGCAGAGTCTTTCCCATATTCTGCGGACTTAGGAATCAGGGCGTTATGTTTTGCGTTCTTTTTTGGGATTATATTAGGTATCATAGCGGCGCTTAACCGCGGAAAGAAGCTGGATTTTGTCTGTATCCTGATTGCGATTATCGGAACATCTATACCAGATTTTATTATGGGTTCACTCTTACAGTATTTCTTTGGAATCGAGTGGAAGCTTCTTCCGGTTGCGCAGTATACCAGTTTCAAACATACAATCCTGCCCTCCATCGCGGTCGGATTCTACACCCTCGCGTCTGTGTCTCGTTTGATGCGCTCCAGTATGCTGGAGGTGGTTACTTCTGACTATACGAAGACGGCCCGGGCAAAGGGGTTATCAGAATTTCGCGTAACTTTTAAACATCAGATTCGTAATGCGATTACACCGATTATTACCATCATGGGACCTACGGTTGCCTCTGTACTTACAGGTACTTTTGTAATTGAGGCTTTGTTTGCAATTCCGGGCATGGGCAAGCATTATGTTGACAGTATTAATATGTCTGATTATACATTGGTTCTGGGAATGACGATTTTCTACGGTGCATTCCTTGTCATAGCAATCCTGATCGTGGATATCCTGTATGGCATTGTAGATCCGAGAATCCGTCTCAGTGGAAAGAAAGGGTAGGTGAGTGGATGTGGCAGAGATAACAAGAGAAAGATTTAAAGTTATTGGAAAAAATACAAAGAGCATGGAGTCCATTTCCCGCCCCAATATCGGTTACTGGCAGGATGCATGGCGAAGGATTTGTAAGAATAGGATTGCGTTCTTTTCGCTGTGTCTGATTAGTTTATATATACTGCTGGCTATTTTTGCACCTATGTTCAGCCAGTATGATTTTTCTACACAGAGTGTAGAGAAGATGAGCCAGTCGCCTTCAGGTGAACATTGGTTTGGTACGGATTCTCTTGGACGCGACCTATGGGTGCGTTCCTGGATGGGTGCGAGAGTATCCCTTACCATTGGTTTTGCCGCAAGTATTATCAATGCATTCGTCGGCTCGATTATGGGAGGTATCTCTGGTTTTTACGGAGGCAAGGTAGACATGCTGATCCAGCGTATTGTAGACGTGCTGTATGGAATCCCCAGTATGATCGTCACCATTCTTCTGATGGTTGTCATCGGTAATGGTGTACACTGTCTGATTATTGCGATGTGTATTGTGGGATGGATTGGAAGCTGCCGGTTTGTCCGCGGCGAGGTGCTGAAACTTAGAGAGTCTGATTTTGTTGCGGCGGCAAGGATTCTTGGTGTGCCGGACATTGTGATTATTGTAAAGCATATTCTTCCCAATATTATGGGGCTGATTATTACGAATCTGACCATGGCGATTCCAGGGGCGATTTTCCAGGAGGCTTTCCTAAGCTATATCGGTCTTGGTATCAAGCCGCCGGGATGCAGCTGGGGTGTTCTTGCGAAAGAGGGTATCGCCCAGCTTCGTATCCATCCTTACCAGGTTGTAATACCAGCGGCATTGATCTGTACGACGATGCTTGCGCTGAATCTGTTAGGCGACGGCCTGCGTGATGCATTTGATCCGAAACTTAGAGGAACAGAATAGGAAAGGAGTAAGAAGATGGAAAATTTATTAGAAGTTAAGAATCTGACATTCTCCTTTCATACCTATGGCGGTGTTGTAAAGGCGGTCCGTGATGTTAGTTTTGAAGTACGTCCGGGCGAGATTCTTGGTATTGTAGGAGAGTCTGGCTGCGGCAAGAGCGTAACCTCCTCCTGTATTATGAGACTGAATCCGGAGCCTCCGGGCTTTTTCGAGGGCGGACAGATTCTCTATAAGGGTGACGACGTGCTTAAGATGGATAAGAAGGCCCTTCGCAACATGCGCGGAACGGAGATTGGTTTTATTTTCCAAGACCCCATGACTTCCCTGAATCCGACTATGAGGATTGGAAGGCAGATTGAAGAGGTTTTTGTGGGGAAAAAGAATATGAGCGCTGCCGAGAAGAAGCAGAAAGCTCTGGACATCTTGAAGATGGTCGGAATCTCGGATGGAGAGCGCAGATATAAGCAGTATCCCCATGAGCTGTCCGGGGGTATGAAGCAGCGTGTCATGATTGCCATTGCGCTGGTGGGAAGCCCAAGTATTGTCATTGCGGACGAGCCTACCACATCTTTGGATGTTACGATTGAAGCCCAGATTCTGGATTTGCTTAAAAACCTTCAGAAGACGCTGAATACTTCAATTATTTTAATTACCCATGACCTGGGGGTTATTGCAAAGCTCTGTGACCGTGTTTTGGTTATGTATGGCGGAAAGGTTGTGGAGAGAGGCACTGTGGATGAGATTTTCTATGAGACCAGCCATCCATATACAAAGGGCTTGATGGAGTCCATTGCAAGGCTGGATACGGCGAAGGGAGAAAAATTGAAACCAATCGAAGGGACACCTCCTGACTTATTTTCCCCTCCGGTTGGCTGTCCATTTGCAGCGCGGTGTGAATATTGTATGGACGTGTGCCTTGATACGCCTCCTGAGATGTATCAGCTTTCCGACGAGCATATGACCTGCTGCTGGCTGCAGCATGAGTTTGCTCCGGCTACAGATATGAAAAGAACAGCAGCAAAGAAAGGAGAGGTGAAATAATGGCAAATAATGAAACAAATCAACCTCTCGTCCAGGTAAATAACTTATGTAAATATTTTCAGATTAGCCGCAAGGAGACCTTAAAAGCGGTGGATGACGTCAGCTTCACCATCAATAAGGGTGAGACGGTCAGCCTGGTAGGCGAGTCCGGATGTGGAAAATCTACTACCGGACGCTGTATGATCCGTCTGTACAATCCCACAAGGGGAGAGGTACTCTATAACGGCAAGGATATTATGAAGTTATCGAGGGCAGAGCAGAAGGAGTTCTGCAAGAAAGTGCAGATGATCTTCCAGAACCCTTACTCTTCTTTGAACCCGCGTATGACGGTGAAGGAGATTGTAGGCGAGGGCTTGAAGCAGCATGGCATGACCCAGGCGGAGACAGATGCAAAGGTAGAGAAGCTCCTTGAGACGGTGGGTTTAAATAAGGACCATATGTCCCGTTTCCCCCACGAGTTCTCCGGAGGGCAGAGACAGCGTATCGGTATTGCCAGAGCGCTTTCTGTTGACCCAGAGTTCATCATCTGTGACGAGCCTATCTCGGCGCTGGACGTGTCGATTCAGGCGCAGGTGATTAATATGCTGAAGAATCTTCAGGAAACCATGGGACTTACGTATCTGTTTATTGCCCATGACCTGAGTGTGGTAAAATATATTTCGGACAGGGTAGTGGTTATGTATCTGGGAACGATTGTGGAGACGGCAGAGACAGAGGAGTTATTCTCCAATACCAAGCATCCTTATACCAAGGCGCTTTTGTCGGCCATTCCGGAGGCAGACCCGAAGAAGGCAAAGGCAAATGAGCGTATTCCGATTAAGGGAGAGATTCCAAGCCCGATTAATCCGAAGGATTGCTGCCGGTTTGCGGAACGATGTCAGTATGCCACGGACCGATGCTTTCATGAGATGCCCAAACTTAGGGAGGTTGCGCCGGGGCATATGGCGGCGTGCCATCTGATTGAAGAAAATAAATAGAGTTGGAAGAGGGAAATATATATTAGAAGTATATTTCCTTCTTTTTTTATAAGGAATATATCTTTGCAGCGCTTGACATCTATCATCAAAACCATCAAAATAAGAATAGGAAATCAATTTACTGCATAGATAGGGTTATGATTGAAAAAGGAGGAATTTATATGAAATATTCAGAAAATCCGGATAAGCAATACCACATTCAGGCAGGCAGGGGGGATGTAGGAAAATATGTGATTCTTCCAGGAGACCCTAAGCGGTGTGCCAAGATTGCAAAATATTTTGAGAATGCGAAGCTGGTTGCGGACAGCAGGGAATTTGTCACATATACAGGATATCTGGACGGCGTGATGGTCAGTGTAACTTCCACAGGAATAGGAGGGCCTTCGGCAGCCATAGCTATGGAGGAGCTGGTAATGTCAGGGGCGGACACATTTATACGCATCGGAACCTGCGGCGGCATGCAGACGGAGGTTAAGAGCGGCGACTTGGTTATTGCAAGCGGGGCGATACGGATGGAGGGGACCAGCCGAGAGTATGCGCCCATCGAGTTTCCGGCTGTGGCAGATGTCCAGATTACCAATGTTTTGATGGAAGCCGCCAGGGAATTTACGCAGAATTATCACGTTGGAGTAGTGCAGTGTAAGGATTCTTTCTATGGGCAGCATTCGCCGGAAATCAAGCCTGTCAGTTATGAGCTGCTGAATAAATGGGAGGCATGGAAGCGGTTAGGATGTCTGGCTTCGGAGATGGAGTCGGCGGCTTTATTCGTCGTTGGAAGCCATCTGCGTGTCAGAGTCGGCTCCTGCTTTCTTGTGGTTGCAAACCAGGAGCGGGAGAAAGAGGGACTTGACAATCCCGTGGTCCATGATACAGATATGGCGATTCGTGTGGCAGTCAGGGCAGTACAGAGATTGATTGCAAAGGAGAGAGAATGAGATGGGAGCAATAGAAGGGAAATACGCAGTCCTAGAGGAAGGTCAGATTCAAGAGTTGATTGTAACCGCAATCAAGCAGCTTAAGTATTCTTACGCGCCATATTCTAATTTCTGTGTAGGCGCGGCGCTTCTGGCACAAAACGGAACCGTTTATACGGGCTGTAATATTGAGAATGCGGCGTATGGCCCATCAAACTGCGCCGAGAGGACGGCATTTTTTAAGGCGGTCAGTGAGGGAAACA
Organism: Lachnospiraceae bacterium; assembly: GCA_011960625.1. Taxonomy (GTDB): domain Bacteria; phylum Bacillota; class Clostridia; order Lachnospirales; family Lachnospiraceae; genus Sporofaciens. The sequence continues at coordinate 7,194 of BLMJ01000022.1, read as the reverse complement.
GAAAGTTTCGGGCAATCTGTATCGTGGGCGGACCTAAGGGACGGCTTGATTCCTACGCCCCGCCCTGTGGAGTCTGCCGTCAGGTAATGATGGAGTTCTGCGATCCGGAGGAATTTCAGATTATTCTTGCTGCAAGCAGGGAGGATTACCAAAGCTTTACCCTGAAGGAATTGCTGCCGCAGGGATTTGGACCGAAGAATTTGTAGAAGGGAGGCGGAATTATGGGGAAATATAAAAGGATATTTGTAATCGTGATTGATTCCCTGGGAATCGGCCCTATGCCGGACGGGGAAAAGTTTGGTGATATTGGAGTGAACACACTAAAGCATATCTCAGAAACAGTGGATACCTTTCGTATTCCGACTCTGAAGGAGCTGGGGCTTGCGAATCTGACGCCGCTTAAGCAGGTTGAGGCTTCTGAGAATCCCCTTGGCTATCAGGCTGTGCTGCGGGAGGCAAGCAACGGCAAGGATACCATGACCGGCCACTGGGAGATGATGGGACTTGAGACAAAGACGCCCTTCCAGACTTTTACCCAGCATGGTTTTCCGCAGGATTTGATTGAAGAGTTGGAGAGACGGACAGGGCGTAAGATTATCGGGAATAAGAGCGCCAGCGGCACAGAGATTATCGAAGAGTTAGGGGAGGAAGAGATTGCCACAGGACATATGATTGTCTACACATCAGCAGATTCTGTGCTTCAGATTTGCGGCAATGAAGAGACCTTCGGTCTTGAAGAGCTATATCGATGCTGCGAGATTGCCCGGGAATTGACTTTGAGGGAACAGTGGAAGGTAGGGCGTGTCATTGCAAGGCCGTATATCGGTAAGAGAAGAGGGGAATTTGAGCGTACGAGCAACCGGCATGATTATGCGCTGAAGCCCTCTGGCGCAACTGTACTCAATGCGCTGAAAGACGCTGGTTTTGATGTGATTTCCGTAGGAAAGATTGTAGATATTTTTGATGGGGAAGGGATTACCGAGGCCCATAAGTCTCAATCCTCGGTTCATGGCATGGACCAGACCATAGAGCTTGCAAAGAAGGAGTTTGAAGGACTGTGCTTCGTAAATCTTGTGGATTTTGACGCAAAATGGGGGCATCGGAGGAATCCACAGGGGTATCGGGATGAACTGGAACGCTTTGATGAAAAACTGGAGAATTTTTTGAAGGTTCTAAAGGAGGATGACCTGTTGATTATCTCCGCTGACCACGGGACAGATCCTACGTATATTGGGACGGACCATACGCGGGAGAAGGTTCCGTTTCTGGCTTATTCCAAGTCTATGGAAGGAGGCGGCAGACTTCCGGAGCAGGAGACGTTTGCAGTGATTGGCGCGACGGTTGCAGAGAATTTTGGCGTCAGTATGCCAGAGCATACGATTGGGACATCGCTTCTTAGTTTTCTAAAATAAATACAAGGAGGAAGGGTATGTATAAAAAGTTATTGGCTTGTGTTAAGAGCATACGTAAAAAGACAGATTTCAAACCAGAGGCCGCGCTGATTCTAGGGTCTGGGCTTGGAAATTACGCAGAAGGGATTTCCATAGAAGAGATCGTGGACTACACAGAGATTGAGGGCTTTCCGGTATCGACGGTGGCAGGACATAAGGGAAGGTTTGTGTTCGGATACGTGAAAGAGATGCCAGTAGTTATTATGCAGGGGCGGGTACACTATTATGAAGGGTATGCTATGTCAGAGGTGGTTCTGCCCACCCGTCTGATGGGAATGCTTGGAGCAAAGAAATTAATGCTTACGAATGCGGCCGGCGGTGTAAATGAGAGCTTCAAACCAGGGGATTTTATGATGATCACAGACCATATTACCACTGGAGTTCCAAGCCCGTTAATCGGACCGAATATAGAAGAATTAGGCTGCCGTTTCCCGGACATGAGTGAAGTGTACAGCAAAAGGCTGCAGGAGGTAATCCGTAAGGGGGCGGCAAAATGCAAAATTAAGCTGCAGGAAGGAGTGTACGTGCAGTTTACGGGTCCCAATTATGAGACGCCTGCAGAAATCAGAATGTGCAGGACGTGGGGCGGCGATGCAGTGGGAATGAGTACGGCTTGCGAGGCCATGGCGGCGCGCCATATGGGATTGGAGGTGTGCGGGATTTCCTGTATCACCAACTTAGCGGCAGGTGTGTCGGAGGTGAAATTAGACCATAAGGAAGTTCAAGAGACCGCGGATCGTGTGTCGGCAGATTTTAAGAGGCTTGTGACAGAAGTGATTGTCAGTATGTAGAGAAGAGCTGGAGGGAGAGGCAATGAATAAAGAGATTTTGAAATATGTTGATCATACGCTGCTGTCTCAGACAGCCACTTGGGAGGAGATAAAGGAGCTTCTGGAGGATGCAGTAAAATATGGGGCTGCATCTGCATGTATTCCCGCGGCATACGTGAAGCAGGCTTCGGAATATGTTGGAAAGAAAATACCAGTCTGCACTGTGATTGGATTTCCCAATGGTTACAGTACGAAAGAGGCAAAAGTATTTGAGGCTAAGGATGCCCTTGAGAAGGGAGCCTTAGAGATAGATATGGTCGTGAACGTGGGCTTTCTGAAAGACCGGCGGTATAGAGAGGTGGAGGAGGAGATTAAAGCTGTCAAGGAGGCATGCGGGGACAGGGTTTTGAAAGTGATTATTGAGACGTGCCTTCTTAATGAGGAAGAGAAGATTAAGATGTGTGAGCTTGTGACCAATGCAGGAGCCGATTATATCAAGACGTCTACCGGCTTTTCGGAAGCAGGGGCCACCTTTGCCGACGTAGAGCTGATGAAACGAAATGTGGGAGAAGGAGTAAAGATAAAAGCCGCGGGAGGGATCTCCTCTTTTGCGGATGCAGAAGAATTTGTGCGGCTTGGGGCCGACAGGCTTGGAACCAGCAGGCTGGTAAAACTTGTTAAGGAGGAAGAAGGCAGGAGGCAGGTTTAGACGGAGGTTAGAAGCGGGAAATGGTTAAGCAGTTACCCTTGCCATAACCATTTCCCCATTTCCGACAATGACCTTAAGATAGCCTTCCAGATAACGATTCGTCTCATCGTCGCCAGTATCTACATAAAGAGGCTTCCAAAGCAGGGAAAGCATCTTGTCCTTGGTGGCGGCTACAATCACATTTTCCTTTCCCACACGTCTGATAATTTCTGCACTTATCTGCTGATTTCCTCTTCCGAAAATGTATCCCTGCCCGCCGATTACCGTGACAATAATCTTCTTTTTCTCATAACCTTCCATGATTTCTAGAATCTCATTTTCCGTACAATCAGAAGCAATCACCCGTTTCCCATATACTAAGTCGATGCCCAGAAGAGTGTTCGAAAGACCAAGCTTATCCATGATTGCGGCAGTGGTTGAGCCTGTCCCGACGATATAGAGAGTATCCTCTTCCCAACTGTCTGCAATATAATCGGATAGCAGGTCAAGAGAAACCGCCTCGCTGTGGCTTTTACCGCTCTTTAAATTCTGTACCAGCGTATGTTCATTAGGAAGCCTAAGATATCCGTACAAACGTGCCTGAACAATTCCCTGCCTGAACAATTCTTCATCAATATCCATCACCTCCGCTTCTTTTGTATCGCGGATTTTTCCCTGAATATATTGTTGGGCCAACATTCCTGCCATACGTGGATTTACCCCATAAACGCCAGAATGAATCTTGCAGCCTGTAGGAATACCAAGAACAGGAATATCGGTTCCGATTCCGTCCATAATGTCCCTTGCCGTACCGTCTCCTCCGGCAAACATAATCAGGTCTGCCCCCATATTGCGAAGCTTTTGGGCAGCCAATATAGTATCTTGGGCGGTCCCCTGTAAAGCACCGATGTCGATTAACCGATAGGACAGGTCAGCCAAGCCGCATACGTTAACGCCCATATCGCCGGCGCAGGTATAGATTTCAAACAAATGCTCCACATTTTTTAATACCTTTAAGGCAACAAGGGCTTTCTTGCCGCTTTCCGGTTCAGCTCCCAGCTCTAAGGCCTTTTGAAGAGCTGCTAATCCGTCAGAGCCTTTAAGACCTACCCGGCCGCCGATTCCAGCGACCGGATTCACGATAAATCCTATTTTTTTCAAATCATTTTCCCCCGAGAAAAAGCTCCATCTTCTTATATGCCCGCCATGTGGTAGCGAATTTCTCCCACTCTGTCAGATAAGACTCGTCAATCTGACACCCCAGTGCAGCGTTATGGGGAGCCGACTTTACCAGCTCGGGATTGGTATATGCTTCCTTGGCGATTGCTCGAAACGCTTCTACAAATTCATCAATATCGTCCTTGGAATAAGTCTCAACCGGCTCTGGGGTAAAGGGTTCTTTAATTACCCTTGGATGATGGCTTGCAAAATAATCCTGAAAACCATAGTCAACGATACGCCGGCAGATATCGTCGGTCGTAACTCCCGTATCCTTCGTTAGCTGCTCCCAGCTTAGGCGAGCCTGCTCCATACGAAATTTTCCTTCTGCCATAGGCATGGAAAGTCCAGGAATGGTCAGCAATTTTTTCAGCATGTAATTATTATTAAGAATCGAAAGCTCTGCAATCTGTTTCATCCCATCTGGCCCTAAGCTTCGAATATAAGCATAGGCGCGGACCAAAACGGCAGGCACACCGTAATATTTACGAAGTTTCCCGATACTATCTGGATGACGATAATCGAAATAGTATTTTTCCCCATCAAATTCCACTGTAGGCACAGCTATGAACTTAGCCAGCTTTTCCGTGACACACTGAGCTCCCGCGGCTGGCCCCTGGCAGCCGTGAGGGGAAGAGAAGGACTTGTGCAGGTTGTAATGACACATGTCAAAGCCTGCATCCTTCGCCCTGGTGATGCCGAATACGCCGTTTAGGTTGGCCTGGTCATAGACACACAGACCGCCCACCCCATGGACAATATCCACAAACTGTCGGATTCGGTCGTTATAGATGCCGGTATCTTCCGGATTGGTAATCATCAGCGCTGCCGTGTGCTGCGATACCGCCGCCTTAAGAGCCTCCAAATCCGGCAGTCCATCTTTGTCCGGAAACAGTGTGATTACTTTATAGCCTAACGTTGCCGCCGCTCCGGGATTCCCGGGGTGGGACAGGATTGTAGTAATGATTTCGTTTCGCTGTTCCCCTTCGTTGTTGGCCTCATGGTAGGCCCGTATGGTTTCCACATTTGCAAAAATAGCCTGTGAACCGCCGGAGGGCTGGAGACTTACGCGGTCCATGCCGGAAATGGCCTTTAGATACTGTTCATTGCGGTATATAATCTCTAAAATCCCCTGAAGGGTACTCTCATCCTGATAAGGATGCAGCTCTGTCAGTTTTTCTGAGCGGGCAAACTGTTCATGAAGCTTGGGGCTGTATTTCATGGTACAGGTGCCAAGCCCGATATCAATGTTAATATCCGTTCCGAGGGTTTCCTGGGAAAGCCGCATGTAGTGGCGAAGTACCTGCATCTGAGACATCTCTGGAAGTGCGGGAGCTTTCTTTCGAAGCAGCCCTTTTGGAACTAGGTCTTGGCCTGAGCCTACGTCTTTCTTTATGGTATCTGACGCGAGAGGAATCAGAACGCCTCGTTCACCTGGATTTCCAAGCTCCAGGATAATCGGCTCATCCCACCGCGCCTCATGAAAATCACGGTTTTTTCTAATAGTTCCCATTTCAACACCCCCTGATAATATCTGACAGTCCATCTTTTAAGGCGCGGATTTCGTCTTCTGTGGTCAACTCTGAGATACAGTAGAGTGCGCTCTGGCCATACTGTGGAAAATCCTTGCTGAGATCTTTTCCGCCAAAAATCTGTTTCTTAAGAAGCGCCTGATTGACCTCTTCAACCGTCATTTGGGTCTGGTCAAAGTTAATCACAAATTCCTGGAAATTGCTGCCGCCGAAAAGGTTTACCGTAATTTTGTCTAACTCCGATAACTGCCGGATTGCATAAGCGGTTTTCTGTAAAATGGTCTCTCCCAGTTCATACATTCCCTGGGGACCCATACTTGCCAGATAGATGCCTGCCGTAATCCCCCAAAGACCGGTTTCTGTCCCGAAATACTCCCGCGCCTTTTCACGGCTTCCATGGGAACAGCGGTAATTCATGGCGCGTCCCCATCCGTAACGTCCCTCCTTAGAAGTCTTGGCGATTCCGTACATATAGGTGGGGAACTGTTCTATGAGCTCAAGTCTTTGCTGGCACGCAATAAAACCTGCCTGTCCGCCTCCGAACTGCATATGCATGCCAAGAGGCTGGATGTCTCCGCATAGAATATCTGCCCCCAGATTCGCAGGGCTTTCTACAATACCCAGGGAAGCTGCCTCTGGCTGTGCAATACACAGAGCGTCATATTTGTGTGCTAATGAGGCAATCTTCTCTGCCTGCTGTTCAAAAAAGCCCAGATAAGAAGGATTTTCATAAAATACGGCCGCTGCCTTCTCCTGTTTTAATTTGGCTTCCAGATCCTTAAGGTCCATGCGTCCGGTGGCTTTGTCACTGCGGATCTGGACGACTTTTGCCACGTTCCGGCAGTAGGAGCATGCCTGGGAATAGATTTCAGGGTTCATAGTATCTGGAACGAAAACCACGTCTTTTGGACGCCCCTTTGCTTCCATCACCCGAAGGGCGATACGTAAGGCTGAACAGACCGACTGTCCGGCGTCATAGGTTGTATAGCTTACTACGTCTGTGTCAAGCAGCTCCCCCATCATACTGGTGTACTCGAAGATTGCCTGCATCTTTCCGTGGTCTGAGTAGGTATCTCCGCAATATGCGGTTAAAAATTCCCCGCGGGAGTTCAGTTCGTCACAGATGGCGGGAACCTGGTGGCGGTAGCAGCCTGCGCCAAGGAAACTTATGTAGGTCTCTGTGGTAACGTTTTTATTGAGAATACCCATCACATGTTTTTTCAGTTCATACTCGCTTGTAATCGGTTCCGGAAGGTCCAGACGCTCCTTATACAGCAAATCGTCAGGTATCAGACTTTTGTATATCTCCTCCACACTGCCGACCCCGATTTCTTCCAGCATGCTCTTTTTGATATCAGGGACGCTGTTAGGCATGTAGGGGTGGATAAATGTATCCTTTTTTTCCAAAATTTATCATCTCCTTTTTTAAGATAGTTAAGTCTATTATATAACGAATCAGGGCAGATAGATAGTAAAATACGCAGCTCCTATTTCATAAACTCAAACAAATTCATCTGTTTGCCATTTGAACAGGC
>BLMJ01000021.1 GCA_011960625.1 Lachnospiraceae bacterium | reverse complement strand
AAGTTACATTCTATGAAGGCGACGTGTGCGACGCAGACAGTCTGCGTGCATTATTTGATAAGGAAGCTATCGACGCGGTTATTCACTGCGCTGCCCTTAAAGCTGTCGGTGAATCTGTTCAGAAACCTTTGGAATACTACCACAATAATATAACCGGTACGCTGACGCTGATGGATGTAATGCGCAAGGCAGGCGTAAAACGAATTGTATTTAGCTCTTCCGCTACTGTTTATGGAAGTCCGGAGGTTATGCCTATTACCGAGGACTGCCCCAAAGGTCAGTGTACAAACCCTTATGGATGGACAAAGTCTATGATGGAACAGATTATGACTGATCTGCAGAAGTCCGATCCAGAATGGAACGTTATTCTGCTTCGCTACTTCAATCCAGTGGGCGCTCATAAGAGTGGACGCATTGGAGAGGACCCGAAGGGTATTCCGAACAATTTGATGCCATATATTTCTCAGGTTGCTGTTGGAAAATTGGAAAAGCTGGGTGTATTTGGCGACGACTATGATACTCCGGACGGCACAGGCGTACGCGATTATATCCACGTTGTAGACTTGGCCGTTGGACATGTAAAAGCGATTGATTATATTATGACCAATCCGGGTCTGGATGTGATTAACTTAGGTACAGGTACAGGTTATTCTGTTCTGGATATGGCGAAAGCGTTCGGGAAGGCCTGCGGGAAAGAGATTCCTTATGAGATTAAGCCCAGAAGAGAGGGCGATATTGCTATGTGCTATGCGGATCCTGCTAAGGCGGCCAAGGTTCTTGGCTGGAAGGCTGAACGTGGTCTGGAGGAGATGTGTGAAGATACCTGGAGATGGCAGTCTCAGAATCCGAATGGCTATCGTGAATAGTTAGATTGGTTTAATACTTGGGTAATTATATGAAAAAGAGGCACTGTCAGGAAACGGCTTGTTTTCTGAGGCGCCTCTTATTTTGGGAGTATTTTCGATATTTTAAGTAAGCTCTGGATTCCAAGCTGTGATTTCTCCACAGGCAATCATTTCGCCGGCGTCTCCTGAAGGCTGACTGTGAAAATCGTCGGCTTTCTCGTGTATGATGACTGTGCGGCCAATCACATCTTCCGGATAAAAGCGATTGGTATACACTGACATCCAGGCGTTTCCGTCGTTGCTCAGTAATGGGGGCAGATCGCCGGCATGTTGGGGATGTACCGTGTTCGCCGGGTTATAATGTCCCTGTACATTTGCAAATTCATTTTGTTGGTTTCCGGTGCATGAGCTTCCTTCATGGATGTGAAATCCGTGGAAGCCTTGGCTGTTTTGTTCTTTACCTTCCGGCAGGCCGCACACAGATGCTACGACGACCGTACCGCCGTAGGTGTTGTAGAAGGCTGCTTTTCCTTTTATATTCGGATGTTTTTTACTTCCGTTAAGCATTGCATAGGCAACTGGGTTTTCCTTGATATCTATCATGTGTTATCACGCTCCTCGCATGATCTTATGCGGGGGAATTACGGGATATAACCTGATTACTCTTATTTAAAACCGTAACTTTCGTATATTCTGCAAAGTTTTTTCATAAGGCTGCTCTTTTCCAAACAAAAGTGTTGTACCCAAGACAAATCCCTTTACACCCTTTGGCGCATATTCCAAAATCTTATCTGCACTGCAGGCGCCGTCCCAATAGATTTCAAAATCCATATCTTCTTTTAAAGCAAGCAATTTCGTAATCTTTTTCCCCACATAAGGCAGATACATCTGACCCGCGTTTCCGGGATTTACTGACATTACCAACACCTTTTTTACAATCCGAAGCATCTCCATCACTGTTTCTACGGAGGTTCCCGGATTAATGGCAATTCCCGGTATCATTCCTGCATTGATAATACTCTGCAAAGTGGTAGAAGGATGATATTCTGCTTCTGGGTGAATATAGACTGTATCTCCCTTGCGCAGACACTCCAGGAATAATCCAATGCGGTTGTTAGGGTGCTCAATCATTAGATGGACGTCCATAGGCTTTGCTGCTGTTCTCGATATGTATCGCATATCATTTAAAGACATGGCAAAATTGGGGACATATCGTCCGTCCATGATGTCAATATGAAAAGAATCTATGCCGCCTTCTTCCAGATTTTTCACTTCATTTTCTAAATTACCGTAATTGGCACACATCATGGATGCCATCAGTTCAAATTGCATATTTATTATCTCCACTCCCCCATTTTTCTTTTTTGAATTTCTAAAATGATAAACATAGAATCACTTATTTTATATATTTTTGCAAAAATATATCACGTCAGGAAACGACAGCCCGTATGCATGATATTCAACTTATCTTTCTGATGCATAAAATACAATGTCGATAATGTCTCCCCTATATACCCCACATACCGGTCCGCACGTTCTGAACCCCTTGGGTTACTTATCTCCTCCACACGTTCTAAAACCGGAAATAGCCAACTGCAATATTTTTCCAACACATTTTTCTTTGCTAACACCATATTATAGTTATAGAAATATTTTTGCTTCAGAATCCTCTGAAATACATTCACATACTCCGGATGTATTTCCTTAACTGCCTTTTGTACCGCGTCCCAGTCTTCTTGTTTCAGATATCTCTTATGATGTTCTTCAATATCTGGTTCATATGGCATAGGATACGGCAGGACCACATCCACTTCATTATCAATGAGCCTCAATACATCATCATCGGAAAGCTCTAAAATCCTGCGATAATGTGTCAAACCATAGTATTCGTATTCTGGATTTGCAGACGGATACTGCAAACGGTTTTTCCATATCCAGTAAAGCGCTGTTAGTTCTGAATAGTTTCCGTTTTTAACAGATATATTATCTCCATCACAATCTAATATATTTGCCACACGCTCGCTGCACAATGCCGCGCCTACCTGTATAGGAGTAATCCATTCTGACACGTCATATCTGCTAATTAATGGCTTGTCTCCATGAAATTTTGCCATAAATACATGCATATTAGCTTTATGATATCCTACTGGAAGCGCCTGCAGAGACATATGTTCTTTGTCACAGGTACAATGATAGCTTTGAAGCTGCGCCCATCTGGGCGAGGTTAGACGAACATGACATGGAAAGCCAGATGTCTCTAGGTTCTTTTCTATTAACGGCATCATATTCTCCGGTGTCGCAATCAGAATTTCAATATGCTGCTTTTCTTCTTCTGATAATGTTTCGGAGAAAGAAGCTAAATCCAGAACAGGAAGGTTG
>BLMJ01000020.1 GCA_011960625.1 Lachnospiraceae bacterium | reverse complement strand
GATTGTAAAACCGTCCTCGTTAAAGGCATTGAACAGTATGGAGGATAGCATACCGTTGGTCTATGATATGCTTAATGATGGGCAGGCTGGAGATTTGGAAGAATGGTTAAATGAAGTTATTGCTGAGGGAGCTTTGCCAGAAGAAGAAAAACAGGCAAAAGAGCTGCTGGAAAAGCTGGCAGAATACAAGCCGCTTGCAAAGGTTGAGGAACTGGAAGAATGTAACTATAACATGATTGATAACGTTCTGAACAATGAGAAGCCGAAAGAGGAAAAAGAAAAGCAGTCAGGCAGAATTTCCATTAAGGAGAAGCTGGCGGAGAAAAAGGAGGTCACCCGGCAGAGGGATAAGGCAGAAAGAGAAGTCCCGGAAAAGGGAACAGAGAAAAAATCAGAGAGGGAGATATAGACTATGGATAAATTTACAGTGGAAGAAATCAATTTGATGTGTGTGTTTGAGGGGCAGGGCAGAAAGGGCATGATTGCCGAAATAAAGAACATAATCCCCCACATACAGGACAATGATATGGTGGAGCTTGCAGAACAGGTTTTAGGGAAACTGGAAGCCATGAGCGATGAGGAATTTGCAGAGGTGGCATTGGAAGCGGCGGAGTGATTAACGCAAATCTTTTATAGCATTATTCGACATAACGTGCTATAATTCTCTTAGTCAGATTAGAGCAAGTAGGGATAGTCTGCGGTTGTCCTTTCTGGAAACGGAAAGGAGGTCGGTATGAACACACTTGAGATACTTACACTGCTGTTGGTCATTTTCGCAGCATTAACATACTTAGACAACAGAAACAACCGCAAGTAACGGAAAAGGCTATCTTCTACTGCAATAGAGGATAGCCTTGTAATCCGTATTTTTTACGCTTTATAAGTTTCCGATTGTGCAACCGTCGGACACGCTAATATCCTTCGGCTTCTAAGATGATTATAAACCAACACTGCGAATTTTGCAAGAGGGTTTAGGAAATGGGGGTGCTTCGGCACTCCTTTTTTTACAGATTTGTAGACTATATTACAGGAGCATGGTCTTATCTGCAAGGATTTTTTATGTTTTTTAAAACAAGGTAGGATAACTTTTCGGAATTTCAATGAATGTGATTCTAACTGAAAATTGACAACTGAAT
>BLMJ01000019.1 GCA_011960625.1 Lachnospiraceae bacterium | reverse complement strand
GAAAGAAGGAGCAGCAGTTGCAGCAGTGACAGAAGATAAGGCGGCAGAAAAAGTATTGGCGGAAGCTGTGACGGCAGAAACCGCAGGGAAAGAGAAAGAGCAGCAAAAAGAGTCCAATGTTCGGGTGCATGAGAGGGATATTACCATTGGAGAGCTGGTGGATATCCATGAGGAGCTGGACGCGCTGATGCAGAGGTCGACAGGGGAGCTTAAAGCTTCGATGGAGCTTGAAGCCGAGTCAAAAGAAGAGCAGGAGGAAACACAGAAGACTCCTAAGGACGAAGGGGAGCGGGATTCTGAGGGGGAGAAGGGCAAAACCCAGACCGATGAACCAGAGATGCAAAAGGACCGGAAGGAAGAGGCTGTACAAGAAGAGCAAAAGGAGCCTGCAAGAGAGTTTTCTGAAGGGGAGCCGTCCGGTTATCCCAAAGAGCATATACAAGGGGAGCTGACAGAGAAGCCCGAGCGCTATTTGGGCGGGCAGTTTAAGGAAGATATGCGGTTACAGGCGGAAGAATATGAAGGCAGGACACAGGCAGACTACCTGGAGAGTTATGGAGAACAGACATTTGCAGATTATCCAAAAGGAGCTTCAGAAGAGGCGATAGAGGATTATCCAGGCGAGCAGGGAAATGGACAGGTACAAGAATTGCTGCAAGAGATAGAGTCTTTGGAAAAATCAGAGAAAAAGAAACCGGTACAGGAATACAAGCCCCATGGATGGAGGGCATATCTGAAGCAGCGGTTCAAGAAGCTTAGCAAAGAGCAGCCGCGGATAGAGAAAGAAGCTGCTGATACGAGCAGAGAACAAGGGGAAGGCAGTCAGGGACGGCGAGAAGCAGAGAATGAAGCTGAAAGGGCCTACGGAGGCGGAAGCAACGAGGAAAGCTACTCTGGAGGTGAATATCCAAACAGCGGCTATGATGGAGGGCATTTTTCGGGTGAATTTTCGGTTGAAACCTATGGAGAAGAGGAACCAGAAGGCGGATACTCAGCCAGATCCTATGTTGGCGGATATTCAGAAAACGAATATTCAGAAGACGGATATTCAGACGGGATATATGAAGGGGAATATCTAAATGTTGGTTATCCGGAGGAAACATATCAGGAAGAAATACCCCAAGAAGATGAGGAAGACAAGGGGGATATGAATCCATACACCGGAAAAGAATATGAATCCAACAGTGTTCGGATGCATCCCTCCAGGATTGGCTATGTGCAGGTATATGACAGGGCGAACCATGAGTGGACAGATATGACGGAGTGGGCCTTCTTAGGATATCAGGAGCGTAAAATTTTTCACCGTCATTACAGATCAATAATGTTTTTCAATCATATC
>BLMJ01000018.1 GCA_011960625.1 Lachnospiraceae bacterium | reverse complement strand
TATTAATCCGCCATTTTACTGTGACTATGGTTCTCACATTGAAGTGGGGAAGAACTTTTTTGCAAACTATAATTGTACGATTTTAGATGTGGCTAAGGTTGTAATCGGAGATAACTGCCAGTTGGCGCCGAACGTAGCAATCTATACGGCAGGACACCCTGTACATCCAGATACGCGTAACTCAGCCTATGAATATGGAATTGAGGTGACAATCGGGGATAATGTTTGGATTGGCGGCAATACGGTAGTCTGCCCCGGGGTGCATATTGGCGATAATACGGTGATTGGTGCAGGGAGTGTCGTAACGAAGGATATCCCAGACTGGGTGATTGCGGCGGGGAATCCGTGTAGGGTGATTAGACAGATTACAGAGGCAGACAGAAAATTTTACTTCAAGGACAGGGAATTTGACGAAGAAGCTTGGACGCATGTTCTAAGGCTTCAGAAGTAAGCAGCCAGTCGAGATTTGGCGGTTAAAGATAAATGGCTTTGCACTGATAAAGCCAAATCAATTCCGTCCTTATCTCATAAATTTATAGTAGAATTAAGTGAAAAAATATTGCAACCAGATAATATTTAAAAATTTATATAAAACTCCGTGTTGGACTTCAAAATTCCACACGGAGTTTTCATAGCAATCTGTTTTTTAATTGCTCTACCAATATTAGATTGTCACATTTTCAAGCGTTTGCGGAAGGATTCGAACCTGCGGTGTTTCCTTGTAACAGATTTACAATATGTCGCCTTCGCCACTAGGCTACCCATCCTGAGATGTGACCAAGGAGAATCTGTCTACATTCCATTTCGACTAGCGCAGATCCACAATTTGCTGGACTACGGATATCCTATGGTCACAGTGAGCCCCATGGGGTGCTATGGTCCGGCGGGCCATGCTTAGCACCGACCGAAGTAGCGCGAAGACCTTGAACCCAATATCTCCGGCTTGAAAGGCCGGTGTCCTGACCTTTTAGACTAGGGGACCTTACTGCACCGTCTGAATCCCGTAAGTGTAAATCAGTACATTA
>BLMJ01000017.1 GCA_011960625.1 Lachnospiraceae bacterium | reverse complement strand
TCTAACAAAGAGATTATGTTCTCAATATATCTTCTGCTTTTCAATGTATTTTCCCATAATAGCTCAAAAAATGACTGTCCCACTGTTTGATACGGTTCGCCCTTATTCTTCTTTTTATCATGGACGAATCCTATATACTCATATTGTTCCAGCTTTTCTCTGCAGGCGACCAACAATCCGCTTATTTCTCGCCCTCTGTCACGAGGGACGATTATTTCTACATTCTTTCTATTCAATTGACGCAGCTTCAAACCAATCCGGTTTATATTCGTCTCGCCTTTTGTCGTTATATAGATGTCTATATAATCCGGAACCCTTTCAATATACGAAAAACAGGTATCTATCAAGTCTGTATAATTTACATGGGCCACGAGTGCAATCTTTTTATTCTCCCATGTTTGGCTGCATTTATGATCTTGAATGACATAATACTTCATCAAAACTCCCCTTTAACTTCGTATTTTCATCATAGCTTCAAAACCTTCTCTTAACGTATACGCAGGTTTCCATCCCGGCAGGACTCTTCCTATGTCGGAGGGGTCGGAAATTTCCCTTTCTCTATTCGGGAGTTCTCCCCAATTTATTGTTATCTTTTTTCCCGATACTTCCAGTAATGTCTCAATTACCTTTCTTAATGTTACCGGTTTTTCATCCCGAACCGCATATTTCTCACAGCTGCCTAAGGGACTATCCATGCATCGCTTCACCGCTTCGCCATACGCAGAGACCACGTCGTCAAGATAGCAAAAATACATCTTTTGAAGCCCGTCAGACATTCCAAGCTCATCTCCCTCCTCCAGCTCCATAACCAAGTTCAAAATTTTTCTCCGGTAATCCCATGGCCCATAAGTATCGAAAATTGTAAGGGTAATTACGCTGCACTCCCTTGCCTCTGTATAATAGAGTAATATGTCTTCAAAGCTCTGCTTAGCCGCCGCATATAAATTCACCGGGTTGTACCTTTCTTTCTTATAATGCTGCCAGTAGGAACTTGTATTTATGAACCTTTTACATCCTGCGCAAACGGCTGCGTCAACGACTATCGTTGAAAAAATAATATTACATTCAAGCATATTTACTATGGTATCTTTCTTATGATTATTCAGAAATACGCCTGCAAAGTGGACAACAATATCAGGAGAACACATGGTCAAGCCCCTGCTCAATGGAAGTGATACATCTTGGATTCTTGC
>BLMJ01000016.1 GCA_011960625.1 Lachnospiraceae bacterium | reverse complement strand
TCTCTACAAGGGCATATATCCGCTGCAAAATTTGTGGCCGTCCACATGCTTATTTAAGAAAATACGGAGTTTGCAGAATTTGCTTCCGCGAGTTAGCATATAAGGGCCAGATTCCTGGCGTTAAGAAAGCAAGCTGGTAACAGAACAAATGGAGTCCCAACTCCATGTTTTGTTCGTAAAACATGATTCAAGTCAATAGGAGAAGGAGGAAACTAAATCATGACAATGAGTGATCCGATTGCAGATATGCTTACAAGAATCCGTAATGCGAATACTGCAAAACATGATACAGTAGATGTTCCGTCTTCCAAAATGAAGCTGGCAATTGCACAGATTCTTTTGGATGAAGGGTACATCAGAAAAATGGATATAATTGATGACGGTAATTTTAAAACAATCCGTATTACTCTGAAATACGGTGCGGATAAAAATGAGAAAATGATCGCAGGACTGAAAAGGATTTCCAAACCGGGGCTTCGTGTGTATGCCGGCAAGGATGAACTCCCCAGGGTACTTGGTGGGCTCGGAGTGGCAATCATTTCTACGAACCAGGGCGTTATTACAGATAAAAAGGCCAGGGAACTGAATGTAGGCGGAGAAGTTTTAGCATTCGTCTGGTAACAAACAGTTCGCAAGGCGAACTGCTAAAAAGAGTTTCTAAGGCAATAAAGGACATTGCCTAAGAAACACTATGTTTTGTTTGGGAAGAACGTTCACGTTCTTCCGGTGCACTGGCGGGAACTGGGTTTGGTGGCTGGCGTTGGGATGCCGGCTGAACCGGTGAAGGGTGCATTGGTTGAATGTTGGTGGGAACTGGTAATGATGCGTTGGCGGTAGTTGGCGTATCGGCTATAACGAAATTTAGAATATAAATATAGGAGGTACGGGCATGTCACGAATAGGAAGAATGCCAATCGCGATTCCGGCAGGGGTAACTGTGGATATTGCAGAAAATAATAAAGTGACTGTAAAAGGTCCTAAAGGAACACTTGAAAGAGTGCTGCCTTCGGAAATGGAAATTAAGATGGAAGGGGAGCAAATCACTGTTTCAAGGCCTAATGACCTGAAAAAGATGAAATCCCTTCACGGCCTTACGAGAACATTGATTAATAATATGGTAATCGGTGTAACACAGGGTTATGAGAAGAAGCTGGAAGTAAACGGCGTTGGTTACAGGGCCGCTAAAGCCGGCAAGAAACTGACTCTCTCCCTGGGCTATTCCCATCCGGTAGAGATGGAAGATCCGGAAGGCATCGAAACAGTAGTGGAAGGACAGAATGTCATTATTGTTAAGGGTATCAGTAAAGAAAAAGTTGGCAATTCTACAGATTTATTCAGCTTACGCAGCCCCATTGACATAACAGTTTTCTTATGCTTAGGCTTTGCTCCGATAGGAGATTTCACTAATGTTATTTTTAATGTTTTACCTTCCACTTCCATCTTCTCCTTTCCATACCTCTTCGAAGAACTGCATCAAGCAGCCCTTTTCATGCAGCAAATGCATTCCTGTTTATTTGCGCATGCGTCCGCTGCTATTATGCCATAACCTCGTCTACAGACTTGCCACGGTTTCTGGCCACTTCTTCAGGAGTTTTCAGCTGGCTTAAACCTGCGATTGTCGCAAGGACAACGTTCTGCTTATTATTGGAGCCCAGTGATTTTGTACGGATATTTTTAATCCCTGCAAGTTCACATACGCTACGCGCCGGGCCGCCGGCGATAACACCGGTACCTTCCGGGGCTTTCTTCAAAAGAACGGTTGAAGAACCGAACTTTCCAAGGAAATCATGTGTAATACTATTATCTTGCTTTTTCGATAATTTCAACAAGTCTCCATCTTTTATCTTTGGACAAAGGCCTTGTCTCCATTACTTTTACAGTATCGCCGATGTTGCATTCATTCTTTTCATCATGCGCTTTTAATTTATAAGTTTTCTTTACGATTTTCCCGTAAAGAGGATGTTTTACATGGTTTTCAATAGCCACAACAATCGTTTTGTCCATTTTGTTGCTGGTCACTTTTCCAGTACGTGTTTTTCTCAGATTTCTTTCCACAGTCGATTCTCCTTTCTAACAAACAAGTTTCATACTTACCGGCTATTACTCAGCTTTTTGTTTCTGTGTGATAACCGTCTGGATTCTGGCAATGTTCTTTCTTACCTCTTTAATCCTGGCTGTATTGTCCAACTGGTTTGTTGCATTTTGGAATCTCAAATTGAAAAGTTCTTTTTTAGCAGCTACTAATTCCTGTGCCAGTTCTGCAGCTGATTTTGTCTTTAAATCTTCTACATACTTCTTAGTTTTCATTTGATGCACCGCCTTCCAAGTCTGCTTTAGAGACAATTTTACATTTACATGGAAGCTTGTGTGTTGCAAGACGTAATGCTTCTTTAGCGATTTCCTCGGATACACCGGCAATCTCAAACATTACACGCCCCGGCTTAACAACTGCTACCCAGTATTCCAAAGTACCTTTTCCGGAACCCATACGTGTTTCTGCTGGTTTCGCTGTGACTGGTTTGTCAGGGAAAATTTTAATCCAAACCTTACCGCCACGCTTGATATAACGCGTCATAGCGATACGGGCTGCTTCTATCTGGTTGGACTTAATCCAGCATGGCTCTAATGCTACAATACCGTACTCACCGTAAGAAATCTTGTTGCCACGGGTCGCTTTACCTCTCATAGAACCACGGAATTGTTTACGACGTTTTACTCTTTTAGGCATTAACATTATTTATCGCTCCCTTCCTCCGAAGATACCTTTTCTTCGTTTTTGTTCTTAGTAGGAAGTACTTCACCCTTGTAAATCCATACTTTTACACCAACTTTACCATAAGTTGTGTCGGCTTCTGCAAAGCCATAATCAATATCCGCCCTCAGCGTCTGAAGGGGAATGGTTCCCTCGCTGTAGAACTCTGTACGTGCCATATCGGCGCCGCCCAGACGTCCGGAGCAGGCTGTCTTAATTCCAAGCGCTCCCGCTTTCATCGTTCTTCCCATGCAGGATTTCATCGCACGTCTGAAAGATACACGGTTTTCCAACTGCTGCGCAATATTTTCCGCCACGAGCTGGGCATCCTTATCCGGTCTCTTGATTTCCTTAATATCCACCAGAACTTTCTTATCCGTAAGCTTGGAAAGTTCTTTCTTCGTCACTTCAATTTCCGCACCGCCCTTGCCGATAACAACACCCGGTTTTGCTGTGTAGATAATGATTTTAACTCTGTCAGATGCTCTTTCAATTTCGATCTTTGAAATGCCGGCGCTGTATAATTTCTTCTTAATGAATTTTCTTATCTTGTAGTCTTCAATCAGGAAGTCTGAAAACTCAGCATCAGCATACCATCTGGAATCCCATTCTTTAATAATGCCGACCCTTAAGCCGTGAGGATTAACTTTCTGTCCCATGAATAACCTTTCTCCTTTCTTTATCTTGCATCAAGCACAACTGTGATATGGCTCGTTTTCTTTTCGATCCTGTAAGCCCTGCCCTGTGCCCTCGGTCTTACTCTTTTCATTGTAGGCCCTTTGTTTGCAAAACACTCTGCTATATAAAGATTTTCCGGATTCGGGTATTTCGTCGGATCCTGGCTATATTTGTATTCAGCATTTGCAATCGCCGATTCCAATAATTTTTTAATAACGCCTGACGCATATCTGGGATTATATTCCAAAATACCTAAGGCGGTAGTTACATCCTTGCCCCTAATGGCATCGAGAACGAAACATGCTTTCTGAACAGGAATCCTAGCGTAAGATAACTTAGCTGAAGGCCTGACATCTTTCTGCGCATTTCTTTCCCTCTTAATCTGGCTTCTATGTCCTTTTGCCATTTTTTTGCTCCTCCTTCCAAATTATCTTACTTTCGATTTCTTTTCGTCTTTCCCATGGCCCCTGTAAGTCCTGGTTGCAACAAACTCACCCAGCTTATGGCCAACCATATCTTCTGTAACATATACAGGCACATGCTTTCTTCCATCATGAACTGCAAATGTATGCCCTACAAATGAAGGGAAAATCGTAGACCGGCGGGACCAGGTTTTGATTACCTGTTTCTGTCCTGCTGCATTCATAGCATCTACTTTTTTCAGCAGGCTTGCGTCTGCGAATGGCCCTTTTTTCAGTGATCTGCCCATTGTTCTTCCTCCTATTATTTAATGCTTCTGCCGTCTCTTCTTCTAATAATCAACTTATCGGACGCTTTTTTCTTCTTACGTGTCTTAAGGCCAAGAGCAGGTTTGCCCCAAGGTGTACTCGGCCCCGGACGCCCGATACCAGTCTTGCCTTCACCACCGCCGTGCGGATGGTCATTCGGGTTCATAACAGAACCACGTACCGTAGGACGGATGCCCATATGGCGTTTACGCCCTGCTTTACCGATGTTGATTAAGTTATGGTCTGCATTTCCCACAACACCAATTGTTGCGCGGCAAACAATAGACACCATTCTCATTTCGCCGGAAGGCAGCCTGAGGGTTGCATATTTTCCTTCTTTCGCCATTAACTGTGCGCTGTTCCCTGCGGAGCGAACCATCTGCCCGCCTTTTCCGGGATGCAGCTCAATATTGTGTACCTGTGTACCAACCGGAATATTTTCAAGAGGCAGGCAATTGCCGATTCTTACTTCAGCTTCCGGGCCATTCATAACGATCATATCGTCTGTCAGCCCCTGAGGTGCGAGAATGTAGCTTTTCTGCCCATCATGATAGCAAATCAGCGCGATATTGGCTGTCCTGTTAGGATCGTATTCGATGCCGATTACTTTTGCCGGAATGCCGTCTTTATTCCTCTTAAAATCAATAATCCTATATTTTCTCTTGTGTCCGCCCCCGCGATGCCTTACTGTAATTTTACCCTGATTATTACGT
>BLMJ01000015.1 GCA_011960625.1 Lachnospiraceae bacterium | reverse complement strand
GGCGGCGGCGCGGGCCGTGTAGATCTGCGCCATCTCATTGGTCTTGAGTCCCAATTCCTCTGAAATCTCCTTAATCTCACCCCAGTCGGCCCTCTCATAGCTGAGAACCAACTCATACAGACGTCCTGCCTTACCTTCTTTTCGAATCAGCGCATCCTTCACTTCTTCCAAAATCGGTATCTCATAAAGGATCTCTGCAATTGGAGCGTCAATCATATACTCCAGCATAGAGAACATTCCCAAAAGGTAAGCGTCTGAACTGTTAATCGGAAAATCCTTCAGCCTCTTCACCAATGCTGATGCAAAATTAGCGCGCATGAAGGATGCCTTCAGCAATTCCTCGGATTCTGATTTATTCTGCTTATCCTCAAAACTAAGCAAATATACCCACTGCTTCAACTGGCTGATTCCAACACGCACCAAAGCCTGCCTAACGGAAGTAGTCTCATGATGCACAGCAAAATATGCAGAGTTCGCCATCTTTAACAGCGCATATGTAAGGGACGCATCCCTGATAATCGTCTCTTCCAGTATCTCTACATCCGGCTCATCCTTGGTAATCTCCACAATAAGCTGATAGAGATTCCCCTGCATAAAGTCCATCTTACTTGTCTTTGAGGTGGTAGCTCCGGCAATATAATTGCCTTCCACATAGTCTACGCCCAGTTCCACTGCACAGTCGTATACTTCCTTACTATTTACGCCTGTGGCAATAAACTGTTTCTGAAACCCATGGGCCATATCGATTACATTGGCAATCGAACGCCGCTGCATCCCTTCCAGCTTGTTAGAAAGATCCATCTTAATATAATCCACGTATTCCAGCATGCTGAAATACTTGGGTGTAAACTGAAAATCATTAATTGCGAAATGATATCCATCCTCGCGATACTTACTGATCAGAATTGCCGCCAGAGAGTGGACAACAATGTTGTCCTCAATCTGGATTACAACCTTATCTTTGTCGAAAATCTTCGGCGTATTCCGAAACAGAAGCGTCGGCGTAAATGTCATAAATGTCTTTTTGTCTTTAAATATTCTCTCCGAGTTCTCAGACAGAAAGGCAACCATTGTATTGGCCGCTACATTATCTGAGCTGGAATTATACAGGCTGCTCTCATCC
>BLMJ01000014.1 GCA_011960625.1 Lachnospiraceae bacterium | reverse complement strand
GAGGAGATGCGGGAACGTATCCGGAAAAAGACGGGAAAAAATGCCGCCGCAAAGAAACTCACCATCGGAACCTTTCATTCCATAGCATGGAAACTTTTGAAGGAAAACGGTAACGATGCGTCCCTTGCCGGTGAAACTGAAACAAAAGATTTGGCGGCGCAGCTGATTAAGACGTTCCATTTAGATATGACTCCCCTGAGTTTTCTAAATGCTGTTTCAGATTATAAGACAAGACCTTATTGGACTGACTGCCGCGGACAAAGTGAGACGCCGAACCCAAAGCTTGCCCAGGCATTTGAGGCGTATCAGGATTTTCTCAGAGAGTGGCAGCTCATGGATTTTGACGATATATTGATAGAAGCGCTTTGTATTGCCCGCAGCAAATCTGGGGACTGCTGCTTCTCTTATCTCCTTGTGGATGAGTTTCAGGATATTAGTCCCCTTGAATATCAGCTTGTGAAAGCTTGGAATGAAGGGGGAAAAGAACTGTTTGTCATCGGAGACGCCGACCAATCCATCTATGGCTTCCGAGGCTCCGACGCCGGTTGTTTTAAGCGTCTTATGGAGGAATTTCCCAATGCCTGCCCGCTTGTCCTTGAAGAGAATTACCGCTCCACCCCCCAGATTCTTGCCTTTGCGTCAGAGCTTATTTCTAAAAACCCGGGAGGCATCAGGCGTTTACAGCCAAACAGACCAAAGGGAAGCGCCGTAAGACTTGTGACGGCAGACAGTACGGCGTCACAAGCAATCTTCATAGCAAAAGAAATCAACCGCCTCGCCGGAGGCATCGGAATGCTTGAGGCACAGGAAATATTTCCGGAAAATGAAGGCAGTCTCCGAAGCTTCGACGATATTGCGGTACTGTACCGAACCCACCGGCAGGCAGAGCTGTTGGAGACCTGTCTAAAAAAAGAGGGAATCCCTTACGTGGTATCAGGACGAGATGATTATCTGACCGAGCCTTCTGTACGGGGCGCCATAGGCTTCTTCCAAAGCCTGCTTAATCCGGATCATAAGCTGGCTGGACAGACAGCCTTAAAACTTCTATGGAATCTTGAAGAAGGAGACCTAACAAACAGCATCTACGAAAATATGGCTCAAAAGTATGCGCCCTTATTAAAAAAGAAAAAGCCTTTGAAAATTCTGGAGGAATGGGCAG
>BLMJ01000013.1 GCA_011960625.1 Lachnospiraceae bacterium | reverse complement strand
ATTATAAAGTGAGATAGTACGATTTAAAGTTTTTAGAGAAAGAGAGGATCGGATATGAAATGTCCAAGATGCGGCAATGAGAATTGTCAAGTCATCACACAAACATCAACAAAAGGAAAAGATTTTTCTGCCAGCAAAGGTTGCTGCGGAGCATTGATTTTAGGCCCTATCGGTGTACTATGCGGCGCTTGTGGAAAGGGCAAACAAATTAATTCAACAAATTTTTGGATTTGTTCTAATTGCGGAAAGAAATTCAAGGTATAATGGATTTAGAAAACTTATGGATGAACTCCATGAGATGGTGCAATAAATATTGTAAATGCCATCAAATGCCGCAGCGAAGTCTTTTCCTATTTGGATATCAATTTCCTTTATGTGCCAGGTGTACAGGAATAGCCATGGGTCATATAATGGCATTTCTGCTTTCGCCCTTTATTACGATAAAATACTCTATTTCTGTATTAACCCTTCCGTTGATTATTGATGGTACAATCCAATATCTTACTACATACGAATCCACAAATTTGAAAAGGGTTGTATCTGGTTTATTGTATGGATTTGCATTTACCTCTTTGATGATTCATTCAATTAAATCAATTATATCTTCGCTCAAACCAGAATAGCATATGGGAGGTTTTTATGGAAAAAGTATTTTTTGTACAGTATGATAATTTAAAAGAAGTGAATGAAGCGCTTGCAAAGGGCGGCAAAGTTAAAATGATTCATACAACCGGCGACTCCTATGCTGTTTATATAGTAGTTGAAATGCCAAAACATTAAAAGCCCATATTCTAAAAAGCGCTTACAAAATATTGAATTTATCCATACGATATACGCATGATAGATACTATATTCCGTGTATATCGTATGGATATCTGTAAAAGCCTTCTTCATTAATTCAGGAAATTATCAATAATAACCTCTTCTGCCTCTTCCTCCGTCATTCCCAAGGTGCGCAGCTTTACCAACTGCTCGTCATTGATTCTCCCAATAGCAGCTTCATGAATAATGGCTGCATCCAGATGCCTTGCATTTATCTCTGGAATAGAGCTGACCTCGGCATGATCCATAATAATTGAATCACACTGTACATGCGCATGGCACCCTGCATTTCCCACTGCCTTCGGATGAAACACCTGCCTAGAGCGGCCTTTTGCAACTGAGCGCGATACAATCTGGGCAGAGCTTCCCTCCCCATTCATTTGAACTTCCATATTAGACTCTGCCGCCTGATTATCATGGGTCATCAATTTCTCCACTACGTACAGCTTAGAATTGCGCTCCATCTTCACATCAGTCTCTCGAATCGTAGAATCTACCCCCTTAATCTGAACCGTATCTAAGGTAAATACCGCATCCTCATCAAGGAAAATCTTCGTGACAGGATTCAGAACCTTTGCGCCTATCCCTTCCCCTTCTCCATAATGCTTCTCTTCATAGCGCACATTGGCCCCCTTCCCTACATAGAAGGAATGGATCCCGTCATGGCGGGTCTCGTTGCAGCCGCTGTTGTGTATTCCGCATCCGGCAATAATCGTCACTTCTGCACCCTCGGCAATATAAAAATCATTATAGACCACATCCTTCATTCCAGAGGCATCTACCACTACCGGAATATGCACCTGTTCCCCCCTTCGTCTCACCATCTATGAAAATGTCAATGCCCTGTCTGTCTTCTTTCTTTTTGATCTTAATATGCTCACTGTCACCATGGCAGAGGGCAATCCCATTATGCCGCAGATTAAACGCTCCCTCCTGTTGAAATCCTGCCCCATCAATCTGCCGCAGTATCTTTTCCGTAATCTTATCCAATAATTCTCCCATTGTCTCCCACTCCCTTCCTATTTATGATTCATGCAGGTACAACTGTCATCCTTCTCTAACAATCTGGGAAGAATCTCTTCCCTGGAACCAACCGCCCCGATTGTGCCATCCTCGATCACCATGATTCGATCTGCCATCTGGATAATTCGTTCCTGATGTGAGATTAAAATCAAGCTCTCCGCTTTTTTACTGTGAATCTTCTCAAATTCCTGAATCAACATGGAGAAACTCCACAGATCTATCCCTGCCTCCGGCTCATCAAATATACAGAGTTTATGCGGCTTTGCCAATACAGTCGCAATCTCCAGACGTTTCATCTCCCCTCCAGAGAGCGTCCCGTCTACCTCTCTTCTGACATATTCCTGGGCGCACAGCCCCACTCTGCTTAACAGGCCGCAGCATTCCGACTCCTTAAGCTTACGTCCTGCTGCCAGAGACAACAGACGAATCACCGTCATCCCCTTAAATCTAGGCGGCTGCTGAAAAGCAAAACCAATCCCGGCATTTGCACGGTGGTTGATATCATAAGCTGTGATATCCTCCCCGTCCAGTACAATCTGTCCCTCATCTGCCTCTTCGATTCCCATGAGCACCTTGGCAAGCGTAGACTTTCCGCCGCCATTTGGCCCTGTGATTACAAGCATCTCTCCGTCCTCTACCTGAAAACTTATATTCTTAACGATACTTCTCTCTATTCCATTTTCATTCACCTTAAATGTCAGATTGTTTACTTCAAGCATATTCATACGCTCCTTTTCTTCACTACTTCGGAACTCTGTATAAATCTACCCCATAGATAAATTACACAGCTCCTTAATCCCTATGTCACAAGAATCTTGCCTGGAATATTATACTACAAGGACAGGAATCTTGAAAGTTATTTTATAGTTCTTTTATAATCTAAAGAAAACCTTATATCTTCGTGAACATTCTGTGATATCTCTTGAGTATTTGAATAAAACATACTACAATAAAAAAACGTTTGAAGGGAGGGCTTCCATATGAGTAAAAATAAAACCAAAGACATTTTCGACGATGATTTCGAAGTCGTCTACCAAGAAGATTATTCCGAACTTCTGCGAGACGCAGCCGATGGGGAGGAAGAAGACGACGACTATGAGGACGTTCTTTCCACATTGTCAGAGCTTGATGAGAATGTAAAAAATACAGATAAGAATCGCAGGCGCAAGAGACGCAAAGCTCCGAATTTAGTCTCGCCTGCCGCCAAGACCCTTAAGACCGGAGGCAAAATAGTCTATAAATTTGTGAATATATTGCTGCGTGCAGCCACATTAATCCTGACCGCTGTGATCTTCTGCCTGCTAGCAGAATATTTCTGGAAGAATCACAGCGCTTACGGCGATGTATTCCGCGCCTTTATTGATAAAAATTATATTCTAGTCGCATACACCGGCATAGCCATTTTCCTGCTTTTATTTGAATTTTTCACTTTCCTTTTGGTTATAACCGGAAGTAAAAAACACGATCACAAGGACTGCCTCATAGATACGGGCAGAGGGTTATTTTCCTTTATTTTTATCTATGCGGGTTCTTTCCTATCTTATCTGTTTAACGGATTCATTCCCTCTTCACCGGCTTTTCTTCAGGGTGTACGGGGCGCGTTGAACGTATACGGCTCCATACACACGCTGCTTTTGCCCCTATGTATCGCAGGCATCATTAGTTGTTTGATACGCAAGTTTTTTGTTCGCTGATTCCAATGTACCGGCCTTCTGGATACGATTGCAGGCTGCGCTTTTTGCACCCGCAATCGTATCCCTTCTAATGGCATTTTTCGTTACCATGCTCATAATAATCAATCACATTTCCAGATATCCCCGCCTTCACATTTTTCCAACGCCGGACACTGCCCCTGCACATAGGAATAGATATCTGTATTTGGCGTTCTGCAAATCTCCGCCTCAAGCCGCTCAAGCATCTTCTCCTTATCTCGCGGCAGGCTTCCCCGCACCCGAAACCGGATAAAATCATGGAATCCATCGTACAAAACCTTTGCGTCCAGCCGCTCTAACAGATAACGTTCCTCCTCAAGATTCTCCCGTTCTGACGCCGGAATGAAACTGCCGTCAAGAATGTTCTGGTACAACGGAACCTCTTTATGCAGGAACATGGAGAAGTTCACCACATGAGACGGCTGGGTCTGGTTCAGGAACTCTGCTAACGCTCCTGCATTCTCCATCCCTCTTCCTTTCCCCGCAACCCCTGTCATGATATGGGCGTCGAATATCATGCCCGCCTGTTTCAGCCGCCGGATTGCCTCATATGCCTGATTCTGATTATGATCTTTCTCCATAAATGCCAGCACATCGTCAAGGCCGCTCTCGATGCCGAGATACAGGTGCCGTACCCTAAGCCTCCCAAACTTTTGAAGTTCCTCGTCTGAACGTTTCAGGATGCTTGTCACGGTTGCATCCATGTTGATCTCTTCGCACTCCGGAAAATACTGCTGAATCATCTCAAGTATCTGTATCAGCCGGGCGCTCTTCTGGGCAAATGCATTCCCATCCCCCAGAAAAATCCGCTTGGGATTTCCGCCGACTCCCTTAACCCGAACAAGTTCTTCCTCAATCTGAGCAAGCGGCAGCTCCCGATAGCTCAAGTGCCGGAACAGGTTGCAGAATTTACACCGATTATAGGAACAGCCTACCATAATCGGCAGCATGAACGAAGCGCGCTCCATTGGCGCACGGCAGATTTGTCCTTCGTATTCCATAAGCTTATCTCCTATTCTTTCAATTTCGTATGAATACATATTCCTTGTCAGACGATAGTTCTTCTTCAAAATGATACCCCAAACGGTCGAAGCCACAAAGCTCTTCCACATTCAGAATCCCCTTCTCCCCCATAAAACGCACCATCTCTCCCCTCGCCATCTTCGCCTGTGTGCCCTTCTGTACCACCTTTCCCTTCTTCCACTCCCCGAAAATGCAGGTGATATAGGTATCTTCCGGCTCAAGATATTTCTCAATACATTTTGAATATTCTTTCGATGCAAGGTTCAGTATCACTCTATCCTCACCATGTACTTCCTGATACAGCTTTCGTCCCCAAAATTCATATAGATTCCTGGTTCCGTTAACGTGCGCTTTCGC
>BLMJ01000012.1 GCA_011960625.1 Lachnospiraceae bacterium | reverse complement strand
GTTTCCCAAGAAATGGTAAACGAAATTTTGGCATTAGCTATGGAGAATGAGATTGACCATTTTGACACGGCCGCTTCATATGGAACAGCCGAAAGAGCTCTTGGTCATTATATAGAAAAAAGTTTGGTTTCAAAGAATCGTATGAGAATTATATCTAAATTACAGTCAAACGCATTTACAGAAAAACCTCAAATTTTTTGGAAAGATATAGTATTAAGAAATATTTCCAAAAGTTTAAAAAACTTAAATGTGTCAGAACTGGAAGCTTTTCTTTTTCATAAAGCTGAATATATTTTTGACGATAGGGCGGTACAGGTATTAGATTATGCGAGAAAAGAGGGATTTGCAAGAAAAATTGGTGTTTCAATATATACTCCTGAGGAAGCTTTAAAGGCGGTAGAGTATGATGAAATAAAGGTGATTCAGATTCCCTATAATGTATTTGATCAACGGCTTAATAAATGTGGTTTTTTTGATAAAGCAAAAGCGAAAGATATAGAAGTGTATGCTAGAAGTTCTTTGCTACAAGGACTTCTTATGATGTCGCCGGCCAGCCTGCCGAAAAAGATGCGCTTTGCTGAAAGATACTTAACGAGATTCTTATCTATATGCAGAGAATATCACATTTCTCCCTTAAAGGCAGCGATTGGATATGTGGGAGGACACCCCGATATTGATTATATAGTGTTTGGTGTAGATAATAAAGTACATTTATCGGAATATTTATCTATGCAGGATGAAAAAATTTCAGAAGAAATGATAAAAACCTTTCAAAAAGAATTTGAAGATGTTGAAGAGAAATTGGTGAATCCTATTCTTTGGAATAGTGGTACGGATTCTTAGTAGCAAGCTGCGAGGTGGTAGAAAATGAGATATCTAGTTATGGTTCAGGCAAGATGTGGCTCGACTAGACTACCTAATAAGGTATTAAAGGATATAGCAGGAAAAACGGCTTTACAATGGGTAATAGAGCGTGTAAGGCGCAGCAGACATATTGACGAGGTTATGGTAGTTACGTCTATCGAAAAGAATAATTTAGAACTGATTCGACTGTGTGTAGAAATGAATCTAAGAGTATTTGTGGGTTCAGAAAACGATGTACTGGATAGATATTATCAGGCGGCAAAATTAATACAGCCAGAGTATATCGTTAGAATAACTGCGGATTGTCCATTTTTTGACTGGCGTTATTTGGACATGGCAATTGAG
This sequence comes from Lachnospiraceae bacterium, assembly GCA_011960625.1. Taxonomy (GTDB): domain Bacteria; phylum Bacillota; class Clostridia; order Lachnospirales; family Lachnospiraceae; genus Sporofaciens. Next base: position 552 of record BLMJ01000012.1, on the reverse strand, counting down.
CAGATAGAGGATGAAATAGACTATATGGCAGAATTGACAGAAAGCTTTCCTGATGGACTAGATATTGAGATTGTTAGATGGCCTGCGTTAAAAAGAATGTGGAAGGAAGCGCGTCTAAGCTCTGAGAGAGAACATGTGACAATGTATATCAAGAATCATCCGGAGTTATTTAAAATCCAAAATCTGGAATGTCCAATTGCTGGGATTTCAAATAAGAGATGGACGTTAGATCAGGCAGAGGATTATCAACTAATTAGCAATATTTATAACTATTTTGTATCTAATGATAAAGAAGATTTTGTTACGGAAGATATTTTGGAGTATTTAAGGTTGAATCCACATCTAGAAAAGTTGAATGGAAAGATAACAAGAAATGAAGGTCTGGCGATATCTTTAGCAAGCGATAAGGAAGTAAAGTCTGAGGAATGGATTTAGCAAAGCGGGGGTGTAGTGATGTTACGTGAAAATGCTAAAGAAGAGGTTTTAAAAAATGAGGGAAATGCATATTTTCAAAGAAATATGAGAGATGGAAAAATTGAGATTTCAAAGGGC
>BLMJ01000011.1 GCA_011960625.1 Lachnospiraceae bacterium | reverse complement strand
GGAAATAAGGGAGAGTTGTGCTCAGGCAAAGGATAGACGAGAATATAAGAAGGTGACGAAGCAGATTGCACAGCTTATAAAATGGAAGGGGAATGATACTGCAAAGTCGTTAATTGAGGAATTGAAGCAGACGTATTCAAGAAGACCGGCACTGTTGGATGAATTGGAGAAGGTGGAGAAAAAGCTTTAGAAACAAGTTAAAGGCTGTAAAGGAGACATTATGAAAAAATTAAATCAAGAAGCTGAAAAGATACAATTATTGCATTAGCAACAATCGAAAAGGAAGTTCCTCATGTGCGATATGTAAATGCTTATTATGAAAATGGGGCATTTCATATTATTACATATGCACTTTCAAACAAAATAAAACATATAGAAAACAATCCAGTCGTTGCAATCGCTGGTGAATGGTTTACTGCACATGGAAAGGGAATCAATTTAGGCTATTTCGGGAAGAAAGAAAATCATGCGATTGCTGAAAAACTGAAAAGAGCTTTTGTTGAGTGGATTGACAACGGACATAATGATTTTGATGATGAAAATACCATTATTTTGCGTATAGATTTAACAGATGGACTATTACTATCACATGGTACAAGATATGAATTTTAGAATTATATCAGTGATGGAGCGATAAATGATAGATAATCTATCTTGAGGGGGATTAAGAATCCCTTTTATGTAAATGGATATATCAACGGAAGCCCATTCTAATTTATGGAGGTACATAAATGAATATTGCAGTCTTCGTGTCACATGGCGGTAGTGATTTGCAAGCAATTATTGATGGCTGTAAAAATGAACAGATTAATGCAGCTGTTGCAGTTGTAATAAGTAATAATGGAGATTCTGTTGCTTTATAACGCGCTAAAAATGAAAATATTCCTAACTTTCATATGAGTGCAAAAAATATGATAATAGAATCTTTAATATACACCCTTCACTGCTTCCTAAATTTGGTGGAAAAGGGATGTTTGGAATGAATGTCCATAATGCAGTTATCAAAGCCAAAGAAAAAGAAACAGGAGTTACCATACATAGGGTCAATGCGGAGTATGATAGCGGAGAGATTGTAGCACAAACTAAAGTGGCTATTATGGAGAATGACACTCCAGAAACATTGGCAGAAAGAGTATTGTTTCGAGAGCATGAATTTTTAGTTGAAGTTATCTCAAGTATAGTCGAAGGAAAAATCAAGCTTTGCTAGACGATTTCTGAATATAATAGAGAATATGTATGCATAAAAATTAGTACAGAACAATTGATATAATCAAATCTGCAAAATGAAACTCTGCATTGTAGTTACCGATAAAGTCGCATAATAACTATTAAGAAATGGAGGACTAAAATGGCTATATCGGAGAACAAAATTATTGAAGCTTCAATGGTGGAATTGGTTTGAAAACAGGTAGGGAAAAAACGGAATAGGAACAAAAATCAATAGTTTACAAAATTTGCGAGATTCAGACAATCTTGGATTTAGTGAGGTGGAGTATATGAGAATAGGCGCATATCAATTTTCTGTTACAGGAGATGTGAACAGCAATTTTAGCAAAATAAAATATGCTGTCAATGAAGCAAAAGAGAAGCAAATTGATCTGCTTGTCTTTCCGGAATGTGCCTTGACAGGGTATCCGCCCAGAGATTTTAAGAGTTCAGCAGAGGTCAATTTTGCCAAATTGGATATCATATATAATGAGCTGCAACAGAGCTGTAATTTATTAGATATCAATGTTATTGTCGGGACTATTACACAAGAGAATGACAGATACTATAATACTGCTCTGTTTTTTTCACCATTTGGAGAAAGACAAAGTTATAAAAAAAGGGCTTTGTGGGGATGGGATAAAGATAATTTTGAGATAGGAAATGATGAAGGAGTATTTCAAGTAGGTGATTGGAAAATCGGTATAAGGATTTGTTTTGAGATACGTTTTCCGGAATATTTTAGAGAACTATATAAAGAGCAAACGAATATAAATATAGTAATGTTTTATGATGTAAGCGATAAAGAGGATGTTTTTCGATATGAAATGATAAAGTCGCATATTGTGACAAGGGCTGTTGAGAATGTTACATATACATTGAGCGTTAATACAATATCTCCATATCAGACAGCGCCTACCATTCTATTTGACAGAAGCGGTCATGTGTTAAGTGAGGCAGTAAGAAATGAGGAAGGTTTACTTATATATGATTTGGAAAAAAAGGAAATTGACTTTGGAGAGACAGGACGCAAAGAAGTAACGGATTGGCTTTTATCTAATGCCCCGTCTCATAATCTGACAGATGAAATGTAAACCTTCAGTTGACAATTCTGGCTGAAGCCGCGTTTAGGAGTTGGTGTTTTTTCTCTACTGGTTATGGTAGTATAAAGCTGTAGATGTATACGAGCGTAGGAGGAAAATTCTATGAGTTTAGGAAAAAATATTCAATTCTTGAGAAAACAAAAGAAGATTACACAGGAACAGTTAGCGGGGATGATGTCGGTTTCACGTCAGACAATCTCTAAATGGGAAGCGGATGAAATTACCCCGGAATTGAGTAAACTGGTTTCTTTAAGCGAGGTCTTTTCATGCAAATTGGACGCTTTGGTGAAGGAGGATATGAATGTTTGTGACGAAGCTTTTTCAGAAATTACAGTAAAAAAAGTGAAAGCATTCAAGATGGCGCGATATGTTATGCTTACGCCAAATCCGGAAGATGATGTGAATTTCTATATGGAAAATTGGGCCAGGCGGTCAGGTCTGCTGGAATTTCAACCGGATGCAATGAGAATAGGATGGGATTTCCCGTTCGCTATATCCGAAATGCAGAATCGGTTTGGGCTTCGCGGATATGTAGCCGCTTATATTTTGCCGGAAGGTTTTGAAACAAGCTGTCCGGGAGTGGAATTTGCAGAACAGAAAGAAGCGGATTATGCGGTGATTACAATATATGATCCTTTTGCAGTGTCTTTAGGACGTATTCCGATTGCCTATAAAAAAATACTGGATTTTTTGCAGGCAAACGGGTTTTGTGAAAAACCAAAGGAGGGTATTTTATCCTGTTTTGAGCATGTGTATGAAAAAGAAGGAATTACATGCATGGATGTTTATATTCATGTAGACAGTGTTTCAAAGACAGACAGCTTCACAAATTTTTTGTAGCAATAGCAGTCTGACAATAGAAATAGGAGGCGACAAAATAGAACTGGTTATGCAGCCCACTTCTGAAACCTGTGGACAGGCATGTTATACGATGGTAAATATTATGCTCCTGAATTTGGTTTGGTTGAGGGTGAATACACCTATGGAAAAATAACATCGTTTTTGGGCATATATCAATAGTGAAGTCGAAAAAAAGTTGTATTTTATGTTGTTTTTTTCCGCAAGTTGTGATAAATTAAAAAAGTTCTAATTAGAAATATTCTAACTGGTGCACTGATACAGTTACATTTCGCCAAACCTCCTTGTCTGGATTTCCATCTGCAGCGTTGGCTTCACTCAACGATACCGCCGCCTCGTCTCGCTTAGCCGCCTAGCAGTCTGAAAATCCATTCTGCGTCATTTGTCTGAAAGTAAATGTGTCAGCACACTAGAATTGAGGTGATAGTGTGGAAACAAAGGGTGGATTTTATATCACGCAAATAAAACAGCTTCAGGACAGGATTTTTGAGAGATTATTGCTTGAAAATGGCATTGAAATAAGCGGCGGGCAGGGAAGAATTTTATTCATTTTATGGAAAACAGATAATCTTACAATGAGCGAGATCAGCGAGAAAACCTCGCTTGCTAAGAATACGATATCTGTTGTGATAAACGGTATGGTAAATAAGGGAATCGTGGAAAGGAATATCAACCCCCAGAACCGTCGCCAGACGATTGTATCGCTTACCGAATATGCAAGATCTTTACAGGTAAAATATGAAGCTGTATCTCAGCAGATGAATACATTATTTTATCACGGTTTTACAGAAAAGGAGCGGGAACAATTTGAAGTATATCTGGCCCGAATATTGGAAACCTTGACAGAAAATCTGCAAACAAGCAAATAATTTTGAGCAAGGAGGATTTCCAATGAGAAAAAGAGAATATATCATCAAATTTATCCAAAGGCAAAAAACAGTTTTTGTGGGTTCTGTAGATGAAGATGGTTTTCCTAATATGAAAGCAATGTTTACACCACGCAAGATAGATGGGAATTGCTTTTATTTTTCGACGAATACCTCTTCCATGCGTTCGCAGCAGTATATGAAGAATCCGAAGGCAAGTATCTATTTTTATAATAGAGGACGTTTTAAGTATGAAGGCATTATGCTGACAGGTACAATGGAAGTTTTGCAGGACGATGCAATAAAGCGGGAAATCTGGTGCACAGGAGATACCATATATTATAAGCAGGGGGTAACGGACCCCGACTATTGCGTATTGAAATTTACAGCTATAAAGGGCAGGCATTATTGTGATTTTAAAACAGAAAGTTTTCATATGGAGGAGTTAGAATAAATGACAGGGACATTAATAATTGCAATTATTACGATAACATTAGCTTTAGTTTTTTACACGCTGGGCGTGTGGTCAGAGCATCGGAGCAAACAGCTTAAAAAAAGTCATTTAGTTTTATTCTGGCTTGGACTTTGTATGGATACAACGGGAACAATTTTGATGGGGCGGATTGCAAAGCAGTCTATATTTTCCGGACAATTATCGCTGCATGGCATAACCGGCGCATTGGCTATTGTTCTGATGATAGTGCATGCAATATGGGCTACGATTGTTCTGGTAAAGAAAAATGAAGCCTCAGCAAAGAATTTTCACAGACTTAGCATTGCAGTCTGGGTAATCTGGCTTATTCCGTATATTCTTGGAATGGTCATAGGAATGAGATAATAGCACGATTAGAAGACAGGCAGAATTATCCCCGCCGCAAAACGGACAGAAGAGTAAAAGCAGCGGGGATGAAGCGTATTTTAGGCTGTGTTTTATGCCAAAGGAATATACTGCTGTAAATATGCACGCAGATTTTCATCACAAGCATAGACATAAGTACCCATAATTCCACGAGTCATTAAGACAGCGTAAGTATTAAGTATAAATCTTTTAATGTCGTCCATTGATGTATTCGACTTGACATTTTTATCGTAGAAATGAGTAATATCAACGTCTATAATATCACGCTCAGGATCATAATAGAGTTCAGGCCCGATTACAACTACGGCGTAATTCAAGTCTAAGCCGGCCAGTGTATAGATACTCCC
>BLMJ01000010.1 GCA_011960625.1 Lachnospiraceae bacterium | reverse complement strand
ATCCCTGTGTACGGGTCCCCAAATGTGTACGGCGCCTTCATGTAACTTCCCCACCCGTCCATATTCAACATCTGAGGAGTAAATGATTTCCACTGATAATCCCTCACAGCAATCAGGGCCTTTCCTCCGAAAATACCATCCATATCGCTTCCGATATTGGGATTGCCGCTTAGAGAACTGCCGATATAAGTCGGAATGTGGAAACGGATATATTCCCAGTTTCCGCCTGTTTGGTCGCCGCTCCACACGCTGTTGAAACGCTGCGACCCTGCCCATCCATCAAGGGAAATGATATTGGGTCGAAAACTCTTTTTTGTGGTGACAATATCGTACGCTGTTTTCACACCGTCAAGCTGGAAGGAATACCCTGGTCCAACCCATGCTACGTCTGTCTTTAGCGTGGTCGCTCCTCCCACAGTCACCTCTTTACGAAAATCTCTGAGAAGATGCCAGTATGTCTCACTATCAGAATCCGGAGAAAGATTGCTCTCCGTCCACAGCCCGGACGCAACTCCTTTGCTGTTGGCAAATTTTGTGAACCTTGCAAAGTTTTCCACGTTGGAATCCACAGCCTCAATCCGTTCCTTGCTGCTGTTCCCCTCCGTATCCACGCCGCCCTGCACATAGTAGCCGTTCTGTCCGTAACCGCCGCCATAGCCGTCGTTAGGAAGGAAATATCCGAGAGGCATATCATAATGGAGGTACTCCTCGATAACCGCCCTTGCAGAATATTCGTAAGGAGTGTCTACCGTCTCCGGATAGTTTTCCGTTGCAATATAAGGTTTCTCTCCGTTCAGGGATTCTGAATGTAAGTTATCCGTAAGCCTGTAGCCTGTAGCCATACCGCTTTCATACCTTGTCCGCCCCTCGCTGGTATGGGGGCTGCTTCCCTTCACAATCCATGCCTTACTGCCGGATTCCTCAGACCAGGCATCGCGGTTATAACAGTTCAAGTGCCCCTCGTAGAAACCGTACTCCGGAAGCAGCATCGGGTTGCCCGTCACATGGTAGTATCCCTTCAGAATCTCCTGCACCTTACGTCTTTTGTCCTTCGCACAGGACAGGAAATAATATGCGCTGAACTTATTTTCCTTATGCTCTGTAAGGATAAACTCCCCTTCTGCGCCGAAATCATAGCTTCCCTCGGCAAACGTATTGCGGCAATCCCAATATCGGAAGCGATATGGATGGTATTTT
>BLMJ01000009.1 GCA_011960625.1 Lachnospiraceae bacterium | reverse complement strand
CACATTTACTTTCAGACAAATGACGCAGAATGGATTTTCAGACTGCAAGGCGGCTAAGCGAGGCGATGCAGTGGCATCGTTGAGTGAAGCCAACGCTGCAGATGGAAATCCAGGCAAGTCATTTGGCGAAATGTAAACGTGTCAGTACACTAGTAACGGAAGATAGGAGCATTTTATCATATGGGAGTATTAGATAAATTTTTAGATATTATGAGACTGAGTGATGACGACGACTATGATGACGACGAGTTCTTTGACGAGGACTACGAGGACGATTACGAGGAGAAGCCGAAAAAGGGGGGCTTTTTCCGTCGTGGAAGAGAAGAGTCCTATGATGTGGAGGAGGAGGACGATTACGACTATGAACCGCCGGCACGCTCCTCTAGATCGTCGCGTCCAAGTAACAGCAATAAAGTGACTCCAATGCGCCAGCCGGCGTCTAGGAGGAACAATAATGTCAGTATGGAGGTCTGCGTAATCAAGCCTAATTCCGTGGAGGATGCCAGGGAGATTACAGAGACTCTGTTGAGCGGGCGCACAGTAATCCTGAACCTAGAGGGCTTGGATCTGGAGATTGCCCAACGTATTATTGATTTTACATCAGGCGCCGCTTTTGCAATCAGCGGTAATCTACAGAAGATTTCGAACTATATTTTCTTGGTTACGCCTACGAACGTCGATATATCAGGAGATCTGCAGGATCTTTTGAATACTTCTTTTGACGCTTCCTCTATGCGTTCCAGATTCTAGGATACAGGTTATGAATGATGAATAAAGAAGAGACATTACTGCAAAAGAGACTGATCGAATTGTCACGAACTGCATACCTTCGCGGGATTGTTATGTTCAGTGACTTTCTCAATCTGAATGAATTGAATATCCTGCATACCACGCCTAAGCATCAATTTCAATCTCAGTATATGACTTATGGAGGGTATGGTTTATCAGAGCGTCAGATGGTTGCTTTTCTACCTGATGCTCTTTATGCGTTTTCGGATTTGGAGGATACCTTGGAGTATCCGTTTCAGGTTCTGGAGATTTCGCCGCTTAATAAGCGATTTTCGGAGGAGCTGTCCCACAGGGATTATCTGGGGGCGGTGATGAACCTTGGTATTGAACGATGCAAACTAGGGGATATTATGGTGGAGGGCAATCGAGGAATACTGTTTGTAAAAGAAGAGTTATCGGACTATATCAGAGAAAATCTGACCAGAATCCGCCATACATCGGTAATGGTCAGCCTCAGTCCGGATTTTCCAGAAGATTACGAGCCAAAGTATGAGGAAATCAAGGGAACCGTTGCCTCCATCCGATTGGATACGGTACTTTCTCTTGCATTTCCTTTGTCTAGAAGCAAGCTTACTGCATATATCGAGGGAGCTAAGGTGTTTGTCAACGGAAAACTCATAACCAGCAATGGATATCGCCTAAAAGAAGGGGATATGATCTCAGTTCGTAAGATGGGACGGATTCTCTATGGCGGAATACTGTCAGAGACGAAAAAGGGACGGTATCTTACCGTTGTGCGAAAATATATCTAGTGCGCTGACACACATAAGATGGGAGGGTAACATGGCAGAAATAAATACGACTATGAAAGAACCGGACAGGAAGATATATTATCTTGCTGCCATTACCGCTGTTTCTGTGCTGGTCTGTCTGGATCAGTTCACGAAGCATCTGGTGCTTAAGAATTTAAAGGGCAATCCGCCGTTTATTATCTGGGATGGGGTATTCCAGTTTGAATATTTAGAGAATCGAGGAGCCGCCTTTGGTCTGTTTCAGGATCAGAGAATTTTCTTTTTTATCAGCGTGTTCTTGGTCAGTATTGCTTTTATACTGTTTTTTCTGAAAGTCCCCCTGGAGAGCAGATTTGCGCCTCTTTGTGTCTGTGCGGTATTTATCATGGCAGGAGCATGGGGAAATTGTGTGGATCGAATTGTTTTAAATTATGTGGTGGATTTTCTATATTTTAAATTAATCGATTTTCCGATTTTCAATGTGGCGGATATCTATGTGACGGTGGCTACATTTTTGCTGGCCATACTCGTCTGTTTCTATTATAAGGAGGAAGACCTTGAAAGAATTGTTCATCGTAGAAAGCCAGGAGGGAGAGAGGATTGACCGGTATTTGGCGGAGACAATGCCGGATTGCTCCAGAGCTTATATCCAGAAGCTAATAAAAACGCAGAATGTGTTGGTGAATCAAGAACCTGTGAAAGCCAGCTATAAGCTCCTTATTGGCGACCGGCTTGAAATTATCCTGCCAGAGGTCAGGGAGCCTGATATCGTGGCAGAGGATATTCCTCTTGACATTCTGTACGAGGACTCAGATATCATTATCGTCAATAAACCGAAACAGATGGTCGTACATCCTGCTCCCGGCCATCTAAGCGGTACGCTGGTCAATGCGCTGATGTATCATTGCAGGCAGGAATTATCCGGGATTAACGGAATGATGCGTCCAGGGATTGTACATCGTATTGATATGGATACCACAGGCTCTTTGGTGGTATGCAAGAATGACAAGGCGCACCAAAGCTTGGCAGAGCAGCTTAAGGAGCATTCCATGAAAAGGGTCTATGTGGCAGTGGTTCATGGAAACATAAAGGAGGAGGAGGGTACGGTAGACGCTCCCATTGGCAGGCATCCCACCGAGCGAAAACGAATGAGTACCCATGCAAAAAACGGAAGACATGCAGTGACCCACTATAAGGTTCTGGAACGTTTCGGTGAGTATACATTAATTCAATGTAAGCTAGAGACCGGGCGCACGCACCAGATCCGTGTACACATGGCAAGTATCGGTCATCCGCTGCTTGGGGATGTGGTTTATGGGCCACGGAAATGCCCGTTTCCAAAGCTTTTGGGGCAGACCTTACATGCCAAGACTTTAGGTTTTATTCATCCGAAAACAGGGGAATATTTGGAGGTTGAAGCTCCTCTGCCGGAATATTTCCAGCAGTTGTTAGAGGTTTTATAGACAAAATTTTTAGAAAATAATATACAATTCTTTCAAATTGTTATATAATAGAACCATCAATTTAGAGGAGCGTGATTTGTATGGCAAAAACAAATACAATTATTACAATAGGCAGGCAGTATGGAAGTGCTGGCAGGGAGATTGGCTATAAAGTTGCCGATGAGCTTGGAATTACGTTGTATGACAAGGAGATGCTTGACCGCGCCGCCAAGGAAATCGGAATCTGCCAAGAGCTTTTCGAGACACATGATGAGAAGCCAACCAACAGTTTCTTATATTCTCTGGTAATGGACACCTATTCTCTGGGATATACCTCTGGAAGTTATACAGATATGCCGATTAATCACAAGGTATTTCTGGCACAATTTGATGCGATCAAGAAGATTGCTGACGAGGGGCCATGTATTTTGGTCGGACGCTGCGCAGACTATGCGTTAGAAGAGTACGATAATGTTATTCGGCTGTTTATCCATGGGGATTTAGACGTTCGTATCCGACGTATCGCACGTATCTATGACTTGACCGATGCGAAAGCAAAGGACTTGATTCTAAAGACGGATAAGAAGAGGGCGAGTTACTATAATTATTACAGTAATAAAAAATGGGGCGCTGCGGACAGCTATGACTTCTGCCTGAATAGTTCAAAGCTGGGGATTCAAGGGACGGCAGATGCCATCAAGATGTTAGTGGAATTAAAAGAGCGTGACTGCGAGAAAAAACTGTAAATACCATATAAAAATACAGGCGGGGATGCCTTAAAGAGCTTCCCCCGTCTGTTTATCTTTTCTGTAATATCCGTTGCGGCCATCCCTTTATATTGCCGTTTAGTATAGCGGTAAACATCCGCTGCTTTGCGCCTGGATGCTCGTGATTCAGCTTTGCCACAAGCTCCTTGGCATACTGCCGCTTTGTATATCCATCAATTGGACATCGGCTTGTTATGACAGGAAGGTTGTATTTATTCTGGAAACCGATGACATCCGCTTCATCCACAAACATCATCGGACGAATGACGGTCAGCTCCATACGGTCCAGATAGCTGCAAGGAGAGAAGGAGTAGAACCGTCCCTCAAAGAGCATGGAGAGCAGCATAGTCTCAATAATATCATCCTTGTGATGGGCATATGCTACCTTATTACACCCCATCTCCTTTACAGCCTTATTGAGGGCGCCTTTGCGCATCTTAGCACACAGGGAGCAGGGGTTGCTTTCCTTGCGTTCCTCAAATAGGATATGCGCAATATCTGTCTGAACAATCTGATAGGGTACGCTAAGTTCCCTGCAAAGCTCTGCTACAGGTGAAAAATCACATTCTGAATATCCTAAATCTACGGTGACTGCAGATAAAGTAAATGGCTTTGGATAGAACCGTTTCAGGCCATGCAGCCCATAGAGCAGTGTCAAGCTATCCTTACCGCCGGAAATCCCAACTGCAATATGGTCGCCTTCCTGAATCAATTCATACTCATCAACTGCTTTTCGGGTATAACTCAAAAGCTGCTGTAATTTCATAAATTAATTATCCCTTTCTTACATCAAAATTCCCGCAATTTCACAGCCGATGCCGCACGTCTGCGCCGGTCCTCATCGATTGCGGCATAATGTTTCTTTGTAGTGTTTACATCCTTATGTCCAAGTACATCCGCCACAAGGTAGATATCTCCGGTTTCCTTATATAAAGTCGTACCATAGGTACTGCGAAGCTTATGAGGCGTAATTTTTTTGTTGGGGGTCACCTGGCAGGCATATTTTTTCACCATGTTTTCAATGGCCTGAATCCCCATGCGGCGTTTCTGGGTGGATAGAAACAGTGCATTCTCATGGCCAAAGAGGGGAGTAATCGACTTACGGCTGCCCTCTATATAGGTAGTAAGTGCATCTGCAACTTCATCCCCAAAATAGACAATCATCTGATTGCCGCCCTTGCGAGTCACTGTGATTCCATTATTCTTAAAATCTACGTCGTTGATATCAAGCCCGACACATTCCGACACACGGATACCAGTTCCAAGGAGCAAAGTTAGGATTGCTAAGTCACGCTCCTTCGTCTTATTATAATAGGTAAGGGCCTGCCCGGATAATTGACTTCCACAATTCTCTACAAAATCCAGAAGCAATGCGACCTCATCCGTATCCAGTCTAATAATGGCCTTATCGTGTAATTTGGGCATATCCACCAGCAATGTGGGATTCTTCGTGATAATCTGATGCTTATAGTAGTAATTATAGAAACTACGAAGCGCGGACATCTTGCGGGCAAGTCCCTTTTCGCTGTTGGTAATCAGTTCATTTTCCCGCTCATAGACCTTGAGATATTCCATATATTCCTCAATATCCACAGGCTCTAGCTTCTCTAAATCGTCTACACGGAACTGTTCAATAGAATAATCCTTGTATACGGGATTGTTCTCCATGAGAAAATGAAAAAATATCCGTACATCATATGCATAATTGATCCTTGTCTTTGCCGAGGATTTTGGTTCGATTGCACGAAAATAATCTTTTGCAAAAGGCGGCAAAGATTTTAAAACCTCCCGAAGACGGATGGTCTGGTCAATGCGTGTCTGTTCATGATAATTCCTTGTATCTGCCATCAAGCTACCTCCTTATTAATTAGTTACACTATATATTGAAAGAACTCCCAAACCCTCGATATATGTGATAATATGAATCATTATAGCATATATGTTGCTTTTTGTCTACATCTTTTGGAAAAATCGGTATTTGTCGTATAGATCTATCTGGCACTGTTCACTCTTTATTTCACCGAAGTGCAAATATTTACGAACATATTTTCTAAACATCTGTTTGCTATTTTACATTTCTTGTGTTAAAATATAGATGAGTATTATTGAAAAAGGAGGTTTCGTATGGCGCAAGGTAAGATTAGTCCAAAGCAGAAGGAAATATTAGAATATATCAAATCGCAGATATTGGAACGGGGGTTTCCGCCGGCAGTCAGGGATATCTGTGAGGCGGTCCACCTCAAATCCACATCCTCGGTTCATTCACATCTGGAAACCCTTGAAAAGAATGGCTATATCCGTCGTGACCCCACCAAGCCAAGGGCCATTGAGATTCTTGACGATTCTTTTAATTTTATGCGCCGTGAGATGGTGAACGTTCCGATTATAGGTCGTGTTGCCGCTGGTGAACCGATTCTGGCTGACCAGAACATTGAGAACTACTTCCCTATTCCAATGGAGTATATGCCGAACAATCCCACCTTTATGCTTAAGGTAAAGGGAGAAAGTATGATTAATGCAGGGATTCTAAGCGGAGATATGGTGCTTGTAAAGCAGGTTTCCACTGCGCATAACGGTGACATGGTGGTTGCTCTAATCGAGGACGGAGCCACTGTTAAGACCTTTTATAAGGAAGACGGTCATATCCGCCTCCAGCCCGAGAACGACACAATGGAGCCGATTATTGTGGTGGATGTGCAGATTCTTGGTAAAGTAATTGGCGTTTTTCGATTTTTTGACTAAAGCTAAAATACATAAGGAACTATATCGGAGGAAGTTTTATGAAAGTCAGATTTTATAAGCATATTGAGGATCGGCTGCTTAAGTTCGCCGTGATTGTCGCAACGTCAGGCGGAAAGTGGGTCTTCTGCAGACATAAGGACCGGAATACTTTGGAGTGTCCGGGAGGACACCGCGAGAGGCGTGAGCATATATTGGATACCGCCAAGCGGGAACTAAAAGAGGAAACCGGCGCCATAGATTTTCATATTGAGCCTGTATGTGCATATTCCGTAACCGGACGGAACCGAGTGAACCAATCCGGTGAGGAAACTTTTGGAATGTTGTATTTCGCAGATATCAAATCTTTTCGTAAGAAGTTGAAAAGTGAGATGGCGGAGGTTCTTTTGATGGACAATCTCCCCGTCCAGTCTGATCAGTGGACGTATCCTGAGATCCAGCCTAAGCTCATACAGGAGGTACTTTATAGGGAATATTGCGATTAAAAGGGCTGGAGGATCAAATTGATGTGTATATCCGCGGATTTAAAGGAAGAGCTCTTCTGTCTGTTGAGAGAAAAAGGTGCAAAGCTGATAGGTATCGCTGATTTAAAGGGTGTCGTAGAAGGCGGCCTGAAAGCCGGTATTTCTGTGGCTGTTCCTGTGCCGAAACATATTGTGCGGGATTTACAGCATGCACCTACAAAAGAATACTATGATGCTTATTATTCCCTGAATGCAGAACTGGATCATATCGTTTCATGTGGAGCCGATTTTATAAAGGAACGGGGATACCAAGCACTTGCCAATACCACGAAAGTTGTCAGAATGGATGATGATTGGCGTACTCCTCTGCCGCATAAGACGGTGGCTACAAGAGCAGGAATTGGCTGGATTGGGAAAAATTGCCTGTTAGTTACCAGAGAATACGGCAGCGCAATCCGCTTGTCCAGCTTGTTGACGGATGCTCCTCTGCCTACTGCAAAGCCAATTACCCAGAGCTTCTGCGGTAATTGCAATGTCTGTGTAGAAAGTTGTCCTGGAAATGCATTGACAGGTGTAGCCTGGGATACGCAGACCTCACGGGCAGAGTTATTCCATAAAGAAGTCTGCAAGAAAACCCAGCTTCAGCGTATGAAACAGGCTACCGGAATTGAAAAGGATTTATGTGGACTGTGTTTTGCAGTCTGCACTTATACAAAGAGGTATTTGAATGAAAACTAACCTTTGGGAAACAAAACGCCCTTCATAGACCATAAATCTATAAAGGGCATTTTGTTTCCCCTACAACTCTTCGATGCTCTCTATTCGCTTTCCATCACTCCAGATCCGCTCCAGATGATAGAACTCTCGGTTCTCCTTATCAAATACATGGACAACCACATCGCCATAATCCAGAAGCACCCAGTTTCCGGTCTTAAGCCCTTCCCGTTGGATCTGCGAATGTCCCGCTTTATGCATCTTCTCTTCCACATTGTCAACCAACGCCTTTACCTGGCTGTCGCTGGATCCGTTCGTGATGATGAAGTAATCTGCCAGCGGGGAGATTCCGGCGATATCTATAATACAGATATCCTCGCCCTTTTTGTCCTCCAGCGCATGGTAAACAATACGTGCCATCTCTTTTACCTGCTCCATACTACACCTCCTCTCCTGCTTCTCTTTTGCTTTTATAATAAAGATATGTTTTCTCCGTCATTGGGTCAACGGGAACATTCTTGTTGTTTAAATATTCTAAGGAATCTTCCAGAATCCGATACAGGCAGGCATCAATATCGGTAAAGGCTAATTTTCGCACCTCTGCCATATTGGGAAGCTCTTTTCTACCTGGCTCCATATAATCGGCAATATAGATAATCTTATCCAGAAGCGACATATGAGGGCATCCAGTGGTATGGCTTGCAATGGCGTTCATAATCTCCTTATCCTTTATATGGTACTTCTTCGCGGCAAGGAAAGCACCCAGCTTCGCATGCAAAAGGCTTGGATTACTCCTCTCAATCTCCGACACGCTCAGGTGGTATTTTTTACACAGCTTAATCTTCGTGTCGCCCGGCAAACATTTGGCACAATCGTGGAGAAGCCCTGCCATCAGCGCCTTCTCAATATCCTCCCCATAGCACATAGCCAGGGCTGCCGCTGTGTACATAACTCCTAGAGTATGTTCATACCTCTCCTTGTCCAATTCCGTCATCAATTTCCGTCGAATCTTGGTGATCTTATGGTTCATATGCTGTTCTCTCCTACATAAAGGTGATTATCCAGAATATAATCGTTGACAGCCTTTGGAACACGGCTTTCAATGCTTCTGCCCTCACGGACATCTTTTCTAAGTTCATGGGAGGAGATACGAACCAGAGGCGTCACCAAAAGCCGAATACGGGCGCCGTAAGTGTCATTCAGTTCACGAATCTTCTCTTCCATCGCATGTCTGGTGTTAATCTCATCCCGGTAAGCCGCCAAGACGGTACACGTGGGAAAAATTCTTTCTGGGTGCACCCACTGATCGATCATAAACAGCGAATCTGCCCCGATGATGAAGTAGAAATCATCCTCTGGGTAGATTCCTTTGAAATACTCCATTGTACTATAAGAATAGGACACTTCCTTCCGCTTAGCCTCATAGGGCTCCAGACGGAACTCTCGGTAGGAGGATATGGCAAGCCTTACCATCTCCACCCTGTCTTTTACATCTGTTTCAATTGAGGAAATGTCTTTATGAGGCGGATTCCCATTGGGCATATACCAGACTCTGTCGAGCCCGAAGGCTTCTAGGGCAGCCTTTCCAAGCATTAGATGTCCATTGTGTATCGGATCAAAGGTTCCGCCCATAATTCCGATCTTCATAGTCTATCCAACTCCGTTCCAAAATTCTTAAGTAATTCTACCTTGGAAGTTCAATCTTCTTATTTTTATCTTTCCCTTCCCGATACAGGACAATCTTCTTCCCGATCACCTGTACCACCTCTGCATGCGTGCGCTCCGCAATCATCTCCGATAAAGCCCTAGGGTCATCTGCACAATTCTTAAGCACACTGACCTTGATAAGCTCCCGAGTTGCCAGCGCCTCTTCTATCGCCTTGGTAAACTCCGGCGTCATGCTGTTCTTTCCAATTTGAAAAATCGGCTCCAGCTTCATCGCAAGACCCTTTAGGTAGGCTCTCTGCTTTGTTGTCATTTCATTTCTCCTTTTTATTGTAATCCATTTGTCTATAAATTGCAAAGAAAATCATTTATAATAATCAAATTGAAGACCATACATCCGCACTGTATCGCCTTCCTGGATGCCGGCAGTTTCCAGCTCCTTAAGAATCCCCGTCTCCTTTAGGAACTTCTGGAAAAAGGCAAAACCCTTCTCCGAATCCAGATTGGTGTAGCCCAACATCTTCTCAATCTTCGGACCTTCCACAACGTAGACGCCGTCCTCGACCTCGACTGTGTAAGGAAGCTTCTCATAAATCAGCTCTTCCTCTGGGAAATACTCCTGTTCAAAAATTACAGGAGATGCATCCATCCCTTGAAGCTCCTTAGATATGGCATATAGAAGCTCTGATAACCCATCTCCCGTCACACCCGATATAGGATAGACCTTCATACCCTTAGGTTCAAATTCTTTCTTTAAACGTGCAACCGGGTCCTCACCGTCATCTGAAAAGACCGCGTCGATCTTATTGGCTGCAATAATCTGAGGACGGCTGGCAATCTCAGGATTATATGCTTCTAACTCCGCATTAATCTTGTAAATATCATCTACAGGGTCTCGGCCTTCGGTTCCAGCGGCATCCACGACGTGTATGATCAACTTTGTACGCTCAATGTGGCGCAGAAATTCATGCCCCAGACCAACGCCCTGCGACGCGCCTTCAATCAGTCCGGGAATATCGGCCACGACAAACCCCTGCCCGTCCGGAAGGTCCACAACCCCAAGATTGGGATTCAAGGTAGTAAAATGATAGTTCGCAATCTTTGGCTGTGCATTGGTGACACGGGAAAGAAAGGTAGACTTGCCTACATTGGGGAATCCCACCAGCCCTACATCCGCAATTACTTTCAATTCCAGCAAAACCCACAGCTCACGGGAAGGTTGTCCGGGTTGTGCATATTTTGGCACCTGCATGGTGGAGGTGGCATAATGCTGGTTTCCAAGGCCTCCTCTTCCGCCTTTTAGGATAATCTGGCGGCGGTTGTCCCCAGACATATCCGCAATAACCTTACCGGATTCGGCCTCCTTCACAACAGTTCCCTCTGGTACCTTTAAGACGATATCCTCTGCGTCTGCACCGTGGCATCGTCTCTTACCGCCAGGAAGACCGTCTTTTGCAGCAAATTTCCTCTTGTGCCGGTAGTCCTGGAGAGTATTGAGCCCTTCGTCTACCTCAAATATTACGTCACCGCCCCGTCCGCCGTCACCGCCGTCCGGTCCGCCATTAGGGACATACAACTCTCTGCGGAAGCTGACATGCCCGTCACCGCCTTTTCCTGACCGTATTAAAATCTTCGCCCTGTCTGCAAACATAAAAGTTCCCCTTTCGCCTCTTTTCACACACTATGCAAAAAAGAGTGTTGCCTTCTAACTGATACCAGTTATCCTACAACACTCTCTTTGGAATCACAATTGCTTAAGCTACCGGATAGATAGAAACCTGTTTCTTATCTCTTCCTTTTCTCTCAAATCTTACAACGCCGTCAACAAGTGCGAATAATGTATCATCACCGCCGCGCCCTACATTAACGCCTGGATGAATCTTCGTTCCACGCTGTCTGTAAAGGATGTTCCCTGCTTTCACAAACTGTCCGTCCGCTCTCTTAGCGCCAAGTCTCTTAGATTCGGAATCTCTTCCATTCTTTGTAGAACCAACACCTTTCTTGTGAGCGAAAAACTGAAGGTTTAATTGCATCATGGTTGTCACACCTCCTCGAATGTTAAATCAATATATTCTGCATAGTTAACATCATCCGCCATATTTTCCAGACCAAGAATCATAGTCTTCAACAGTAAACCGGCATCATTAGAAGGATACCCATTCACTAAATAATAGGCAATCAATCCTGCTTCATCATTACTAATCACAGAACATGGATCCTGTGCATATCGCTCTATTGCATTCATCGTATTAATTACTAATACAGAAGCAGCTGCACATACGATATCTGAACCCTTTTCGCTGTACCCTGCATGTCCTTCTGTCCGGAATCCGACACATTCTTTATTCTCATTCTGGTAAATGGTTACATGAATCATGGATTTTCTCCAATATTAAGCATGAATTTTCTCGATCTTTACGGCAGTATACTGCTGTCTGTGACCGTTCTTTTTGTGGTATCCTGTTTTCCTCTTATACTTGTAGACAATGACTTTTCTGGCTTTTCCATTCTCTACTACGGAAGCCTCTACGGTTGCCCCTGCTACAGTAGGATTCCCAATCTTTAAACCGTTGTCACTGACTGCAAGCACCTGGTCAAAGGTATACGTCTCTCCGGCTTCCACACCAAGCTTCTCCACCTTAATGATATCGCCTTCGGCTACTTTGTACTGCTTACCACCTGTTGCTATAATCGCGTACATATGGCACCTCCTATTATCATTACTCGCCAACTATGGTGTCCCTATCGGAAACTTATAAACCTCGTTGTGCGGCATACTGGTAAAGTATAACATATATCTTCTCATAATTCAAGCTATAATCCAATAAAATTTGCTTATATTTCCAGGGTCTATGCTCACACCCCTATATCCCTAACAGACGGCGGGCATTTCCAGAAAAAATCAAGTCTTTTTCACTTTGCTTAAGAGGCATATCTGATAAATGTTTTATAAAATTTTTCTGTCCTTTCCATGGAGAATCTGTTGCAAATAGAATTTTATCTGCTCCATGGGTATGAACGATGCGAAGAAACTGCTCATCAGTGATGTGATCCAACACCACTCCTGTATCAAAAAATACGTTGCGGCCAACCAGTTCACGCTCCACCTCATCCCAAATCAAGTTTCCGCCCATGTGAGCCAGCACCAACCTCTCAGGCTGTACCTCGTCAAGCAGCTCCCTGGCCATCTGCGGCGTACAATGAACATCTTGAGGACATTTGGGGTCCACGCCTGCATGGACGCTGATAATCAGCCCCAATTCCGAAGCATATGCCACCAGCCTCTTATAACGAATATCGTTAAAGTACATGTCCTGATAATCTGGATGCAGTTTAATTCCTTTTATTCCAAGCTCTTTCACATGCCGCAGAATTTCTTTATAATTCTCACATGCCGGGTGGATACCGCCAAAGGAAAGAATCGGTCCTTCCTGATACTGTGCCGCAAAACGATTAATAGATTCCACCTGAGAAACCTTCGTTACTGCAGGGAGCGCGACGCAAAGCTCAATCCCCGCTTCCTTGGCAGAGCTTAGAAGACCTGCGTAAGTAGCGTCTGTATAGGGCTTCACACCACAGATGCCAGCCAGAAAATCAAGGGTGCTTTTTGCAATCCTGTCTGGGAATATGTGTGTATGAAAATCAATGATCATGGCTTTCTTCACATCCTTTCATCCTATTGTAACAGTATTCGATAATATCACGTCGGGTTATGATTCCAATAAAATGTCCCTGATCATCAACGACCGGCACAAAATTCTGTTCCATCGCCCGCCCGATCAAATCCTCCATCTTAGATTTCGCGGTTACGCACTGATGGTCAAGCCGTCGTTCAACCTTCATCACGCTGATCTCTTCCATATCCTTAAGATTCAACAGATTCCAGCGTTTGAGGGACCAGAGCAGATCGCCTTCCGTTATGGAGCCGATATACGTCCCGCTCCTGCTCAGAATCGGCACAGAGGAATATTTGTGGTACTCCATGATCTCCAAAGCCTGACGGACTGTGTGATAATCATAGATATAAGCCAGTTCTCTTTTCGGCTTTAGAAAAAACAAAATATTCATGATAGCTCCTTCCTAAATCATAGTATTAACAAATATATCATAAATTGCGTTAATCGCATCGCTAAAATCGTGGTTACGAACACCAATGATGATATTTAGCTCACTGGAGCCCTGATCGATCATCTTAACATTAACATTAGCATGTGCAAGGGCAGAAAAAATTCTTCCGGAAGTCCCACGGGTGGCCTTCATACCTCTGCCCACAACGGCAATCAGCGCAAGGTCGGATTCCAGTTCAAGGAAATCTGGCTCTACCCTTCTGTGGATTCCAGCAATGACCTTCTGCTCCTTCTCTTCAAATTCATCCTGATGGACAAATATCGTCATGGTATCGATTCCTGAGGGCATGTGTTCGATAGAAATCTCATTTTCCTCAAATACCTCCAGGACCTTTTTGCAAAAACCAACCTCTGTGTTCATCATGGCTTTCTCCACCGTTATGGAGGCGAAATCCTTCTTACCGGCAATCCCTGTAATCACAAACCGAGGCTTACGGCAGGTACCTTCTACAATCAGCGTCCCCTTATCCTCAGGCGAATTGGTATTGCGGATATTGATTGGTATTCCTTCCTTGCGCACCGGAAAAATGGCGTCCTCGTGAAGCACTGTCGCCCCCATATAGGACAACTCCCGAAGTTCCCTATATGTAATCACGTCGATAGCTTTAGGGTTCTTGACCACACTTGGATCTGCAATCAGGAAGCCGGACACGTCCGTCCAATTCTCATACATATCCGCATGTACCGCCTTTGCCACAATAGAGCCTGTGATATCCGAGCCGCCCCTAGAAAAGGTCTTTACCTTCCCGTCCGGCATCGAACCATAGAAGCCGGGAATCACTGCCTGGGGAGTATCTGAAAGACGCTTAGACATCAGCTCGTTTGTCCGTTCACCGTCGAAATTTCCATCTGCATCAAAACAAATCACCTCTGCGGCATCAATAAATTCATATCCCAAATATTCTGCCATCAGGATTCCATTCAGATATTCTCCTCTGGAAGCAGCATAATCTCTGCCTGCCTTCTGGCTGAACCTTGTACGGATGATCTTAAATTCCTCACTCAGATCGATGGAAAGGCCAAGCCCTGCGATAATCTCATCATAACGGGCCCTGATTGCCGACATCTGTTCCTCGAACTCTTCCTCATACTCATCCTCCATCGTCGCAAGATTATAACACCTGTACAGCATATCCGTCACTTTTGTATCACCTGGCATACGTTTGCCGGGCGCCGAAGGGACCACATATCTGCGGGATTCATCCTTGTTGATAATTCTTGCAGCCTTCTTAAACTGTTCTGCACTTGCCAGCGAACTTCCGCCAAATTTTACGACCTTATTCATCTTCTTATGTAATCCTCCAAACTACATTTTTGTATCTTTTTCAGACGCTTTCTATCTTACATCATTTTTTCATCAACTGCAATGGAATATCTTGATGAAATACAACACCTTTCATTCCAAGCCTTACGGCAGCCTCTACATTTTCCGGCCGGTCGTCGTAAAATGTGGCATCGCAGGGACGGATAGAATAACGTTCCATCAGGATTTTATAAATCTTTTCGTCAGGTTTGATACATTTGACCTGATAGGAGAAAATACCTCCATCAAAGCTGTCAAGAAAGCTCAGTTTATCCTTAGATTTCTCATAAAGCTCCTTGGAATAGTTAGATAGGTAGTAAAGCTTATATCCTTGGCTTCTAAAATAAGCAATCCAATCTGCTGTGTAAGACAGGGGTACAATGGTTCCTTCAAAACCTTCAAATACCTCACGAATCTGCGGCTCCACCTCAGGCGCGTTTTCTATAAACAGCTTCAGCCATTCTTCTGTGGAAACGCGTCCAATATCACCCTCCAGCCAATCCTCATTGCGAAATACGGCATCTGCTACTCTTTCGTAAATTTCTTCCGAATATTGGAAGGTGCGCAGGTAACTCTGCCAATCGTAACCTACCAATACATTGCCAACGTCAAATATCACTGTGTTCATAGGTAATCCTTTCCTGTTATCTTCATCATGAATGGGTAACGTCTGCAAATTGGGCGTCTGTCGCCAACTGTAGATGCTGCGGACTTAATTTTAACTGCATTCCTAATTTTCCGCCGCTTACATGGATATATTCCAAACTATATGCCGCTTTATGGATGACGGTAGGATACGGTTTCTTCATCCCAATAGCCGTACAGCCTCCGCGAATATAGCCAGTTACCTTTGTCAAGTCTTTTAAGTGCAGCATCTCCAAGGATTTTTCCCCGACGACCTTTGCCGCTTTCTTAAAATCAATCTCTTCCTCTATGGGAATTACAAACACATAGTATTTCCCTGATTTTCCTGTCGTCACCAATGTCTTATAGACCAGCTCATGGCTATATCCTAACTGATCGGCAACCTGTATGCCATCGATAAAATCCTCGCAGTCATACTCTTCATATTCATAAGGAATCTTCCGTCGGTCTAGGATTCTCATTGCATTGGTTTTTACTTCTTTTTTGCTCATAATTTTGACGCTCCTTTGTTATGGAAGTTTCAACTGGTCAAGAGGTACAAAATCCAGGCTCTCCTTGGACTGTCTTGCGTACACCTCCAAGCGGTGGTAATGAAAAGGAACACTCTCCTCT
Source organism: Lachnospiraceae bacterium (assembly GCA_011960625.1). GTDB lineage: Bacteria > Bacillota > Clostridia > Lachnospirales > Lachnospiraceae > Sporofaciens. Next base: position 55,652 of record BLMJ01000009.1, on the reverse strand, counting down.
TTTTCTCCTATAAATTCTGTAAACGCCTCCATTACAAGGTCTGGTTTGAGATTTTGCTCGCTTCCTGCGGCTAGGAACAAATAGATGCTATTTGCTTCTTTATGCATCTGATAAATCATTGGCTTAATATCAACCTCTGCCTCGCTGCGCTTAGTCTTTTTTAGGACTACTATAGATTCCTGTTTCTGAAACGCCTCGATTTTTGACTGCCAGGAGTCTGGGAGTTCCCTTGTAATCTCCGCAGATTTGGCGGATTCTAAAAGTGTTACTCTATAACTTGCAGCGGCAACAAGGGTCATTCCACTGCTCTTCTTATCGTCTGGTATTCTCACAAAATTGACGACCTCTATCCCTTCCACCATCACCTCATTCAAACGGATGACTGCTTCGTTTGCAGCTATCTCTTCTTTTAATTCGATATCCAAATATTCTCCGTCACTGGTGACGCCGACTCCTAATGGCTGGGCAAAAGACATAATCATATGTGGGCTGTAGCCTTCTGTAAAGGCAATGGGAATCCTTGCACGACGCATAGCCTTCTGGAAAAAACGCATCACATCCAGATGCCCGATGAAGCGCATGACACCATATTTACGAAACTTAATTCTTGCTTTCAATACAGACACCTCCTTTGTATTTCATGGCACCGCAGCCGGAACAGTTTACCCTGCAGTTGGGTGTTATCTCTCCTTTTTGCGCACGCTGCCACTCTTGATACAGAAACTCTTTCGTTACTCCAATATCAATGAAATCCCACGGGAAGATTTCATCGGCATCCCTCTGGCGAAGATTATAAAATCCGATATCCACACCTGTATTTTCAAATGCTTTCATCCATTTTTCATTGTCAAAGGTTTCTGTCCAGGAATCATAGAGACACCCCAGCTTGTAGGCTTCTAAGATTACCTTCGAAAGTTTTCGGTCTCCTCTGGCAAATACGCCCTCTAACACGGTCACTTCTGCATCATGCCAATGGTATTTCAGACTTTTTCGGTTTAGCTGTTCCTGAAACTCATGTTTTACAATCGCCGCCCTGGCAATATATTCGTCGTTGTTGTACATCTGTGCCCACTGGAACGGCGTAAAGGGTTTCGGGATAAAGAAGGAGGTGCTGGTGGTAATCTGGCATTTCCCGTTGCGTTTATCCTTGGGAATTTCGTAGTATCTTCTGGCAATTTTATCTGCAAGCCGCGGAATCTCTTTCATGTCCTCTTGGGTTTCTGTGGGAAGTCCCAACATAAAATAGAGCTTTACCTTATTCCAGCCTCCCTCAAAAGCTTGTCCGGCTCCGTCTAGAATCATATCTTCGGTTAGTCCTTTGTTTATTACATCCCTCATTCGCTGGGAGCCTGCCTCTGGAGCAAAGGTCAGGCTGCTCTTTCGGATATCCTGTACCTTTCCCATTACGTCCAGTGAAAATGCGTCGATTCGCAGAGATGGCAGGCTGATATTTATTCCCCTATCTTTAAACTCCTCAATTAGGAATGTCACCAGCTCTTTTAGCTGGCTGTAGTCGCTGGAGCTTAGGGAGCTTAAGGAAATCTCCTCATGACCGGTATTCGTAAGCATCTCATAGGCGTACTGTTTCAGCATTTCTACCTCCCGCTCACGTGTGGGACGGTACAGCATTCCCGCCTGACAGAAACGGCATCCCCGAATACATCCTCTTTGAATTTCCAGCACAATCCTATCCTGCGTTACTTTGATAAATGGAACAACAGGAGCCTTGGGATAATAAGTATCTGTGAGATTCTTTTCCATCTGTTTCTGGATGGTTGTTTTCGCATGGGGGTTCTTTGGTGTAAAAGAAGCGATGGTTCCGTCCTCTTTGTAGGCGACCTCATAGAAGCCCGGCACGTAGATTCCTTCTATCTCTGCCGCTTTCTTAAGAAAATCCTGCCGTGTCCCGCCGATTCTTCGATTCTCTTTGTAGGCATCCAGCAGTTGATCATAGACAGTCTCCCCGTCTCCTATATAGAACAGGTCGAAAAATTCTGCCAAGGGTTCTGGATTATAGGTGCAAGGACCTCCGCCGATAACGATGGGATCAAAATCCGATCGCTCACAGGCAGAAAGAGGAATTTTGCTGAGGTCCAGAATCTGCAGAATATTTGTGTAACACATCTCATACTGGATTGTGATTCCGAGAAAATCAAATTCACGGATGGGGTCTTGGGACTCTAAGGCAAACAAGGGAATGTTTTCCTCTCTCATTATCTGGTCCAGATCTACCCATGGAGAGTAGACACGCTCGCACCATACGTCCTCCCAGCGGTTAAACATATCATAGAGAATCTGGATGCCCAGATGGGACATGCCGATTTCGTATACGTCGGGGAAGCACATAGCGAAGCGGATATTTATCTTATCCTTGTCTTTCATGACGCTGTTGACTTCATTCCCGATGTAGCGGGCGGGTTTCTCGATTTTTAGTAATATTTCATCATTTAAGGCTAGTTTTCTCATAGGTTTCCTTTCGATTTTTTGTGTAGATTTCATGATTATTTGATTTATTTTTAAGCAAGCATAACCCTGCATCGCTTTTTATAACAGGCGATTCCATACTTAAGGATGTTCGCTATCCCGTCGTCAGAAAGGTCGTCTTCATATCTGGTATACTCGATTTGTTTTAATGCCTCTTTACATGCCGCGTCTAGATCTCCATTATGCGCATATTTTACTTCTATAATAATTCCTACATCTTTAGTATCTGGCTCCGCAAGGATATCAGCATATCCTTCTCCCATTTCCTGATTAGAAGAAATCCCCCATCGGTTCTTTACGCCTAAAATTCCAAGCAGTATACCATGATAAAAGTTCTCTTTCATGTCTGTTCTTACGGCGGTATCCCGAATACTGATGGTTCTTCGCAAATATTCTGTGAAAAACTTCTCTACATTTTCTGGCTCTCCATTTTGCAGGGCATCGCAGAAACGGTTCAGCGTATCTCCGTCTTTTTGGACCTTCTCCTTAAAAAACTCCATGATCTGCGTCATATAAATATCTTGGATTTCCAGATTGGGAATCGCCAATTTCATCTGCCTTCCTTCTGCTTTCCCTCGCTGGGTCAGATAACCGGTGGTAAAGAGCAAGCTCCAGATATTGTCTATCGACTGATAAATCTCAGGATACGTTAGCTCCTGATGGATTTCCTTTGTTATAACCTCGCCCGCCACTAGGCGCTCAATCTCCCGCTTGGTCGCAGCATTTGCTGACTCCTGAATAAAACGTTTCACCGGGTCATTACTGCTGGTATTGAGCCAGTAATTCTCTGGCTGCACATCTGGAGTGCTTCTGATCCTATCGCAATGGTTCAGCACATCCCACGGGCAGTACACCTTCTGATTTCCGAACTGATATCCATCATACCACCTTTTTACTTCCTCATAATGCTCCGTTACACCATAATATTTCAGAAGTTCTTTTACTTCTTTGTCCGTAAAACCGAAATATTCATCAAACCGTTCATCCGCAATCGTCAATACCTTCAAATTATTAAGCCCGGTAAAGACGCTCTCCTTTGAAATCCTAAGACAGCCTGTCAGCACCGCTAATTTCAGGCTGTTGTTTGTTTTAAGCGTCTCTCCGAGCAGACTGCGAATAAAGGAAATCATCTGGTCATAATAGCCGTTCGCATGGGCCTTTGCCAGCGGGACGTCATATTCATCAATCAGCAGGATAACCTTTGTATGATGATGCTTCTCCAACAATTCCGATAATACTCTTAGACTATTGCAAAGTACTGCTTCAGACATATTATCATCCAGAAGTTTCCGGTATTCCCTTTTATCCTGTTCACTTAAGGCATTACTCTCCAAAAGATATTGTACTTTCGCAGGAACTCTTTTTATAATCTGAACTGCCATTTGAATTGCCATTTCATAGTTTTGCGCTTCTATCCCCTTTAGGGAAACCGCGACAACCGGATATTTCCCCATATGTTCTTCACACAGCGCGGTCTCTTTTGAAATTTCCAATCCCTCAAAAATGCTCTTATCTCCATTCAGCGAGAAAAAGTGTTCCAGCATACTCATATTCAGCGATTTTCCAAATCTTCTGGGACGGGTAAACAGATTCACCTCTCCCCAGTTGTTAAGAAGCGCTCTGATGAATCCTGTTTTATCAATATAGTAAAAATTCTCGGAACGAAGTTTTTCAAAATTTTCAATCCCAATCGGAAGTTTCTTCTTTCGCGTCTCCATCTCTTTCCACGCTCCTTCCATCCGCCTTAGCTCGTCTCCTTATAGATTATTTCGTATATATTATAACAACTAAGCAGTGGTATTTCCATAGAAATTTTCGGTTCTATAAGCACCGTTGCTTTGCTTTTCCTATGCTCTGCAAAAGTGTGACACTTCTCGATATAGCAAAGTGGGCATCTATCTTATAGTTCTGTTTGTATACGCTGTATAAAAATGTTAAACTAAATGAACGATAACAAATCGAAAGCTGATAACCCAAAAAACAATTTATGAAAAGATATTATGGAATGGTAAAGGAGAACATCACATGCATGATAAGATGATATTTAGTCCAGGTTCATTTTTTCATGGAACAAAGGCTGATTTAAAAACCGGAAATTTTTTAACGATAGGGATGAAAAAGAATTATAACGATAATAGAAATAGAACAAAGCAGCCATTAAAAATTGTTGTAGAGGTAACGGACTGGGAGGGAGATTGTTAGAGTCAAATCCCTCCCTATTCAATCATTTCACCCTTATAAGTCCAGCTTCATATAAATAGAAGTATCCATCGGACTGTCATTATAGCTATCGATCTCATAGAACCCATAGGTCTCATAAAGATGGATTGCATTTCTAAGAAATGGCAGCGTATCTAACAGTATACTGGAATATCCAATCTTACGCGCATCTTCTATGATTTTTTGAACCAACTGATTCCCAATACGTTTCCCGCGAAATGCAGGTCTTACATACAGCCGTTTCATCTCGCCGTTTTTTTCATCAATCTTTCTCAGCCCAATACATCCCGCCAGCTCACCGTCATAATAGGCCAAATATAACCTTCCGTAAGGAAATCCATATTTACTCTCCAAATGGTCTAATTCTTCATCATAATTTTGAATCGCAAGATATTCCTTGAACGAGGAATCCCCGGCAATCAACAGTTCTGTATACTCCGAAAAAAGCTCCCCCACTTCCGAAGGAAAATCGTAAGCAGGGACAAATTTTAAACCCATAAAATTCACCTCATAATTCTCTAAAAGAAAAATTTTCAATACGTAAAAAGAATAACGTAATTCCAAGCGTCACCAATTCCGTCACAGGAGCCGCCAGCCATACCCCCGTCATTCCGAACAAATACGGCAGTGTAAAGATACACACAAGCAGAATGACCAATCCCCGCGACGCCGAGATCACAGCCGACGGAAAGGCTTGCCCTGTCGCAGTAAAGTAAAAGGAAGTGATAGCATTTACGCCCGAGAAGAAAAATGAAGTCATAAAGATAAGCATCCCCGATTGAATCATCCCTTCTACCCTATCATTCTGCACGAATACCCCGCTGTACCATTTAACTCCTGCTGCCATCAGAAGGAACACAGCCAGGCCAACACCAAAAACATACCGGTTCGTCCGCTTTCGAATGTCCGAAGCCAGCATCTTCTCCCGAGCGCCATAGACAAAACTAATCAGAGGGCTTGTCCCCTGTCCGAAGCCTACAACGACCATACTGAATACATAAGCCACATACCCCACAATCGTAAATGCAGTCACTCCGTCCGTTCCAACCTTCCTCATAATTACAAAATTATAGGCAAACATGGCAATTCCTGTAGACATCTCCCCAATAAATTCCGAACTCCCATTTAAGATTGACTGCACACACATTTTGCCGGAAAATCGGAACCTTCCCAGACGGTAAACTTTTGCCTTTCTCATAAAAAAATACAAGATACAGATAAGCGAAACCAACGCTGCCAGAAGGGAAGCCAATCCAATTCCAGCAACACCCATATGAAACCAATCCGCAAAGACATAATCCAGAAAAATATTCAACAGCACATCAAGCATACTAATTTTCATGTAGTATCTAGGATACCCTTCGCTCCGGATGAACATCCCGAACGAAGAATTAACCACCATGACAGGAAGCGTCAGAAGCATTATTTCATAATAATCCTGAAAATACCCTATCACCCTTCCATCCGCACGAAGCACAGACATCATAGGCTGGAAGAAAAGGAGCATGACGCCGCCAAGCAGTGTGGAGGATACCAACGTAGTTACAATCGTCTGCCGAAACACCTGGTTACAGGTGTTTCTATCCCCAGCGCCCAGGACCCTCCCGGCAATCGAAACGCCTCCGATTGAAACCATTAAGCCTACGCCCAGATACAGATAGATAATCGGAAGTCCCAAATTGACCGCCGCAATCCCTTCCTTTCCCACATAGTTCCCGATGAAGAACCCGTCCGCAATCGTAACCAGAGAAGTGAGAAGCATGGAAATGATTGCAGGTATAGAGAACTGCCCTATCATCTTTGCCGTGTCCTGTTTCATCTGTTCCAAATTCATAAAAATACCTCCTTACAAGCATGTAATACCCATTCATTATAAGAAGGAATTGAAATATATACTTCTGAATTATTGCTTATTTCACAGGTACACAGATATCCATCTCCATATACTTTGTCTCACTGTCCACTTCATGGTAAATATCAAATAGGCTTTTGGCTGCATCCAATTCATAGGATACTCTTGGCAGCCACACCAGAAATATAGTCTGATACGCCGCATAAATATGTTTGGCGTGCCCCTTAAAATGATATACGATACACTTTCCGCCCTGGATTTTCGCAGTATTTTTAAGAGGACAATTTTCCTGGACACTCATACAGATATCATACAGACAGTGTCCATAAGACGTCACAGCAGGGTCGTCGTACGTCCGCTCGAAAAGAAGGGTTTCCTCTGTGATAAACTCCCGATATTTTTCGATAAATCCGTCCCAGTCTCTGCACAAATTCTCATAACTGCCGAATCGTCTCTCATAGATTACAAAGTAATCTGGAATATATTTAAGGGAAATCTTACTGTCACAGGCTTCAAAGCTTTCCACCTTCCAGTTTTCATGATGGAAGAAGGGATGGGCCATAGAAGAAGAATAACTCTGTCTGCGGAAATCAACAGGAGCCATGCGGTAATGCTGACGGAATGCAGAGCTGTAATTAGAAGAACTATACCCATAATCAGCGCCAATCTCTGTAATTCGTCGCTTCTGCTCCGTCTTAAGCCGAAAGGCACTCTGCTCAAGTTTTACCCTCTTAATAAACCCGTAAACACTCTCACCCGTCTGCTCCTTAAAAAGGCGGCTGAAATAAAACTTCGAGAAATGACAGTGCCCCGCCACCTCCCCAAGAGTAAGCTCTTCTTCAATATGCTGCAAAATATAATCAATCGCCTGGTTGATAACTTCATTTGTAATCATGTCTAATGGTTCGAAGCCGCCTTTCCCGCAATACATCCAGTAGACCATGCCCATTGTAGATTGAACCCTCCGCAGATTCCATCCACATCCAGCAATTCCCCCGCAAGATACAGTCCTTTGGTGCGCAAAGATTCCATGGTCTGCGGACAGAGCTCCTTCGTCCGAACACCTCCGGCGCTGACCTGCGCATTCTCAAACCCATTGGTATCCTGAATCTCCAGCACAATCCCCTTACATTTCTTCGCTACTTCCCGAAGCTTTTGTTGGTCCAACCCCGATACAGGGGTCTGAAGCCGCACTCCTGCCTGCTCCAATATCCGAGGAACTAATTTCCGGTTAAATATCCCCGATAGCCATGCATCCGCAGTCAAATCTCTCCGATTGGCCGCAATCTTCATAAGTAATTCATACGCCGCATCCTCTGAATATTCCGGAAGAAAATCCAGCAAGACCTCCGAGCGTTTCTTCTTAAACAGCCCGTATGCAATAAATCGGCTGATTTGAAACACTGGAATCCCGGAAATCCCATAGGCAGTAATCTGTACTTCGCCGGAATCCGAAAAAACCGCCTTACCGTCAATCAGCGCTGTCACACCAGCCTCTGTGCGCACGCCCGACGCCTTGGCTAAGGGATGCTTCCTTACTCTAAGCTGCACCAACGCCGGTACAACCAAAGTCACACTATGTCCAAGAGATTTGGCAAGTGGAAAACCACTGCCATCTGAGCCAAAAGTAGAAGCAGCCATCCCGCCGCAGGCTAGAATCACCCGGTCTGCCTGGAACCTCTGCAAAGGGCCTTGCTTTCCCTCCTGCAAAATCTCAGCCGCTCTGATACAGAAGCCCTTCTGATTTCGAACAACGGACTCCACTTTGGCGCCATAGAAAATCTTGACCCCAAGACGTTTTAATTCCAGCTCCAGAACCTCCAGCACAGCCGACGCCTGATCAGAGCGAGGATATACATAATCCCCCCTCATTCGCATCACAAGCCCCAGAGACGTAAAAAAATCCAGGGTATCCTCATATCCGAACTGGGCAAGGACATTTTGAGCAAACGCCGTATCCTCACCTCGGTAGAATGTTTCCACACAAGAACCAACAGCCTGACGGTTCGTCAGATTACACCGTCCATTCCCTGTCGCAAGAAGCTTCCTTCCAATGCGCTCATTACGCTCCAGAATAAAAACCTTTGCCTGCCTGTCATTTCTTGCCGCCGCGATCGCCGCCGCAAGCCCTGCGGCGCCGCCGCCGATAATCCCAATCTTTCTCATGATAACCGCCCAATTACTGAATCATTCCTCATAATACGACCACTCCCTCCCGCACAAGATGCTCAAGCGACATCAAAATACCAAGCCTCCCATGGTGCCAAGTCAGCCCGCCCTGAAAATATACGGCATAAGGCGGCTTAATGGGACCATCTGCACTCAGCTCGATGGACGACCCCTGTACAAAAGCGCCAGCCGCCATAATCACATCGCTGTCATACCCAGGCATCGCCCACGGAATCGGGGTCACAAACGAATCCACAGGCGCCGCCGCCTGAATCCCCTTACAGAATGCAATGACCCCCTCAGGTTTTCCAAAGGTCACAGCCTGAATAATATCATGCCTGCTCTCACTGCCCTTTGGCACCACAGCAAAGCCAAGCTTCTCATAAATATTAGCCGCGAAAATGGCTGCTTTCAATGCGCTGGCCGTCACCGTCGGAGCAAGGAATAAGCCCTGATAAAAAGACTGCATTACCCCAAGAGATGCGCCCACCTCTTTTCCGAGTCCCGGAGAAGTCAAACGAAAACCACAGGCGTCAATCAAATCCTTTCTGCCTGCAATATAGCCCCCAATAGGAGCAAGACCGCCGCCTGGGTTCTTAATTAGAGAACCCACCACCAAATCTGCCCCAACGTCGCTTGGCTCTATTGTTTCCACAAACTCTCCATAACAATTATCCACCATGCAGATGATATCCGGTCTGATATCCTTGACAAAACGAATCAACTCACCAATCTGCCCCACAGAAAAGCTTGGTCTGGTCTGATATCCTTTCGACCTCTGAATCGTCACCAGCTTTGTGTTTTCCCGAAGCGCCTCTCGTATCCCGTCAAAATCAAAAGTCCCATCCTCAAGAAGCTCGACCTGAGAATAGGAAACTCCATATTCCGCAAGGGATCCTTTAGATGGACGGATACCGATCACTTCCTCCAGCGTATCATAAGGCTTGCCCACAGGGGACAAAAGCTCGTCCCCAGGTCTCAAATTTGCACTCAGCGCAAGCGCAAGCGCATGGGTGCCGCAAGTAATCTGGGGACGCACCAACGCACTCTCCGTATGAAACACAGAAGCATATACTTCCTCCAGCGTATCACGTCCCACGTCGTTATAGCCATATCCGCTGGCATAATGGAAGCACCCCTCGCTAACCTGATTCTTCTGCATGGCCTGAATCACCTTGAGCTGGTTATACTCCGCTACTCCATCTATCGCTGCAAACCGCTTTTCAAGCCCTGCTTCAATCTCTCTGCCAAAATCCAGCACCTCTCTGCGAATCCCTAACTCTCTATATAATGAAATGATATCAAAATCACAGTTTTTTTCTTTAGACATAAAATAAATTTCCCTTTTCCATATTTTTCATAAAATCCGACGTCCTCACAGCCACGCATCCAAAATCTTAGTCCGGACGACCGCACACTTCGCATCAAATACAGGATTCAGCGGTTGAATCTGCATAATCACCTCCGCCGCCTCCTTATACTTTTTCATATCATAAAGCAATGACGCCCGGTTCAGTTCAAACAAAGCCTCCTCCCCCTTATCTCGAATCAACGGCTTAAGGGCCATCAACTCTCGGTAAGTAGCCTCCGCATTCTGAGAACGGGCATAGACCATCAGCAAAGTATTCATTTTCTTAATAAACCTACTCCGAAATAATTTTCTCAACCCAGTTCGCCCCTTACATATCTTATCATATCGTGTAAGATTCTATCCTCATCGTAACCATATTCATCCTTATTTATCCAGATTACCTCCTTCTCCCTCTTAAACCAGGTAATCTGCCTTTTAGCAAAATGTCTCGTATCCCGCTTAAGCCTGTAAACAGCCTCGTCAAGACTTAACTCCCCTTCCAGGAAAGCAAAAATCTCCTTGTAGCCAAGTCCCTGCATTGCCACCATATCCCGCGTACAGCCCATATCCCGCAAAGCGGCCACCTCGTCCACAAGCCCCTCTTTAAGCATCTGATCCACCCGATCGTCAATCCGCTCATACAGTCGCTTTCTGTCATCATTCAACACAAAATAAACAAACTGGTAGGGAGACTCCTTCTGCCGCTCCCGCTCATTATGCTCCGAGATCCGCTGCCCTGTCTGATGGTAAAACTCCAGCGCACGAATGACACGTTTCACATTGTTCTCATGAATCTTTAAAGCCGCCGCTGGATCGATCGCCTTAAGACGTTCATGAAGATTTCTTTCCCCTCGCTCCTTGGCAATCTGCTCAAGCTTTTGACGGTACGAAGCATCCCCGTCATTTTCCGAAAAATCAATATCATAAAGCAATGCCTGGATATAAAATCCAGTCCCGCCAACCACAATCGGGATATGACGGCGGGCATAAATCCCCTCCAGCGCAGCTTTTGCCATCTGCTGAAAACGCACGACGTGAAACTCTTCCCAAGGTTTCAGCACATCCACCAGGAAATGGGGAACCCCTTGCATCTCCTTTGTACGAATCTTGGCGGAACCAATATTCATATACTGATAGACCTGCATAGAATCTGCGGAAATGATCTCACCGCCAAGGGCCTTGGCAAGTCCAAGGGAAGCCTTTGTCTTCCCAACAGCCGTAGGTCCGGTCAGGACTACTAATGGTTTTTTCATATTTACACAATCCTTTTAAACTTTTTTTCCAGCTCCCGCCGGCTCATTGCAATAATCGTCGGTCTGCCATGAGGACAGTGATAAGGATTCTCAAGCGTCAAAAGTTCACCAATCAACGCATCCACCTCCGCGGCCGACAATCTCATATTCCCCTTCACAGCCGCCTTACAGGACATAGACGCCACCTTCTCATCAATCAAATCCGGCGACAGATTCCGGTTCACCTCATCCGACAGGCTGTCAAGCATCTGCAAAAGCAGCTCCTTCTTGGCAATACTGAACAGATTATCCGGTACTGCCCGCACGACAAAGGATTCCTGCCCAAAATCCTCGAACTCAAACCCTATTCGGGTAAAATGCTCCATAAACTGCTTAAGAAGCTCCGCCTCCTGCATACTCAGCTCCAGAATAATCGGAGGCGTGATCATCTGCGAAGTAAACTCCCGCATCCGCATACTCCTAAGCGTCCTCTCATACAAAATTCGCTCATGGGCGGCATGCTGGTCGATAATATAGAGCTTCTCATGGAACTCCACCAGCCAGTATGTCTCAAAAACCTGTCCAATCAAGTGATATTCATCCTTCGCTTCCCTTGTCAGAAGCTTCTCTTCAAATAAATCCAACTGCTTTGGCTCATCCAGAGCTTGTCCGCCACTTTTTACCGCTTCCGACTCTTTTGAAGGCTGTCCGCCATTTTCCGCCGCACTTGGCCGCGTCTCGTTCAACTTCTTTGCAAACTTCACAGTTTCACGGATACGGTCAGACTGAAGCTCAGGTTTAAAAAGCCCATTTCGGTCCGCCACCTCAGCAGACGAACGCTGACTGTGGTACGCCAAAACCCGCTTTTGCATTTGTTCCATAAAATAGTCCAGATTCCGCTCAGACGGAGGTGGAAGCGTTTGTTTTGCCGGTTTTGGCACACTTTTTTGGCAGTCTGCCAAGGCTGTGTCAGCTGTGCGCTTTAGCCCCTCAAAGGGAAGGTGTTTGCTTGACGTACTGCCTTCTTGCCTCTTATCATCGCCGGATTCCTTCCTAAACTTCCCTTCCGGCACATCCAGCTCTACATGTGGGATCAGCTCCTCCCTGTGCAGCCCTTGACTCACCGCCTCAAACACCCGGTTATAGATCTCCTGCTGGTTATGGAAACGAATCTCCAGCTTTGCCGGATGCACATTTACATCCACACCCTCGCCGTCAATCTCCATAAGGAGCGCAACAAAGGGATACTTATGCTGCATGGAAAAATCCTTATAAGCATCCTCAATCGCCTTTGACACAATCTGATTCTTCACATACCGTCCATTAATAAAATAGTTTTCAAAATTCCGATTTCCTCTGGAAACAATGGGTTTCCCAAGGAAACCAGAAATGCGCATCCCCGGGGCCTCTAACTGGGCCTTAAGCAGATTCGAAGCAATATCCCGCCCATAGACATGATAAATCACATCCCGAAGGCTCCCGTTCCCCGAGCTGTGCAGTTTCGACTGTCCATTATTAATAAACTGAAAGGAAATCTCCGGATGGGACAGGGCAAGCCTGGTCATCAGATCTCCCACATGGCTTGCCTCCGTCATCGGCGTCTTTAAAAACTTCCGTCTGGCCGGAACGTTATAAAACAACTGGCGAATCAGAAATGTGGTTCCATCCCGCGCCCCCGTATCCTCAATATCTACTTCCGTCCCGCCATTGATCCGATATCTCGTCCCAAATACCTGTCCCTTCGTCTTCGTGATCAGCTCCACCTGAGAGACCGCCGCAATACTAGACAAAGCCTCCCCCCGAAATCCCAGAGAGCCAATATGAACCAAATCCTCCACAGAGCGAATCTTACTGGTAGCATGCCGCCAGAAAGCATTGGGAACTTCCTCTTTTTCAATCCCGCACCCATTATCCGCGATCCGGATAAGCGACGTCCCGCCCTCCTGAATCTCCACGACAATCGCGGTCGCCCCGGCGTCAATGGCATTCTCCACCAGCTCCTTGACCACAGAAGCCGGACGCTCAATCACCTCGCCCGCCGCAATCTTATCAATCGTAACCGTATCCAAAACCTGTATCTTACTCATACCTTATCCTCTATCATCCCCAGCGGTTCTTCAGCTTATTCTGTAACTGATACAACGTATTCAGAGCGTCAATCGGCGTCAGGTTCCCAAGATCCAACCCCTTAATCTCCTCAATCACATCGTCATCCTTCACCGTATCGAACAAGGACATCTGGGCCAAATCCACCTCGTCGTAATGCTTTGGCTTCGCCGCCGGCTGCTCGTTCCCATGGGACGCGATATCCTTAATCCTGTCCGTAATATCCGCCTGCACCAGTTCCTCCACAATCTCCTTGGCCCGCATAATGACCGACTCCGGCACCCCCGCAAGCCTTGCGACCTGGATCCCGTAACTCTTATCCGCGCCGCCTTTTACAATCTTGCGCAGGAAAATAATATCGTCCCCTTTCTCCTTCACGGCGATACAATAATTATTCACATTGTGGATTTTCCCCTCAAGCTCCGTCAGCTCATGGTAATGGGTGGCAAACAGTGTCTTCGCCCCAAGAAGCTTGCTGTTGCTGATATGCTCAATCACAGCCCACGCAATACTCAGCCCGTCGAAGGTACTGGTTCCCCGCCCGATTTCATCCAGAATCAGCAGACTCCGGCTGGTGGCATTCCGTAAGATATTCGCAACCTCCGTCATCTCCACCATAAACGTACTCTGGCCGCTCGCCAGATCATCCGATGCGCCGACCCTGGTAAAAATCCGATCCACCAGACCGATATCCGCACTGGAAGCCGGAACAAAAGAGCCAATCTGCGCCATCAGAACAATCAGCGCAGTCTGGCGCATATATGTAGATTTCCCCGCCATATTCGGGCCTGTAATTACGGAAATCCGATTCTTTTTGTCATTCAAAAAGGTATCATTGGCAATAAACATATCATTGGGAATCATCCGCTCCACCACGGGATGCCGGCCATCCTTAATGTCAATGACCCCTTTCTCATTCATCCCCGGGCGCACATACTGATTCCGCTCCGCCACCAGCGCAAAAGAAGAAAAGGCATCCAGCTGCGCCACGGCCCGGGCGCTTGACTGAATCCTTAAAATCTCCGCCCCGATCTTATCCCGCACATCGCAGAACAACTGATATTCCAGCGCATATAATTTATCCTCCGCCCCAAGAATGGTATCCTCCAATTCCTTAAGCTCCGGAATAATAAAACGCTCCGCATTTGCAAGGGTCTGCTTACGGGTATAATAATCCGGCACCAGATTCTTAAAAGAATTGGTCACTTCCAGATAATACCCGAACACCTTATTGAACCGAATCTTTAAATTCTTAATCCCCGTCTTCTCCCGTTCCTGTGTCTCAAGCTTTGCAAGCCACTCCTTCCCGTCCGACTTGGCTGAACGAAGCCTGTCCACCTCCTTATCATATCCCTCTCGGATAATGCCGCCCTCCCTCATGGCAATGGGAGGCTCCTCCTTAATGGCAGACTTCACCAGAGTGCAGAGATCCTCTAAGGTATCCAGACTCTCGTACAATTCCACCAGCAGCGGAGCCTTCATTTCCCGCAAAATATACTTAATATGGGGCAGCATGGCAAGGGAATGTTCAAAGGCAATCAGATCCCTAGGATTCGCAGACTGGTAAGTAATCCTGCACACCAGACGCTCCAAGTCATAAATCGAAGAAAGATACTCTCTGATTTCCTCTCTGGAAATCGCATTGTCTCTAAGCTCTTCCACCGCATCCAGACGCCGCTCAATCTCCGCCCGGTCAATCAACGGCTGTTCAATATGCTTGCGCAGCGCCCTCGCCCCCATAGCTGTGCGCGTCTTATCCAGCACCCAGAGAAGCGACCCTCGCTTCTGCTTCTCCCTGAGCGTCTCGCAAAGCTCCAAATTCCGGCGTGTAGAGCTGTCAAGCAGCATATACTTCCCCGTGGCATAGACCGAAAGCTTGGTAATGTGGGACAGATCCCGCTTCTGCGTCTCAAGCAGGTATTTAAGCAGCGCCCCGGCCGCAATCACGCCGCAGTCAAAATCCGAAAGGCCAAGACCCTCAAGGCCATTTACATGAAAATGCTCCGAAAGGGTTCTCTGACAGATGGAATCATCAAAATACCACGCGTCCAGAGAATACACCGTAATCCCCAGCTTCTCCTTCAAAAGCTCCAGATCCATGCCGCTCATATAAAAAGCCTCGTTGCATATAAGCTCTGACGGCATAAACTTATAAATCTCGTCAAACAGCTTCTCCGCCTCCGAAAGCTCCGTGACCATATATTCCCCCGTCGTCACGTCCGCCACCGAAAGCCCATAGCGGTCCGCAATATAGACCACGCACATAATATAATTGTTCTTCGTCTCATCCAACGCCTGCACATCCAGATTAGTCCCCGGCGTCACGATACGGACCACATCCCGCTTCACTAACCCCTTCGCGCTGGCCGCATCCTCCATCTGCTCACAGATTGCCACCTTATACCCCTTAGAGACCAGACGGTTCAGATAACCGTCCACAGCATGGAAAGGAACGCCGCACATCGGTGCGCGTTCCTCAAGCCCGCAATTCTTTCCGGTCAGCGTAATCTCAAGCTCCCTCGACGCAGTCAGGGCATCGTCAAAGAACATCTCATAAAAATCTCCCAGTCTATAAAACAAAATGCAGTCCGGATACTCCTTCTTCGTCTCCATATATTGCTGCATCATCGGTGTTAATTCCGCCACAGTTTTACCTCTCTTATTCTTAAATTTTACACTATATATGAAAACGCCGTATTTAGACAACCTATAACAAAATCGGCGTATTTCTATTATATCATTTCTCTTATAAATAAAAAAGACAGAATTTTTCTATTCTTTCCGGTTTAGCTGATATTTGTCCGGAGTCGTTTCAAACCCGAATTCCACTGCCAAACCGCAGCTGCAGTCAGCACAAAAATCCAAAAAAGCGCCAGAACTGTTCTCAATTTAGAATTTGCAGATTTAATATCAATCAAAGAGTCTTCCAATATCCTGATACCGATTTAGAACCCGGCAAATTTCTACATACTCTTCTCCGGCCTTATATATAATTACATAATTCTCCCAAACTACATACTTATAATCCGTTTGAAAATGAACTCTTTTTGAAAGCGGCGCACCGATACTAGGAAACATTTGGATATACTCAAATCTACCATAAATTTTTTCAATTGTCCTTGCCGCATATTCCTCATTATCCTCTGCAATATAATTGCGTATACTTTTTAAATCGCCTACCACAAATGGATTAATCCGCAATTTTACCATAAACTATTCTCCCATCATAGTTTTCACTTCGTCAAGGCTCAGCCATCCTTCACCATCCTTCACAGCATCTTCCGCTTCTTTTAGCTTCATCAAAAGCTTTTTCTCAGCCTGTTCGTGTTCATAATCAGCTATGTCAATTACTACAAAACGACCCCTTCCATTTTTAGTAAGAAATACAGGCTCACCTATCTGGCATTTTTTCAATACTTCATTATAATTTCTCAAATCTGAAACCGGTAAAATACTTGCCATAACCAAATCTCCTCCATAAAAACGTTTTTAAACTTTATCATTAAAATATATTATATGAAATAATGATGCAAAATTCAACGTAAAATTTTACAGCTCTAAACTTTTTATATCCTCTACAAAAACACATTGCTCCAACACTACCGAATCTGCGCCAAAATATTCGGGTCCTTTATTTTCGTATCCTCCGCAAAAAGAAGAATCTTCGACAGAATCTCCGCTGTCTTAGGGTCGTCGTCAATAAACGGCAGGAACATCCGCCCCCGATGCTGGGAGTGTACAGGAACCACAAACAGCATAGAACTCCCTATCTGATGCACCACCGCGCTGCCTAGATGCACCGAATACCGTCCAAGTTTCCCGTCAATCACCGCATGGTTTCCCTCCAACTGAACATTTTTCAACTTAAACAACTCCAAATTGCAGGCAACGATTGCTTTGCGCATCTCCACAGTGGAGTGGCTCGTCTCCGGATCCACGCCGCCCGCATGGGCCACGCTCACAGCCAGATCTACATCCCGCATCACTTCACTGTAAATGACCTCCGGAATCTCCTGAATCCGCAGCCGCTCTCCGGTTTTCCGATCAGAGAACACCACCCACTCAAGCGTCGGCGCCTCCGCGTCGCTTGGCGTAAACCAGTCAGCCATAGCATAGATGCAGGCAACAATATTCTCCTTATAATAGACCTTCTGAAGCCCATCCTCGTAGTCCGCGACCCATCGGCGGCTCCTAAGCGCCCCCACCGTCTTCTGAGGCTGAATCTGGTTGCCCGAAAACAGTCTGGACTCACATAACTCTAACTCCTCGTCAAGTTTCAGGTACAATTCCCGAAAAATCTGCTTAAAGGGCTGCCTAATCTGCCTCTCAAACAAGACTTTCTGGTATTCTTGCCATTGTCCGCTCCGATACAAATCAAAGGGATGGGCAATCCATACCTTCTCCTCCGGCTTTACCGGCAGCACCTTCCCCGCCGCATCTAAAAGGCCATCCTTTGTCAGAAAGCCCATCTGAAAGGTATCCGTATCTTTCGCAGTCCGAAAGACCAAAAACTCCACAATCGGCCGCACTACAGGATTCCTCCCAAGCTCCCGAAGCTCCCACACTTCAAACACCGTCCGGTCCTCCATGGCCTGCTCCATCATCAGCTTCGTCCGGCTGTACTGCTCCTTTAATTTCTTATGAACCTCCTGAAATCTCTGTACAATCTCATTCTTCTTATACTTCGCCGGGACAGACTTCAAAAGCCTGCCGTCCTTCCTGCATTTCAGCGAACTCTTCCCCCACTCATCTACAGAAACCATCAATTCAAGCCCATCCACACTCTGCCAGTCAAAATACGCAGACGACATCTCCGTAAGTTTCCCTTCCATCCGAAGCACAAGACGGGTCACATCCGTAAAACCTGCATTGACGCTGAGATTCTGCAGTGCAATCTCTACAGCGCGTCCCTCGCTCGCCCGACGCTGGGCCCCAAACTGCCTGCTTTCCTTCTTAAACTTCTGGATAAACTGATAACGCTCTAAAAGCTCGCTCTCACGCTTTGCCTTCCCTTTGGAAAGCGGAAGAAGGCTGATGCTCATCAGCAGGTCCTTATTACGCTTCGCATCAATCTCTGTCATAAGAGACTTAAGCTCAACCTTGCCAAGCGCGGCATCCGCATACTTTCTTGCCCTGCTGTGAGCCGTTCCGCCGGAAGAATATTTCGCCGCATCGTAAAGCAGCTTAAAATCCTTCTCCCCTACATTTTCGTAAGCCTCAAAAAACCAGTGAATATCGAAAGCCCCGTCTGAAAGCTCCTCCGGAGAAAGGGGCGTGTACTTCGCAATCACAGAAGTCACCTGCTCGTCAAACCTTTCGCTGGTGTGCGCCATAAAATAATAGCAGGTGCTTGCAAAACCTTGAAGACCCAGATACTCCTCCACCAAGGGAATCCACTGCTGGGCGTACATGGCAAGCTCCACAAGCCTCTTCTTTGTAATATCCGTCCCTTTAAGCGCCCGCTTTAAATCTGCCGCCGTTTCTTTTGACCCCGGCGCACAGACCTTCAGCAGATGGCTCAGCACAGACTGCCGGTCCGTTGCAGAAGAATAATAATAACATCCACGCTTAAGCGGCTCCTTCCCCAACGCCGTCAAAATCTGAACCATATAATCAATCCCGTACACCACCCGAATCTTATGTACATACGCTGAAAACGGCGTCGGCTGCTCCCCGCGCTTTAACTCCACTTCCAAGACCAGAGGAATCAGCTCCCCATACAGTTCGTGGGCAAACGCCATCTTCGGCATCTCATCCCTCAAAGAATCAAAGCAGTATTTTCCGTCCACAGGCTTAATTACCTGATTTCCAAAGAAATTATTCAGCGCATACACCCGCGCCGTCCGCGAAGAAACCGCCCCTCTTTGCTCTACTGTGCTGACCGAATCTAAAAGACACCCCAAATCCGCAAACAAGAACACAGCCTTATAGAACAACTCCTTGTCCCAAACGCCCCTTGCGAAGCACTCCACATAGTCCGAAAGCTCAAGATAAACCTCCTTAGAACCCCCATAAGAATACTGCCGTTTCACTTCCCGGTCCGCCTGATTTCGATAATGCTCCTGCAGCCAGAACCGTAAGGTAAATGCACTCCCCCAGTCCACATTCCCCGAAAGGGCAAGCCATCTTGTCATATCGGCAAAGACCGGCAGATCCGCCGTACGCTTTGTATAGGTAGTCACCTCGCCGTCCCTTTGTGTGTACTGAACCGTGAAAATATCACTGGACGTATCCAGCACGTCAAGAAACTTTGCCATCCCCGAAAGGGCAAACTCAGCCCTTTCGCTATCCGTAATAAACTGCTCTGCCAGCACGGAAATCACAGTCCAGACCTGGCTGGCATAAGACAATTCGGAGAAAGAATTTTGAGACATCAGCTTCTTTTCGTCTCCGAAAACCTTCCGGTACAACTTATAGTTCTGCACATAATCATCCCGCTGCCGGCGGCACTGCCCGTAAAGCTCTATCTCCAGAAGCAGCTGCGGCGACCCAATCTCTTTTTTATAAAACTCTTCCCACATTTCCCGGAACGGATACGCATCTAAGGGCTGGGCATCTGCATCTTCATGGATATACCGCGAGTTCTGCAGTCCATTGCCAAGCAGCCTGTCAGCGCCCCAAGCCGTCTTATAAGAAAGGGTGGCATGTTCCTCAATCAAGCGGTCAAGCTTTTGACACACACGGCTGCACGCCTTCTCTCCGTAGACAAACAACCCCTCCGCCCTATCACAAGCCGCGGTCATGGGGGGCAGGCTCCACTTGCGCTCTGTGTCATATAATCCAAATCCCGGCGTATTCAAAATATCCTGCGCCGCGCCTGCTCCTCCTAAAAGCTCCTCTAAAATCACCTGCTCCTTCTTGTTGGGGGAAGACAATTCCCGAAGACAGGGACGGATTTCCTCAAAACATTCCCCATCCTCTTTTTTCAAGAATAAGGCAAGGTCAAGGGCCCCCATCCGGCACTCCTCCGACTTTGCCCCAAGAAGTCTGGCAATACAGGCCGAAAGCTCCTTCTTATCCTGTTTCCGAAGCAGGGCAAGAGTCCCCTGCCGGCCTTTCTTATACTTAAGATTCTTCTCAATCGCAGCGAAGTCCTCCGCCAAAAGCTCCATATCCTCCGCCAGACGATACGCCTCCTCATTGGTATATTCCTCCGCATTGTGCAAAAGCTCAAACAAGACCTTTTTTCTTGCCGCGGACTTAGGCCGGTAAAGCAAAAGCCGCGCGGCCGCAGCCCGTGACATGTTATAGTAATTGTAGCCTTCTCCCTGCCCTATAAGAGGAATAAACCCGGCCGCTTCATCCAACACCACATCATCCTTAAGCATCCAGGCTATCAGGCAAAGCCGCGCGGCAATCCCCGACGGTCCCAGAGACACCTGATGCCACGGGAAAATGCAGGGGGAGATAACCAGCCCTTTCTTAGGCAGTTTCTTCAAAATTCCCTTTAAAATATTATAATACCGCAAAGCCTCATCCCGATTGACAAAAAACTCCTCCACAGGAAGCTTTCTCGGCTCTACCACCTTATTCTCGCGGAAAGAATAGGAATTGCTGTTTTCCGGCTTCACAAGGCTGTAAAAATAGTTGTTCACCGTCCCCATGAATCCCGGCATGAAACAAGCCGTCAGCTCCAAATCCTCCGAACAATTTAAAATCACCTCTTTTGAAACCCTCATGTTTAACCCTTCGTCTTGCAGCGAACGGACAAAATACGAAGCCGTCATCTTCTGATGCCTGGTCCCATGGGCAATCAGGCGGCATACGGCGTCCACGGCATTACTGGCATCATAGAACCCCTTCGCCCACAAAGCACAGCTAATCCCCACAGAATCCTCCGAAGAAAGCTGGGCGTTACAGAAATCTTCGTCACGCAGGCATTGTCCCATCAGCCTAAGCAGTTTTTCACTCATCCGATCTACGCTTTTCTCATTAAAAATACCGATCCAGGTTGCAGCCGCACGTCTGACCGAAGAAAAACGAATCAGATTATGCTCCTCAATGACTTCAAACAGATGCAAAAAAGCCTCCGGCCGACCGGCGTCCATGGTCTCACAGACCGCCTGTCTCGCCCCCTCCTGAAGCCTTGCCGCCAAAAGGAACCTGCCAAGGAGGTCATACAAATCTTCGTTCCTGCACATCACGATTCCGCGGATCAGCTCATGGCTTATCATCATCGTGTTTCCCTCCCCAAGCAGAATGTCCTTTACCGCCTGGAGGGCTTCTTTGTTTCCTCGGTCAATCTGCGCCGCCAGCATTTCCGCATAAGAAAAACATTCATTCCTTGCATGGTCGAAAATCTCCGGCGGCACCTTCCCGGTCAGTACCTCCGAAAGGCTTGCTTTATAAAAATCCAAAAGCGCATAGGCCCTCAGAAGCCGGATACTCTGCTCCGCAAAAGGGATATAACTTTTAGAGCGCAGGCTTCTCCTGTACCACCCCGCCGTCATTTGGTACTGGTTCATCCCATCCAGCGCCTCATAAAATTCCTCCCTGCACCCATCCGGCACACAGAGCTTTACCGCGCCGGAAAACTCGCCCTTGTATAGGCCGCTAAGCGTACGATAAGTCCCATTTTCCAGAAGTTTCCGCATATAAATGCATACCTCCGAAGGTATAATCGTACCATAGATTTCCGGCAGCAGCTTCTTCTCATGCCCGGAAAGATGCGTCCCCTTCTCTCTCAGGCCATACACCCAGGTTTCACTTATTTTCTTCCTTGACTCATATGTAAATTCCGCCATGATTTTTCCTTTCTTATCTTAAAAAATGCACAAAACTCACCCTTGCACCAACTCACCAGCTAACCCGCCAACATGGTAAGCCGAACCAGCGTAAATACCAGCTCTTCCTTCCACAAGATCTCTCCTTCAAGCTCTGTTAATTCTTCATCCCCGGCAAACACACGGTAAATACCGTCCTCAAAACACTGAAGCGTGTTGGCCACAGCCTTCTTAGGCTCTGCCGCTTCCCCGCCATGGACGCCAAAAGCCACCTTGCCCCTTAATGCCTGCCCTGCAATCTCCTCCTTCGTAAGGAAAGGAAGAAGCTGCCCCTCGTCTTTTCTGGCGTTAAAATCCCTTACTCCAACCTCAGTAAGCCCCGTCAACAGCTCCCGCAAAGTTTCCGGTTTTTTGTCCAGGACGAAAGGCGTTGGCTCTAAATCCCTACTCATTCCCTTACCCGGCTTCTTCATTCTCACATAAATGGTAAATGACATCTTCGTTCCTCCGCTCTCCTTGATATACTTAAATATCTCTTTGATAAACCGCTCAAAGTTTGTTTCTATGCTTTGATATCGTTATGAACCTTATTTAAGGGATGCCTTTTTAGCACATCCCCTAAATAAGGTTTTTATAACACATGATAATGAGGCTTCTCTTCCCCGTACAGCCAATAAGGCAGATACCCGCCAAGAAAAATCCCAAGCGCGCACAGTCCGGAAAAAATGACCATAAATGGCAGGCAGATCTGGCCAAACAGCTGAAACGGCTGATTACTATAATCCCACACAGCCAGATGCAGCCACTTATTGACAATAATGCCTGTAATAAACTCCATGGCCGTCACAAAAATAATACACCGTAATATCTGCCTCCACAGAGGATCCTCCCAATGGACCATCTGTCCCTGAATTGTGAAAAAAACCATACAGGTACCGCCAAGCACAAACATAGACCAATGAGAAAATCCACGGAAAAATATTTCAAAAAAGTAATAGAGACCTCCGCCAAGTGTCCATAATAATAAATATTCGCTCAGTTTCTTCATGTAAAAACATCCTCACTTATGTTACTCATACATAGTGTGAACGTTTTCTGCTCATATTATAGGTGGTATTTATTTCTCCTTTTAAAAATATGCAGGATTCATAAACGGAACTACCAGAGACACAGGTTCGCCTTGTTCATCCAACCCCCAATATCCGCTATAAACCCCATCTCCCATTCCGCTGGAAAAGAGCGTCAGTTTACTTCCCGTTCCCGGAATCTCCCATTGCAGAAAATTCGCGCACTCATTCTGAACCTCAGGATATTTTTTATAGCTGTTTTTAAAAAGCATTGCAAAATAGTCTATATACTTATTCTTATCCGGATTCTCCCCCTGCCATTGCTCAAAAAATTCTCGGTATTCTGCTTCCGTGTCTTGTCCGAACGAAATTCCAAATCGCTTCCTACTGGCATGTAATATACATTCAATACTGTTGGCTCAATATTTGCAAGGATATTAAAATCTACAACCGCCATATTTTCCGCGTTGTTTACGTATTCCTGGGTATCGGTATCGCCAAACGCAATCCATCCGTTCCCATGTCCGCTGTCGTCCCGAAACAACCATTTCAGTTTTGATGTCCCGTTCAAAATGGACTTGCTGACAATGCTGCCTCCCGCTCCTCTAATATACTCTTTGATTTCTACCTGTTTTGTTTCCTGTTTCTTAGATTTTTCTGATTTCTTATTCTCTGATCCCATCCCCATATTCCTGCCTTTGAAATGTATTTTCCATTATTATACTTCCTTCTCAGTCTATATACAATCTTTTCCTTTTTTGATAAAATAGGAGAAAAAGATACACAGGAGGTTTTCTTAATTATGACTACGATAGCAAATGAGCTTGCCCGCTATGATTTCTCTGAGGTCAGCAGCACCATTGTGCCTGACCTTACAGGGAACGGATATGCGGGCGTTATTCGAGGCTGTGATCGCGGCGGAGCAAATATAGGTATGGACGCTGTTTTCGGGCAGACGCTCCCGACTCTCGTTCTCTCTGGAGGGACGGACGGGGGATTCCTTCATCTGCCAGACGGCATACTAAAAGTAGAGGATGGCGTTACCGTCAGTTTTTACGCTAAGCTATCCCCTTTATCTGAGTACGGAAATCTATTTTCCTTCGGCAGGGACTATTGCTTCTATCTTTCTGTGATGCCAGATGCCGGCAATCCGGATTACATCCTTTTGTCTCCCTGTGCAACAGGAGGCGGACGCAGCCAGGAGCGAAGTCTAAAGTCATGGTTTCAGGCGCCCTCTGATCAATGGTTCCATATCGCCGTCTCTTTTTCCGTGGGAAGCCCTTCCCATGTAACCCTCTATATAGACGGAAAGCTCTGCGGCGCTTTTGAACATCCGCGAATGGATGCCCAGACTCTCAAGCATTGTAGTGACTGTTATTTCGGATACGGTACTTTTGCCTCCCTCCCACTTTCGGCAGTTTTTTCCGATATACGGATATTCTCCCGAATACTGGATGGCAGCGAGATTGCCTCCCTGTTTCAAATTACGCCCAACATGCGCCTTCAGATTGAAGCGCAACAGCTTTTACCTCTGTTTTCGAAGCCGCTAGTGAAACCACTGACGCTTCCGGTGATGGGAAAGACAGGTGCAAAAATTCGCTGGAAAAGCCTGACTTTGGATACCATCTCGGACAGCGGAGCCTTCACCCGACCCCAAGCCGGAAAAGAGCTGCTTACCGGCACATTGGAGGCCGCTCTTACCTTCGGAGACTGCCAGTTAATTAAGACTTACCAGTGCCAGATTGAGCCTATGCCAGAAGCTTCTGTTATCGCCCACAAGGATGCACAGGAGGTTGCTCTTCCATTTCCGGGACACGTTACAGAAGACCTAGATCTTCCTCTTACTGGAAGCAACGGAGCCTCCTTCCAATGGAGAAGCAGCAGCCCAGAATGGATGGACCATCAGGGACATATCCAGAAAAGGCCGACGGATAAGCCTGAAAAACTGACGCTGACGTTGACTTCCTCCTACAACACTGCGTCAGTCACAAGAAATTTTCCGGTCACAATCCTTGCAGATTGCTGTCGCAGCCTTCCTGTAAGAGCGTACATTCCTGCTGCCGCAGATTCATATGAAACGCCTAAGCTTCAAGCAAAACCTGCTGCCATGGAGCATCTTTGTCTAACAGAAAACGGCGTATTTTTTGAAAATCAGAAGCGGTGCCTTCACTACCTGCTCTTCCTAGACGCTGACCGTATGCTCTACAATTTCCGCAAAGCCTTTGGCTTCGATACCAATGAAGCCGTGCCGCCAGGGGGCTGGGAAGAGCCCGCCGGACTGCTTAGAGGACATTCCACGGGACACTACCTGTCTGCCCTTGCCCATGCATTCGTCTCCACAGGTGATGAGCGCTTTCACCAGAAGGCAGATTACATGATTGGAGAGCTTCGAAAACTACAGCAGATATCGAACGGAGAACCTGCCGGTTTCCAGACAGCCTGTACGCCGAACAATGCGGTACAGTCCCTCTGGAGCCGTAATCCTGATACCTGGGGGAAGGGTTTTTTAAGCGCTTATTCCCCCGATCAGTTTGCTCTTCTGGAAGAGTTTACGCCTTATGCCACCATTTGGGCGCCCTATTATACACTCCACAAAATTCTTGCGGGACTTTTGGACTGCCATCGCCTTCTTCAAAGTGAGGCCGCCCTTTCCTGCGCCTGCGGCATCGGAGACTGGGTTTACGGACGCCTTTCGGCTACAACGAAAAAGCAGCGTACCGCCATGTGGAAACTGTACATTGCAGGTGAATATGGAGGGATAAACGAATCCCTTGCCGCTTTGTATAGAGT
The DNA here is from genome assembly GCA_011960625.1 of Lachnospiraceae bacterium. Lineage (GTDB taxonomy): Bacteria > Bacillota > Clostridia > Lachnospirales > Lachnospiraceae > Sporofaciens. The sequence goes on along the minus strand of BLMJ01000009.1, from coordinate 29,658 downwards.
TACCGGCTGCACAGACTATCTGGCTGCAGCCGAGATGTTCGACAATCCGCCCCTGTTTGAGGGGTTGAAACACGGACGAGATCCTTTGAGCGGGATACATGCCAACCAGCACATCCCCCAAATTATCGGGGCTATGGAAATGTTTCGTGCAACGAAAGAGCGTTCCTATTACCATTTGGCAAAGAATTTCTGGGAGATTGTGGTTAATCGGTATATGTACTCCATCGGCGGCGTGGGCCGAGGGGAAAACTTTCGGGAGGCGGACCTTTTGGCCAACCACATCGAGGGCGGACGAAACTGTGAAACCTGCGCCACCTACAATATGCTGAAGCTAACCGGAATGTTATATCAGTATGCTCCAGAACACAGCGCTTATATGGACTATTACGAGCGGGCTCTTTTGAACCATATTGCCGCCAGCCAGAATCCAGACGCAAAAGAAGGGGCGCTCCACGGCGTCACCTATATGCTTCCCATTGGACCAGGCGCACAGAAGGAGTACAGCAATAATTACGACGATTTTACCTGCTGTCATGGAACCGGCATGGAGAATCATGTTCGGTATACGGAGCATATTTATCACCACGGGACGGATGGAAGCCTTTACTTAAACCTCTTTCTTCCATCTGTCTATCACTGGCAGGAGAAGGGCGTAACTATTTCCCTTGACCAAGCTTTCCCATCCCAGTCTTTCCGTCTGTCTATACATACCGAGACGGCGGGCGGGACGGTTTCCCTGAAACTGAAAATTCGGATTCCTTATTGGTGCCGCCAGACTTTCCAGGTATCAGATAAGAACGGAATACTTCCAAAGCATACAGACCAGGTTGGATATTATACGATTAACCAGACCTTTGCCGACGGTGATTGGATTACCGTCTCCACTCCCTATGCCCTCCATCTATGTTATACCAACGACGCCTACGAGGGATACCCTGCCGCAAGTCTGATGTACGGGCCTCTCGTCATGACCGCACTAAGCAGCAGGACTGACTGGATTACACTGAATCTTCCTAAAGTTCTGGAGGATTCCTTCAAGATTTGCTGGGAGGGCAGACCTACACTTTGGTATGACGATTTGGAATTTATTCCGTCTTATGCGGTGCATAACCAACCGTACCATACCTATTTTAAAATTAACCTTACTTAATTCATTGATAAATATAGAAAAATCGCATCAAGCATTTCTGTGCCTGATGCGATCCCTCTATCTAGTGTGCTGACACATTTGCTTTCAGACAAATGTGTCGGCACACTACACTAGGAAGCTTTTCCTGCCATCTCCCCTATATAATAAAATCCTCTGCACTCCGTAAGCTTTACCTCCACATACTGACCGATTAATTCCTGACCCCCGTAGAAATGCACCAGCAGGTTATTGCCAAGCCGCCCTGTCACCATCTTAGGGTCATGGCTGCATATATCCTCTACTAATACCTCCTGCACAGTTCCCTCATGGACTGCACAAGCTTCTGCTGCAATCGTCTGTACCTCCCGAAGCAGCCGATCAAACCGGTTCTTAATTACTTCTTCCGATACCTGATTCTCCATCACAGCAGCAGGCGTTCCCGTCCGTTTTGAGTAGATAAATGTAAATGCACTGTCATACCGCACTTTCCTGACCACATCAAGCGTCTCTTCAAAATCTGCTTCCGTCTCTCCCGGAAATCCCACAATGATGTCCGTTGTCAGGGAAATATCCGGCACAGCCTTACGAAGCTTCTCCACCAGCTCAAGATACTGCTCCTTCGTATAACGGCGGTTCATCTTCGCTAAAATATCCGTACTTCCCGACTGGACGGGAAGATGCAGATGCTTACAAATCTTCTGCGAATTTCCCATCACCTCAATCAGTTCGTCAGAAAGATCCTTTGGATGGGAGGTCATAAATCGAATCCGCAAAAGCCCGTCAATCTTTTCAATCTCCCTGAGAAGCTTCGCAAATGTCATAGGCGTATTGAGCGTCTTTCCATAGGAATTTACGTTCTGCCCAAGAAGCATCACTTCGCTTACACCGTCCGCCACAAGCCGCCGGATTTCTTGGATAATCGCCTGAGGGTCACGGCTTCGCTCACGGCCCCGCACATAAGGGACAATACAATAGCTGCAGAAATTATTGCATCCGAACATAATATTAATTCCTGACTTAAAACTATATTTCCGCTGATTCGGAAGATTTTCCACAATTTTGTCTGTATTTTTCCAGATATCAATTACCATCCGCTCTGACTCAAGGCGAGTCGCAACCAATTCCGCAAACTTATAGATATTGTGGGTCCCAAAAATAATATCCACAAACCGATAACTCTTCTTTAACTTCTCTACTACTTCCGGCTCCTGCATCATACAGCCGCAAAGTCCAATCATCATATGGGGATTCTTTTTCTTCAGAGGCTTCAACTGTCCAAGCCTTCCATATACACGGGTATTTGCATTCTCCCGGACAGTACAGGTGTTATAAATGACAAAGTCCGCCTTATCCTCCGCTTCTTCCACATAGCCAATCTCTTTTAAAATTCCTCTTAGCTTCTCGGAATCACGGGCGTTCATCTGGCATCCAAATGTCGTTACGCAGAAGCTGGGTAAGCGGCCATTTTTTTGCTCAAAATCCTTCACCCACTCCTTGCATCTTGCCATAAAGTAATATTGACGGGCGGGTTCCTCTACGGGAGGCTCTGCATGAATGTCTATTTTATTTAAATCAATTTCCTGATACATTTCTCTTGACTTTTCTCCCTTTCTGTCACATACTCAAAATTAACAAGCTCTGTCATGTGCTATTCTCAGACAAACTGCCGTATTCCCTCGTCATACTCGTAACCAATAGCTCTTAAACTACTCACAATTTCCTCTTTGTCCACGTCCATATCCTCGCACAAATCCTCCAATGTATGATAAACATCCCTCAGTTTCGTATTCACCACACTTAACCTCATCACAGCATCTTTCGGTAATCCTGTCTGCATATGTACTCCTTTCGCTGCCCATGACTGGTTCACATCCCAATCACCCTTCGCTCTGTAACCACAATCTCAGGACAGATATCATACTCATCATACGGAACCTCTGCCAACACCTGGTACTCAAACCCAAGGGCCATTCTGCGAAGCTTCCTGTGCTTTTCAAGATACCTGTCATAAAACCCTTTGCCGTATCCAATTCGATGGCAGGCTTCGTCGAACGCTACCCCCGGCATAATCATAAGCCCTTCTTCCCCCTCCGAAAATTCATTCCCCGTGGGTTCCAGAATCCCATATGTACCGGGCTTTAACTCATCCATTCCCCGAACACGGCAAAAAAGCATGGTATCCCCCGTCACACGGGGAACCCATACATTCATCCCTCTCTGAAATGCCTTTGCCATAATCTTGCCTGTCCCCACCTCGCCTTTACAGTCCGCGTAAATATAAAGCTCCCTCTCGCCAAGAAACCAGGGATGGCTGACTACAGCGGCGGCAATCCTGTTTGTAGCCTCAATAAAGCAGGCCTTCTCAAACTTCTCTCGTTCCATCCGGATTCTTTGTCTAATTTCCTTCTTTGTTTCCAAACTTTTCTCCCAGATTTGTAATTGAACCATCCTCTTCTTGAATCGAAATCTGATCCAGTTGGCCGCGCAGATTCCGCTTAAAGGAATCCACATACTCCCGCCGTAGGATCTGCTGCTCTTTACGCTCCTCATCCGTCAGCCCTTCCGCCTTCGACTTATGGTACAATTCATTGATCCTCTCAATTTTCTGACTGTCCATAGCTCACTTTCCTCCCTCAACGTGTTATACGGTAACTTCCCCTTCCGTTAAACCACTCCATAACACTTACACGTATCTTATTTGAGACTGCCTGAATCTTCATCTTATCTTACACTATCTTCCCTTGAAAGTCTACCGATGATTTCAATAATTGAAAAAAATTTATCAATCTTTAGCTGGAATAATTTTCCAGGAAACCATATAGAGACTTTGCATCCTCCACATATTTTCCATTCCGAATCTCATCCCTAAGCTCGGCAGGAAGGTCGTCATACTTAATATCTGTATACTCATAGGGCGTTTTCTTGTCACTTAGATAAACCACAACATAACCGTTTACCTCCATCAGGTAATAGCAGTCTTCCTTCAGCGCCTGTCCGTCCGCCGCTACAGTAGCCGGGTCCGGAGTGGCCGCTGTCGTCTCCTCCTTCTTTTGCCCTTCTGCCCGGGTTTCCTCTGCAACCTGCAGCTTAACCTCCCTCTGCTCCTTGGCCCGCTGGTAGCTTAACTGATAAGCTCCCGTGACCAACATCAACGCCACAATCATAACACCAAAAAAACCGATACCTAACTTATTTCTCATAAGGACAACTCCTTTTTTAGTACAGTATCGGTAATTTTTCGATTTTTATGCAGAATGATTCATATTTTAACGATAAACATCCCTGAACAGGTGCATTTTCCGACAAATGGACAGAAGCAATGTTCCCTTAGGCATGCTCTCTATCTCATCCTCCGTCACGCCGCCAAGCAGCACTAAAGCAAAACCATAGGCCGGAACCGCCGCAAGAATTGCAAATATGGTCGCAATTCTAGTACCCGCAAACAACTCAAAAAGCAAGTGCACAAGTACGGCAACCGCGCCCATGATTCCTGCCGCAATCGTGGGGATGATAAAAGTTCGTTTTCGTTCCTGTACATAACCAATCCGCTCACGCAGTGCATGGCAGTTCAGCATATACACCGTAGCGGCAAAAATGGTTCTGCTCATTACCACGGCATAAATGTTCCATTTGAAAGCAACCAACATCACAAGCAGCGAAAGCACATGGACTACCAGTGCAATCGAAGAATTTTTTACTGGCGTCATCATATCATCCAAGCCCTGAAGCACTGAATTGGTCAGGGTAGACGGACAGTAAAATACCACGGAAACAGCCCCAAGCTGCATCATGAGAGCCGCCGTTGTGTTATCCTCCGTATAGAACAGAAGATCCATCAAGGGCTTCGCCAGAATCGTAAGACCTACGGCACAGGGGATGGCAATCATCATATTGAAACGAATAGCCGTGTTAATTTTATTATGTACCTGCTTACGGCTCCCTGTCTGCACCGTTGCCACCAGACTTGGAATCAGCGAGGCGGCTAAAGCCGTAGCCACAGACAGCGGCACATTAATCAGTGTGTTAAACTGGCTTCCAAAGATACCCATAAGGCTGGCGTACTCTGTCTTCTTATATCCTTGCGCCGCCATAATATTGTTAAAAATAGCAGTGTCCAGAAAATCGCTGATATTATAAACCGTCGCACTCAAAATAACCGGCGCAATCGTCAGAAACAGTATTCTGTAAATCCTCCGGTAGCTTTCTCTTTTTCGGCTTCTGTCCCGCCGCATCTTCTTGCGAAATAGCTGGTAGTAAGCGATAAAGACCACAATCACAAATAACAATGCGACAAATGCCCCCATAATCGTTCCTATCGTACCGCCTGCCGCCGCATAAGCCGGGCCATAGGAGTCGTCTCCCCTGGTATTTGCTATCTCCTTCCCCATCTGAAGCAGCAAATACGCGCCCACAATAGAAGCAACCGCATTCACAATCTGCTCGATTACCTGCGAAAACGCAGTCGGCATCATGGAACCATTCCCCTGAAAAAATCCTCTGATTACTCCAAGCAGCGCCACTACAAAAATACAGGGTGCAAGGACACGCAGTGCATAGACGCTTAAGTCCATGGACATAAGTGTATCTGCAATAAAATTCGCCCCGAAAAATATCGCCAACGAAACCACACCGCTTGCTACTATTGCAAACATCAAGGCACATTTGAACACCTTGTAAGCATTCCGGTACTCTCCAATCGCCACCCGCGCTGAAACCAATTTGGAGACAGCTAATGGGAGGCTGTAGGAGGTAAGCATCAAAGCAATCGTATAGATGGAAAAGGCCACGTTATAGTACCCCATTCCTTCTGTACCTACAGTATTGGTAAGCGGAATTCTGTAAACGGCTCCTATGATCTTGGTAATCACACCTGCAAACGCCAGTATGGACCCCTGGACCAGAAAATTCTTGTCTCTCTTTTTTCGTCGTTCAGCCATAAATTGCTCCCTCTTATCGTATTATATTAAGCACATCCATGATCTCATCCTGCTTTGTCTCCATGGTCCGGCGTTCATCTTCTTCCATATGGTCATACCCCACAAGGTGCAGAATAGAATGTACAATCAGAAATGCATATTCCCGCAGGATAGAATGTCCGTATTCATTCGCCTGTGCTATGACCTTCTCTTTGGAAATAATGATATCCCCCAAGGTAAGCTCGCCGGTCTCCGGGTCAAAGCAGTCGTCCCTCTCCTCAAGGAAATCAAATTCACCTGGCACAGGATATTCAAGCATAGGAAAAGAAAGCACGTCCGTAGGCTTTGCTATTCCCCGAAACTCTGTATTCATATCTTGGATCTGTGCATTCATCGTAAGCAGAAGGCTTACCTGCGCCTCGTAAGGACAGTTCACCGCATCAAGGGCTGTCTCAACCACCTTCTCTGCAAGCTCTAGGCACTTTAAAGGGAGGGTGATTTCTCCCTCTTCGTCAAAATAAAGTGTCATACTCTTCTCCTTTTGTATCTATTTATTTTTAAATATGGCGTAATCCTATCTCTTTTGGCCTCTTTCACGCCTTACCTTACCATCTCTGACTCGGTTTTTGGTTCGGCTTCGATTCTCGTAGTCCTCGTACGCCTTCACAATCTTCTGTACCAGGGGATGGCGCACAACATCCTTGCTGGTTAAGTTACAGATTGCGATATCATCAATATTTTTAAGGACAGAAATTGACACGTCAAGTCCAGATACCTGCCCAACGGGGAGATCCTTCTGGGAGGTGTCGCCCGTTACAGCTACCTTTGATCCAAATCCAATTCTCGTCAGAAACATCTTCATCTGAGCAGGGGTGGTATTCTGCGCCTCGTCCAGAATGATATAGGCATTATCCAGCGTCCTTCCTCTCATATACGCCAGCGGCGCCACCTCGATTAACCCTCTCTCCGAATTTTTTAGAAAACTCTCCGCTCCCATAATTTGGTATAACGCGTCATACAAGGGACGAAGATAGGGGTCAATCTTACTCTGCAGATCCCCAGGCAGGAAACCAAGCTTCTCTCCCGCCTCTATAGCGGGTCTTGTCAGAATAATCCTGCCCACCTCGTTGTTACGGAAGGCTGTAATCGCCATGGCCATGGCAAGGTAAGTCTTTCCTGTACCTGCAGGTCCCAGGCCGAACACAATCATCTGCCGGCGCAGGGCGTCCACATATTCCTTCTGCCCCAGTGTCTTTGGCTTAATAGGCTTTCCTTGAAGAGTGTGACAGATAATATCTCCATCAATCTCTAGGATACTCTCTTTACTGTCCTCCATGGCAAGGGCAAGTGTGTAATCCACATTCTGCTCCTGAATTGTACTGCCCTTTCTCGACAGTCCTACTAATTGAGCGAGAACCTTTTTCGCTTTCTCTACATTGGCCGCTTCCCCCATAATCTTCACGCTGTCGCCCCTTGCGATAAATGTAACATGAAGCGTGCGCTCTATCTTCTTTGCAAATATATCAAACTGGCCGAACACATTCGCCTCATGCTCGGCCGGTATATCGATGACTGCCTCCATTAATCCCATCCGCTACTCTCCTGTCTCATCTTGTTCTTCGATTACCGGAACGTCCAGTAATTGAGATTGGGCCAATGTTCCAATTGGCATTAAGACTGACAGTCTTCCCTTTGCCTCGGCTTTTTTAGGCCCTGTGTATATTTTAACATTATTCTCAATAATTTCTACCCCCTTTTTATCCAAATCTTTACAATATCGCTGAAAACTTGAACTTAATATCCTCTGAAGCTCCTTTTTTGAGTATTTTTTCTCCGAAGCTTGATAGGGTTTCGCAATTCTTCGGTCACAGATAACCGGAAGATAAAAATTTTCACCGATGCAAAGCTGCTTCTGGGAGCCATACATTTCCCATGTGTCGTAGGAATTTTGAATCGAACCAAACCTAAGATAGTAATCCCCGATTTTCAGCGTATATTCTATCTTTTCAACGCTGGCATATTCCTTCACCTCATAGGTCAGCCCAATCTCATCCTGATACTCCATGGACGTCCGTCCCTCAATATCTGCGTCTGCCTTATGATACTGATAGGCAATGACGGTTCCTGCGTCGTCTAGTACAGGCACCTGGCCAGACACCAGAATATCTCCTGCTTTCACCTCCTGGCCTTCCTTTACCATTGGGATTCCCTTACGTGGTACAATTCGGGTGATGGTGCAGTCCTGGTCGGCAACAATATCCATGGCCTGGGACGCATCGTCTGTCGGCTCTTCAGTCTCCTGATTTACTGCATCCATGGCGGGAAGGGAATCCTCATTCTCCTTTACCTGTATAATCAGCCGTGTTCCCTTGATGGAGGCAGAAACCCATATAATGTCGTTATATTCCTTTCGGATATCCTTTACAATCCTTGCACAGTCCACCTCAGCCACAGGCATCCCATTGGTAACCTGGGTACTTGCAAGAAATCTAAGAAGTGTTTCGTCCGTATAGGAGAGATTCCCCCGAATATCAATGTTCCAGATATATCTGGACATGAGAAATACCAGAGCCACAAAAAGGACTGCCCCTGCAAAAAATAATTTTCGCTTTCGGTATTTATGTAAAAAAAAAGGAAGACCGAACCGCCCTACAATCACTACTTTCGTTCCCGTCTTCCTGATGATCGGTTTTAACTGCCGAAATCCCTTGGCCTGGATATTCATCTCGTATGCCCGGTTCACTGGCGTAAGTCCCCACAATACAACCCCCTTATGGCTGCACGCATTTAAGAATCTCTCCGTCGAGTATCCCGTAATCCGAATACGGATGTATCCTTTGATGTATCGGATGATCTTTAACAGCAAAGTCGTACCTCCTCATTAACGCTGATATTCAATAGAATGTATATGGCCGTTCACCTTCATCTCATCATTGGTATAATAGACCACCTCAAGCTTCTGTCCGGTGATGCGTATCTGTCCGGTCCGAGTCTGGATACGCACTAGGGAATCTGTGTATTCCAGAATCCCTCTGTAATTTTCAAGGCACAGCTCCATCTGCCCGGTAACCGTCAGAATCGGCATACCTAGAGCCACGTCTTTTGGCAGCTCTGACAATTCCGCAATTTTATTCCTGAAAGGGCGACTCTCGTCCTCCTGTCTCTGTCTTTTCGGTCTCATAAAAAATGCCATTCATGGATTTTACAGTAGTTTATGCAGCGAAGCAGAGGATTATGCATGAGAGCAGGAATATGTATACTTCCAGCGACACATTTAACTGAATGTAATGCAGTACACTAGGATTGTCCCAGCAAACGTACCGGCAGAATCTTAAACAATGCCGATGACAGCGCCATCCCCCACAAAATCCCTCTTCTCTGCTTCTTACTTCCTTTTAGCTTTTCCAGATTTCGGAAGCTTTCTGTAAGCCTTGACTTTCCCTTTTGCAAGTCCACTAGTATCTTGAAGCCTGCCCATGACTGAAACGCCGTAAGAAGGAATACGGCGCAGCTTCTAAAAAACCGCTGTCTTCCTGCCAACAGATAATAGATTCCTTCTGATATTCCGATTAGTGTAGCTATATGATGAATCCCGATACAAATTGATAATTCTTTCTCACGCATCTTTTTTATCCCCCCTTAAGTAATTCTGTATCTATTGTACAAGATTTTACTGTCGGAATATAGTAAAACAGTTCGCAATTTTCTACAAATTTCGTGTTCTAAAAGAAAAACGAACCTGAACATTATTCCCATAATCTTCAGATCCGTTCCCTGTCCGGCTTATCTCTATATAAGACCTTCTCCTCCTGATACACGAGGCGTTAGACCAGTATATCAATATTTTCTCCCAAGCCCGGTATTGCCGCACCGCCTGAAATCTGCGCCGCCGCGTCCATCATCTCAGCCATCGCTTCGGTTGACATCTCCATGGCATCCATGACTTTGGACATCATAGCGTAGCTCACATTCATCTGCAGCTTTTCCATAGACATAACTGATGATAATCCTGCAATATCCATATATTCGTCCGCTCCTTTCTCACATCAGGGTATACTACCTTTCAAATGTATTCTATATATTTATATCGGCTTCACCGAAACATACTTAACGTTTATAATGAATATTTTACCTTCCCGTTAATAGTGGATGATAACCGGCGTGCCCATCTCAATCATATTATACAACTCTGCAGCTTTATTTAGCGGCATATTCACACATCCATGTGAACCGATGCCCGTAATCTGGTTCAAAGAACCGCCAAAATTACTTTGCCAGGTTGCATCATGGAAGCCCACGCCCTGCCAGGTAATCCGCATCCAGTAACTAACCGGCGTCTCATACTCCGGTTTACCGGTAACGGGATCCTTCGCACCCACCAGCACCTTGTCCAATTTCTTTTCCACAATGCTGTACACACCCTCCGGCGTAACCTTCTCTGGAATTGGCTCCCCGGTCACCACATCCGTCTCAAGAGCTACCGAACCGCCCACAACATACCACATATGCTGCGCGCTTAAATCTACCTCCGCGTAGGTATCTCCCCAATCCGGCATGGAATGTGACGCTGCGACTCCGCTGACATAGTATTCTGGCTCTTTTTCAATGACCTCTTTATTATTCAATGCATTCAGAATCGTCTGAAACTCAGAATCTTCGTTGATTGACCATCCATAAGTTCCCCCTGACACAGAAGCGTTTTTCCCTGTGGGCGTGGTAAATGTCCTGGTCTTCCCAGTTGTATCATACTGTTCTCCGAACTGCTCTAACCATCCTCTAATTCCATTCTCATCCACAATTACGTTCATGTTTTCATCCACAGACAGCCATGTAGAGATGACATTCTGATCAATGACTACAGGAACATCCATATTGTAAGTGATTCTTGCTTTACAATATTCATTCATCTTGTCACATGCCTGCTTCACCTCCTCAGAATCTGAAAGAAAACGCGGCGCCTCGTAACAGCCCTCTTTTTCCAAATTCATCTCTGGCGTAAGCTGCTTAATGCAGGTCGCAACCTTCTCCTGCAAAGCCTCCGGCGTCACGGCGATTCCATAGGCCTCCGGACTTATGACAAACTGGCTGCCGTCATAGGACGGATAAGCAGATTGAGCAGGCGTCTGCCCTGCCTGTGCAATGGCCAGAGAATTGACCTTTTCCGCAAGTTTTGCCTCGTCATAGGATAAATCAAAGGTAACCTCCTGGCTGCTTTTTTTGAAAATAGCCTGTGGCCACATAAACGGATTCTGCTTTTCTAAAATTTTGTCCAGTTTTTCATTCTCTTTATATGCCAGACTAATCTCTCCACTATTGATGGTTTCTTTCCCGCCGTTGACATCATTGATCGTCAGGGTATATTCCCCTACCTGTTCTTTAAAAAACTTCTCTGCTTCTGATGCACTCTTCCTGGAAAAGTCATTCCCATTAATCTCTGTATTAAACATAAAATGACTGGTAAAGAATAAAGAAACTCCTATGTATGCTAAGGCAACAAAGCCAAGGCTTCCTCCAATCATAATAGCTGCCGTAGTCATATTTTTCTTTTTCTTTCGTTTTCGCTTTCCCATATTCGTCACACTTCCATCCTTGTTTCAACTATTTTTTACTTAAGATTTATACCCTGCCCTTCCTTTATGAGTATTATCTGTAATTTTTTTACAGCCTTTTTTCTTCAATTGTAATGGAATCCCCTTCACGCAGCTTCTGCTGGAACATTCCCGGCTCTCCATTCACTGTCAACTCAATCGTGCCCTTCGGATTATTCAGATTAATTCCAGAATACTGAAGCAAATCCATCAGGTAATAAGAGCCTCCGTTTTCCTTACGCGGCAGCCTAAGCGGGGAGCCGTTGAGCTGAAAGAGGATGTTTCCTACCGGCATTGCAGGCGTTGGCGCCGGCGTGGGTTGTGGCACATATGGAGGCGTTGCTTCTTTAGTAGACGGCGGCTTTGGCTCTGCGGGTCTTTCTAGCCTCCCCATACCAAGATCCAACTCTAGCTGACCATCCCCTATACTATGGTCCTCCTGCCTGTCCTTTTCAGTCACAAACTGGGGCGGCTGTGACGGAGGTATCGTGTTCCTTTTTAGAGCTACTGGCTCTGTTACCGCCGCTTCCGCCTCATTCTTCGCATGTTCGACCCTGTTTTTGATATCCGCCACTGCATCCGTAACCTGCATCCGCCTTGCTGTACTCTCAGGCTCTAAGGCCGCCGGTTTCACCGGTCTTACCTCCTCTATAAACTGTGCAGACTTCTGTTCTTCTTTCAAAGCCCTGCCGTCTGTCTCAGGATTTTTCTTAAGCAACGCTTCGCTGGGTACATTTTCTACTGCGTCCGTATCATCAATCCAGAAATCTTCTGCCGCGGCGTCGTCAACCTCAGTATCTTCATCGTACATCAAATGTTCTGCGCCGTCTGCTTCAACGGCAGCATCTTCCTGGAGGTCTTCCTTCTCTTCTTCTTTTTTCGGCATCCGAATACGAATCACATCCCCAATCTTAAGAGGCGTCTCTAAGGGCATAAAGACTCCGTTCAGCGTAATCTCTAAACATTCATCGGCTCCCTCAATGTCTCCAAGACATGCACTGGCAGGAATCCCTGGGACAGCAGGAACAAAATCAATACAATCCCCTGCATTGATTACCGTAGAAAGCTTGCCTTCCTTCTTATTAATAAACAGTGAAGCAGCCTGCGCTGCCGTACCATAGAATACCTTGCGTTTTCCGTTGACCATCACAGGCAGGCTAGAGCCTGGACGTCCCAAGATATCCTGGAAATTATACCCGTTCATCATCAGAAGATTCAGGGCCGTAAAACTTCCGCTGCGGAATAACTTGGCCGGTCTGCCGTTTAACGTCACACGAAAACTGTCGTTAATCAGATTCAGTCCAGAGGAAATCGTAATACCCAGCGGTGTGGCAAACTCAGGATTATTCAGGTCATACTCATCGGAGAAAGCACTGATTCGGAAATTATTTCCGGCTACTGCCACACGGTTGGCATCCATCTGAAGTGCGGCAGTGATCCCTTCACGAAGTCCGGCCAGCTTACTGCCGCCTCCGGCAAGGAATAATGCAGAGGGCGCGCTGCCATTGACTTCCAGTACTTTTGCCGCAATCTCCTTACAAAGAAGCTCGCAGGTACTCTGGATACATTGGAGAACCTCTTCCCGTGAAGCCTTCCTTTCAAATCCCAGGATGTCCGTAAATGTAATGACTTCCTCCTGTTCAATCTGCGCCTTCATGGATTCTGCCGTTGCAAAATCCACCAGATATTCACGCATAACTGCCTCCGTAATCTCATCGCCAGCCACGGTAGCCATGGTGTAACCCGTCACACTTCCGCCGGTGCAGGCAGCAATATCCGAGGTGCCGGCTCCAATATCTACCATGACCAAATTCAGCAGCCTTAAATTCTCTGGAATCGCTGCATTGATTGCCGCAATTGGCTCCAATGTCACACTGACTACTTCTAACCCAATCTTATTCATGGTTGTATACAGGCTCTCCACCACCTCACTGGGAAGAAAGGTAGCGATTAAATCTACCTTCACCTCCTGACCTCGGTGGTCTTTGAGGCTGGAAATTCTATAATCATCCAGGTAATACTGGCAAACCGTATAGCCTACCAGATAGAAACGGCGCATGTCCTCCTTGGCACTGTTCTCTGCATCAAAGGCTTCCTCCACCTTACTGATTGCGCCTGCTTCCAAACGGCTGATTACCTCGTCGTCAATCAACTGCTTGCCTGGCAGGTTGATCTCATATTCCGCCCGCTTTGTACGAAGGGCGCGCCCCGCCGCCGCAACACAGACACGGCTCAACTGGAAATTCACCTTTTCTTCCAGACGCGTCTTCACCTTTCTCGCCAGTGTGGTTACCTTCTCTATATTCTCGATCTGTCCATCTATCATCGCGCGCTCTGTATGCTCTATCTTCTCAATGGCAATGATCCTGACCTTCTCTTCTTCCACAACGCCTACCATTCCGATAATGCTCCGTGTTCCGATATCCAAAGCAAATATCGCATTCTCAGCCTGAACCTGCACCTTTTGAACCTTCTGAACCTGCGCCTTCTTAACTTGTCCCTTTGCCATGTCGCTCCTCCTGCGTAATATAGGCGGCTAATCTCCCGCCCATAAATTTTCACTATAGACTATTATAATAAACTTCTAATTCAATGTAAATATTTTTCTGTTGGAAACGCTCTAAAACGTCTGAAAATATCTCCCAATGTCTAAAATACTTATGGAGACTTAGAAGTAAGGCTTCTCCCTTACTTCTAAGTCTCCACATCCATTCAGGAATTTCACACATCTATTTTCCTTCCGTACTCACAGGCGTAATCACAATATTCTGAGCCGCCACCCCTGTTTTACGCGCCACAATATCTTCAATCTGCGCACGGTTAGCATCACTTAAGTCAGCTGCATTTACCACCACATCTGCCGTATCCGCCGATAAGCTTATGACCACCTCGTCAAATCCCTTAGATGCCAACAGGGTCTCGGCCGCCGCTTCCTTCTCTGCCAAATCTGTCATTGCCACCATCTGGTTTATTGCATCCTGTTTCTGCGCTTCGCTCAGTGTATCATTGTCGATAATCTCAAGCAAAGATTCTTTATTCTTAGCCCTCACCTGTTCTCTAGCTACCTTCGCCTCCGCAACTACTGCACTTGCCTCGCCGCCCGTCAGCACAGCTTCGCCTGGCGTGCCGTCTACACTTCCGTCAGATCCTTCGCCGTCCTGACTCTCAATGTCGTCTGACGCACTGGCAAGATCTTCCTCTGAGATATCCAGAAGCTCCTGGTTTGCAAGCTCTGCGTTTGCAGTCTCAGCCTCTTTCTTGTCCCCGAAAATCTTTCCGGAATAATTCAGATATCCTGCTGCCGCAATCATGACAGCCAAAGCTGCAATAATGATCTGGTTCTTCTTCACTATTTGTTTCACTGTTCTTCCTCCTACTTTTGCCACATTATTTTGAACTCTTCTTCATTATCCTAATCTTATGCGTGTCTATCCCAAATAATGCCTGAACTGCTTCAGTTATATTCTGTTTAACTACGGAATCTGCGCCGCCTTCGGCAATGACCACTACCCCCTCAATCTGAGGACTTAACTCTTTGCTGACATAGGGCTGGCTTTGGGAGCTGCCGTCATTGTACACGGTTGCCTCCCCGTGGGTGCTGTTATGGGTCGTTCGTGCTCCACCCTGACTGTCCGATTCTGAGACCGCCTCATTCGTGACTGCCACATCTTTTTCCACCACTTTCTCCGCCGAAGATTTCAGTGTAATCATCACAGTCACATCCCCAACCCCGGACATCTGGGAGAGCGCCTCCTTAAGACGGCTTTCCAGATTGTATAGATATTCGTTCTGACTGACTTCCTCCCGCCCTTCCGTAGGGCTTAACCCCGTTTCGGTCTTCCCTTTCTCAACTCCTTTCTTTTCCGTAGGAAGAGCTATGACCAACAAAAGGATTCCTGCCAGCACAAGTATCAGAAGCTGGTCCTTTTTCAGCTTTTTCAAAGAAATCTTCTTGGGAATCTCAAATAACCTCTTCTTTAAGTCTTCCACATGTATCCCCCTCCCCACACTATCTTCCGATTTTAATCTCCTCCACTCCTATCCTGGTTTCTTCCGCCTCCTGCTCAAAATCTGTTTCTACATTCTGGCCATGGTTCGCCTGTTCTTCAAAAGCTTCAGACATTTCGCCTAGAATCTGGGCCGCCTGTTCCATTTTTTCTACCTGCTCCTGATATATGGGGCTTTCATAAAGCTTCTGCCACAAATCCCCCATCCCCAGAAGCCTAAGAAATGGGTCCGTCAGCATGACCACAAGCACCAGACCGGTAAAAAAGCGGATATACCGCTTGTAGTCAGAGTTTGGAATCACATGTATGGCCGCCGTTACCATGATCATGTAAAAGGATATGCTCCTGATCCATTCGTACAAATAAGAAAACATTCTCACACCTCACACATTTCCTGTGACAGCCGCCACGACAACAATGGTCAGAAGGAACAGAAACCCTGTAGTAAAGATTACGCCCAGCAACAGCCTGCAGCCTTCCCCCACAGTCTCGATGCACCCGACAATCCTTTTATCGGAGACTGGCTGTATGACCGCGGCAGCCAGTTTGTAGAGAAGAGCAATACAGGCCACCTGAACCAGGGGAACCACACACAGGGCAATGGAAACAATGGCGCCTGCCATACCGATTCCATTTTTCACAAGGACTGCCGTTCCGATTGCAACCTCCGCCATGCCGCCTAGGGCATCCCCAATTCCTGGGATTGCCTCTGCACTGCGGGTAATTACGCTTCGTTTTATGCCGTCGATTGCAGGGCTAATCAACCCTTGAATTACATTAAGCCCCACAATACAGGCAAGTACCGTTTTGAGAATCCAAGATACAGCCATTTCAATCAGCTCTGCAAATTTACTTAAATAGTCTTCATCTGACAGGTAATTTAAAACCCGTACCATCATATAGATATGGAGCAGGGGCAGCAGAAAGTCCAAAATAAGAACCTCCGTTAAAAAAATCAGGAACAACACCAGATGGTAGAATGCAACGGAGGTGGCGCTCCCTCTTGCAATAGAAACTGCAAGAAAATATAAGGGGCAGAACACACCCATAAAGGCGGTCAGAGCTTCAATCCCTCCTCTTACCCAGTCTGCCACAGCTTCAAAGGAGCTGATAGCAAGGGCAATAAGAAGCAGGTACAGGGCATAGAAACTGATGTCGGAAATCTGGCGGCTCTGAAATACCTTGGAAAAATTACTGAAAACAGCGGCCAGCAATGCGATAATCAACATATGGATTAGGTTGTCACGGCTGCTGCGAAAGGCATATCCAAGCTGATCCTTCACAAGCCGTCCCAGTAACCCTACGGAAAACGTCAGATCCCCGGACAAAAGTCCCATAAGCGTCTCCTTAAACGCAAGCTGCTCTTCGGGAAACATCTCCTTAAGGGATCGGTCTATCTCATTAAAATCATATTGACTTAAGAGAGCATCTTTCATTTCCGGAAACATGTCCATAGGCTCTTGCTCCTCTGCCGATGCATTTAGCGGCAGAAATGAAAACACAAGCATGACGGCCAAAGACGATACCAATAAAATACGTTTCCATTTCCTCATGACAGAAATTCCCGAATCGTGTTCAACAGAGTCATGAGAATCGGAAGACTTAAAAGCATCACAGCCAACTTCCCAAAGATTTCAATCTGTGAGGCAATCGTCTGATATCCCGCATCTTTGCAGATTCCTGCTGAAAATTCCGCCACATATGTGATGCCGAGCATCTTAATCAAGGTCCCTATGTACGCCTGGTCCAGCCGGATAAATCTGCCGATTCCCTTCATAGCCTCTACAATCGTTCCAAGCCTTCCCAAGACGCTGATAAAAATAATCAGGCTCAGCGTCACCGTTATATAAATCCCATATTCCGTTTTCCCACTTTTAAACTGTACGGCCAGAAGTGTCCCGGCTACCCCCATGATTCCGATCTGCAACATGTCCATGACAATCCCTTCTTTCTACCGTCAGACATTTTATAATGAAAATAGCTGTTTAATGGATTCAAACAATTCATAGATATACGGCACAATCCAGAACAGCACCAGCAAAAGTCCTGCAAGACTGGTCAAAAACGCCTGCTCTTCCCTTCCGCTGTGTTTTAAGACCTGGCTTAATACGGAGACCAAAATTCCCACAGCCGCAATTTTGAATATCAGGTTCACACTCATGTATTCCTCCTATATCAACAGGACTGTAATAAAGATTCCGCTCATTACGCCAAGGCAATGGCATAGTCTTATCTTCGTCCGCATTTCCTCCCTCAGCTCCTCCATAGAAAGGCGAAGCTCCTCCAGATACAAATCCAGAGTCTTTACCTGCATCTCGGCATCTGCGCTCCCAAGCTGGCTTCCAAAGGCGGCAAGGCGCAAAAGTTCTTTTTTCGGAAGTCCGGAATCCTTCAGAAAGTCATAGATACTCTCTTCCCACATGCCTGCAAATGCTCCTTCGCGCTTTTCCTCCATCTGCATACACAGCTTAAGCAGCCATTCCTGGTATGGACTTTTTGCCCTTTGGCCAATCTGCAAAAATGCCTCTCCTAAATAGGACCTTGCGTACAATATCTCACTCCTTAACATATATAGGAGCTTTTGAAGATATTGAAGCTGGTCATAACGATTTTTCTCTCTCTCTGCCGCAGCGTGACCCCACATAGAGGTGGCTGCAATGACGAGCACGCCGCCGATGATTTTCATCAACATGAGCCGCTTCCTGTCTCACTGTAAAGGAGGCTTCCCCGGTTATCAAATAATCCCTTTATCTGCCCGATACGTTCTCTTTTTCCAAGCAGTATATATCTCTCAAATTGTTTTTCTGCCACCATGCGGTTAATGAGAGGCTTCTTTTTCAATTCCTCAATAGAAGCCGCATGGATTGTGGCAAGCAGCCGGCAGCCGCAGTGCATGGCGTGCTCTATGGCATGTACATCCTCCGCCGATCCGATCTCGTCCACAGCTACAACTGCCGGGCTCATGGAACGAATCAACATCGTCATCCCTTCTGCCTTTGGACAGCCGTCCAGGATATCGGTACGGATGCCCAATTCGTTTTGCGCCACGCCTTTGTAACAGCCCCCAATCTCTGAACGTTCATCTACTACCCCCACAGCCATTCCTCTTACCCATCGGTTTCCATCGGAAATCTGACGTATCATATCACGGAGCAAGGTTGTCTTTCCGCAGCCTGGCGGGGAGACAATCAGCGTATGGCAAAGCTGCCCTTCCTGCGTGAGATATGGAAATACCGAATCCGCGCATCCCAAAGCCTCATGGGACATCCTTAGATTAATGGAAGAGATATAGCGCAGGTTCTTCACCCTGCCCTTCTCTATGATTGCCTGACCTGTAATCCCCACTCTGTGTCCTCCCTCAATTGTTATAAATCCCTGTTTCATTTCCTGCTCGTACGCATATAAGGAAAAATTACTGACATATTCCAGCATCTCCCTTACGTCCTCTTTGGTCACAATATAAGGTCCGTCCCTCTCATTTCGAATCATCCGCTCTCTGCCGCCGTAAACCATCAGAAGCGGCTTACCCACGCGAAGTCGAAGCTCCTGTACATAGGAATCATTCAGTTGTTCCCGACTTAGGGCAATTCGGACATTGCGGGGCAGAACCCTCATTACTCTGTCATTTCGCATATCTGTCCACCTCTTCTTTTCCAATATATGTACAGGCTTTGGATTTATGAATAAAATATAAAAAAACCGAGACATAGCAGCTAATTCTCTGCTGTGTCTCGGTTTATTCATACTACTGTATACAGAAAAAGCAGCTAATGGGCAAACGTTCTGTGTTTACTCAGCAACGTCTTTCATACTAAATGAAATCCGTCCCATTTTATCCTTACCCAGGCAGACTACCTTCACCACATCTCCCAGCGTCAGTACGTCCTCCACCTGTCTTACTCTTTCCTTTGCAATCTTGGAAATGTGTACCATTCCCTCCTTGCCTGGTGCAAATTCAATGAACGCACCAAACTCCTTAATGCTGACAACCTTTCCTTCCAGAACTTGTCCTGCCTCGAAATCGGTCACGATAATATAGATAAGCTTCTTTGCTTCCTCCATGCTCTTTGCATCTGTTCCACAGATAGACACAGAACCATCATCCGTAATGTCAATCTTCACGCCAGTCTGGTCAATAATGGCATTAATGGTCTTACCACGCTGTCCAACTACGTCGCCAATCTTCTGCGGGTCAATCTGCATCTGAATAATCTTAGGCGCATAGGGGCCTACCTCTGGCCTTGGCGCATCAATGGTCTTTGCCATCACCTCGTCGAGGATGTATGTTCTCGCCTTCTTCGTCGCGGCAATCGCTTCCTCAATAATTGGTCTTGTCAGGCCATGGATCTTGATATCCATCTGAATCGCCGTGATTCCTTTGTGGGTTCCTGCAACCTTAAAGTCCATATCTCCAAAGAAATCCTCAAGCCCCTGGATATCCGTAAGCACCAGATAATCCTCATCCGTATCTCCTGTCACCAGACCTGCTGAAATGCCTGCAACTGCTGCCTTTATCGGCACGCCTGCCGTCATCAGCGACATAGAGGAGGCGCAGATACTCGCCTGTGACGTAGAGCCGTTAGACTCAAAGGTTTCCGATACGGTACGAATCGCATAAGGGAACTCTGTCTCACTTGGAAGCACTGGAATCAACGCCCGCTCTGCCAACGCGCCATGTCCAATCTCACGGCGTCCCGGCCCTCTGGAAGGTCTTGTCTCTCCCACAGAATAAGACGGAAAGTTATAGTGGTGCATATATCTCTTAGAAGTCTCCGACTCATCCAACCCATCCAATCTCTGAGCCTCCGCAAGGGGCGCCAACGTGGTAATTGTACAAATCTGCGTCTGTCCTCGGGTAAACATTGCAGAACCGTGAACCCGCGGAATTAAGTCAATCTCTGCCGCTAATGGGCGGATCTGGTCAATGGCTCTTCCGTCCGGACGTTTATGATCCTTAAGAATCATTTTGCGCACAGTCTTCTTCTGATACTGGTAAACCGCTTCTCCAAGCACAGCTAACCATTCCTCTTTCTCCGCAAATGCTTCCTCTAACTTTTCTGTAATCTGGCGGATATTCTCCTCGCGTACCTGCTTCTCATCCGTAAATACCGCTTCCTCCATTGCCTCTGGAGGAACAATCTCACAAATAGCCTCAAACAGCTCTTTTGGAACTGCGCAGCTCTCATATTCATGTTTCTTCTTGCCGCACTCAGCCACAATGGTATCGATAAATGCAATCACCTTCTGGTTCATCTCATGTGCTGCAAAAATCGCCTCAATCATCTTCTGCTCTGAAACCTCGTTGGCTCCCGCTTCAATCATAATGACCTTCTCCTTGGTGGAAGCCACCGTCAGTGCAAGGTCAGACACTTCCTTCTGGGCCGCCGTGGGATTGAACACGAACTCTCCCTCAACCAGACCTACCTGCGTCGTGGAAATAGGCCCGTCAAATGGGATATCTGAAATACTCGTGGCAATGGCCGCACCTAACATGGCCGTAAGCTCAGGGGAACAGTCCTGATCCACAGACAGCACAAGATTCTCAAGCGTAACATCATTCCGGTAATCCTTCGGGAACAGAGGACGCATAGGACGGTCAATCACACGGCAGGTAAGAATTGCATTCTCGGAAGCCTTGCCCTCTCGTTTGTTAAAGCCTCCCGGAATCTTCCCAACGGAATACAGTCTTTCATTATACTCTACACTTAATGGGAAGAAATCGATTCCCTCTCTTGGTTTCTCAGAAGCCGTCGCCGTACACAGAACCGTCGTGTCTCCATAGTGCATCAATACGGCTCCATTGGCCTGCTTTGCCACTCTGTCCACGTCCACACAGAGCTTTCTTCCGGCTAACTCCATCTCAAATTGTTTGTACATACATTTTCTCCTTCTTAAATTATACATTTCCTGTGGATAAAAGCCGCCGAAACTACTGAAAAACACATTTTCTCCAAAATACAAATATGCTTTTCAGTGGTCTCGGGCATAAAACTTCCACCCACTAATTAACTGCCGAAATACAGCCGATACAAATATACCAGCTATTTTCCGACAGTTTTTAATGAAGGACGCAGCAAAATCACCCTGCGCCCTTCCAGATAACTATTTTCTAAGTCCTAATCTCTCGATCAGTGTACGGTATCTCTCGATGTCCGTCTTTTTCAGATATGCAAGCAGTCCTCTTCTCTGTCCAACCATCTTAAGAAGTCCTCTTCTTGAGTGATGATCCTTTGGGTTGCTCTTGAAGTGCTCGGTCAGGTCGTTAATCCTTGCTGTCAGGATTGCAATCTGTACCTCTGGTGAACCAGTATCACCCTGTGTCCTTCCATAGTCTGCTACAATCTGTTCTTTCCTCTCTTTGGAAATCATGTTCTTATCCTCCTTTTCTTCAATCAAACGCCTGATATTAAGTAAGGGTTGGAGCCTCCATTTACCGAACATCGGCTTTCACACCTGTCAAGTATATCACAGAGCATGACACATGTAAAGAATTATTTTATTCATCCTCCTCGTCATCTCCGGCGTCCGCAGGCTCCAGAATTGCGAAAGCGATATTCGTCGCGTGATCTCCCACTCTCTCCAGACCAGAAACCGTATCTGAAAACATCATTCCCGCTTTCGGGGTACATTTATTCTTCGTCAACCGTTTTACATGAGAATTTTGCAGCTTCTTCTCCATCTCATCAATCTCGTCCTCCAACCGCAAGATCTCCGCCATATGCTTGTAATTCCGGTTCTTGAACATTTCCAAGGAATACTCTAAGATCATCACAGCCTTATCGTTCATTTCCTGAAGCTGCCGTTTCGCCTTATCGCTGAAATCAATTCCCCACTCGATTCTTGTCTTTGCAGAGTCCGCAAAATTTTCTGCATGATCTCCCACTCGCTCGATATCATTGACCACATGGAACAGTCCGCCGATAAGCCGTTCATCCGCAATGGGTAGTACCAGCTCATTAGCCTGTACCAGATAATCCGTAATCTTACTGTTCATATAATCGATGTATTTCTCCCGCTGGTAAACTTCCTCGATCTTTTCTTCATTGGGATTACACAGTACCTCCATGGCAACCTGCAGGTTTTCCGTCGCAACCCTTCCCATGTGCTCGATTTCTGCAATTACATTTACTACAGCCGTTGTTGCAGAGAGAATTTTTCCTGTTCCGATATACGGCAGCTCATACTCGTCCTCTGTCGTCACATCCTCGCCCGGCACAATCCGGTAGGTTGCTTTCACAATCCATCCCATGAATGGGAACAGCATGGCCACCTCGAATACCTTCATCAATGTATGTACATTCGCGACCGCCCTGGCTAAATTGCCGCCTGAGATGTAGAGCATCATGTCTGTAAACGGCGCAATGGCAAGCAGCAATATAAGGAACATCACGGCTGACCCTATCACATTAAACAGCAAATGAATCAGTGCAGCCCGCTTTGCATCCTTCTTGCCGCTTAAACTTGCCACCAATGCAGACACGCAGGAGCCGATGTTGCAGCCAAGTATCATAAACGGACAGATTGCAAAATCCAGAAGATTCTGGGACACCATCAGCAGAATAATACCCACAGTGGCAGAGGAGCTTTGCAGCACCGCCGTAATTGCGAAGCCTGTCAGAATCGCTGCAAACGGATTCGTCAATGATGAAAGGAAATCAATAATCCTTGGGGATTCCTTGACCGCCTCCATACTGTCTCCCATAATACTAAGCCCCATGAACAAAATACCGAAGCCTAATATAACCTCCCCGATTTTCTTGATACTCTGCTTTTTGCAAAACATAACCATAACTACACCGATGATTACGATCAGCGGCGCGATATCCGACAGGTTAAATGCAATCAACTGTCCCGTAATGGTCGTACCGATATTGGCCCCTAAGATAACTCCTGACGCCTGCATTAGAGTCATTAGCCCCGAATTAACAAAGCTGACCACCATAACCGTCGTGGCGTTGGAAGATTGGATGATGGCAGTAAATACAATTCCTACAATCATTCCGATAAAACGGTTCTGGGTAAAAAATTCCAATATACTGCGCATCTTTGCTCCGGCTGCCTTCTCGAGTCCCTCACTCATCATCTTCATCCCGTACAGGAAGAATCCCAGTCCTCCAAGCAGCATAAAAATTGTCGTGATCCTCATTCGTATTCTCCTTTACTCTACATTCCCAAAGAAATGTTTTCCGTACTCAATATCCCTGTCAATGCACTCTTTCAGCTTTGAAACGCTTTCAAATACGCACTCTGGCCTGCGAAATGCAAGGAGCTCTATGGTCACGTTCTTTCCATAGGCATCCCCATTGTAACCAAACAGAAAACTTTCTATCAATACCCTTTCCTCTTTACTCACAGTGGGCTTCACGCCTATATTTGAAATCCCGTGAAACCATTGCCCGTCCACCTGTATATTGCTCAGATACACACCTCTTTGCGGCACGATCTTATATAAAGGCCATGTCACATTAAGGGTTGGAAAACCCAGCGTTCTCCCAAGTTTTTTCCCGTGTTCCACCTGCCCGGTAACTCCATACGAATATCCCAAGAGACGATTTGCAAGGAGTAGATTTCCCTCCCTTAAAAGCTCCTTGATATAGGTACTGCTGATAACACGGTCCTCATACCGTTCTTTCTCTATCACAATCAGCTCATATCCATAGGCCTTTGCAAACTGCATAAGGACATGGATATCCCCCTGTTTCTCATAGCCAAACTGAAAATCCGTTCCAACTACCACGTACCTTGCATGAAACCTGCGGCATACAATGTCCCGAATAAATTCTTCTGCATGAATCTGGCTGAACTCAAGGGTAAAGGGACATTCCACCAGAACGTCCACCTTCTCCTTGAGATTTCTCTGTCTATCTTCTCCTGTCATAAGCATCTGCGGAGTCTTCCCAATTCGCTTCCATAAAGGATGCATATCAAATGCGCACACGATACTAGAAAGTCCTTTTTCTTTCCCCAACCTCTGGACCTGCTCCACCAGTTTTTGATGCCCTGTGTGCAGGCCGTCAAATTTCCCAAAAGTTACCGCCGCTTCTTTCCTGCTCTCATAGTCAGACAGTCTGTTGATGTATTGCATATCTGTTCCTCTTTACTCTACATATATATCCCCATAATTGCCCATCGTCAATCCTCATTTACATAGAACATCTTCACAATCCGACATTCTTTCTCCTGCAGGCGGCCGACTGCAATAAACTGCCCCTTCTCGTCATAAATTCGGACGTACTCAAAGGGCTCTCCTGCTTTTTTATCCTTCCATCCCCTGGGATCTGGAAGCTTTAGAAACGCCTTCTTTGGCAGTGGATTCCCGTTCTTTGCCAGAGAATCCCATCTTCCGCTCACGGTCAGCCCAACATAATCCCGAAACATCTCATCCATGGGAATCAATACCTCTGCCAGGTTTCCCGCCTTATATCTTGCCTCAATCTCCTCAAGGGTCAGACTGTCCTTTAGGGAAAATCGTCCCACACGGGTACGAATTAACTCTTCCATACAGCCGCCGCAACCAAGCTGATTTCCAATATCATGGCACAGGGTACGGATATAAGTCCCTTTAGAGCAGGTCACTCTCATATGTACCCTGGGAAGCTCTATTTTAAGCAGCTCAATCTCAAAGAGCGTAACCTTCCTTGCCTTACGTTCCACCTCTTTTCCCTCTCGGGCAAGCTCGTAAAGCTTCTTACCATTCACTTTAAGGGCTGAGTACATGGGCGGTATCTGTGCATAATCTCCCACAAATCCCCGGATTACCTCTCGAACCTCCGCTTCCTGAAGCTTAGACGTATCTCCCATCTTAATGGTGTGTCCGCTGGTATCCTGGGTATCCGTCACTCGTCCCAGCAGCAGCACTGTCTCATAAGTCTTATTTCGGTCCGTAATCATATCGCACAGCCTGGTGCCTCGTCCAAGACACACTGGCAAAACCCCTACTGCATCCGGATCCAGGGTCCCTGTATGACCAATCTTCTTCTGATGAGTAATTCCTCTAAGCTTTGCCACCACATCATGAGACGTATAGCCCTTCTCCTTTTGCACATTCAGAATGCCGTGTATCATATGTATCCCCCATATTATTATCAGTCTATTTCTGCCCCAAAAGCTGCGCCTCAATCTGCCTGGACAGATTGTTCAGCACATCATAGTAAGTCCCCGCCATAGTAAGTCCGGCAGCCTTCTTATGACCGCCGCCGCCGAAATATTTTGCTACCTTGCTCACATCCACCCTCTCCTTGGAGCGCAGACTTACTTTAAAAACATTCGTCTCCAACTCGTACATAAAGATTGCCACCTCGACATCCTTGGTGACTCGAAGCTGGCTCACAATCCCGTCCAAATCCTTAATCTTTACACCATAGAAGTCCATAGTCTTTTTGGTTACATAAGAGGCAATACAGGTCTTATCCATAAACAGAATACTCTCAAGGAGGGTACGTCCCAGAATCTGATTCTGGGCGTACGTCTTCTCATAATACGTATCCTGTATAATCCTTGCCCCGTCCACGCCTTTCTCAAGAAGCTTCGCCGCCATGCGAAATGTGGAGGGTGTCGCGCATGTATACTGGAATACACCAGTATCATGCACAATCCCCAGATAAAGCGCCTCCGCCGTATTAAGAGAAATGTTATCCTCCTCCATAAACTGGTAGACCAGCTCGCAGGTGGAGCTAGCATCCGGCACAGTATACTCGTCTTGCGCAAAGCCTGTATTGCTGATGTGATGGTCGATACAATAAGTTCTCTTCGCCTGATCAAACAGGGGCGCGGAGAATCCTAGACGCTCCTTATCCCCACAGTCCAGACTGATAAACAAATCATACTCCTCATCCTTTGGAATCTCATGTCGTATAAATTCTGTTGATTTCAGACAGTAGAATTTATCCGGCATCTCTTCCAGATAAACATCTACCTTCTTATCACTGTAGTTATCCCTGATATAATGATACAATCCCATACAGGAGCCCACACAGTCCCCGTCCGGACGGATATGACCGCCGATTGCGATTGTCACGGCATTGTTCAGAATCTTATTCAGCATCAGCATCCCCTTCCGTTGAAATATTCCTGGTCACTTCATCAATCTTCTTAGACATATTTACTCCATACTCAATCGACTGATCCAGTATGAAACGTATCTCCGGCGTATTCCTTAAATTCAGTGTACGGGCAAGCTCACGCCGGATGAACCCTTCCGCATTCTCAAGACCCGCAATGGTGTCCTCCTGTTCTTTATTTCCGCCCAGCACACTGATATACGCCTTGCAGGTCTTAAGATCCGGGGCCACAGAAGCCGCTACCACAGAAGTCCATGGCGCGACGCGGGGGTCCTTCATATTCCGTATAATATCACTAAGTTCCCTCTGAACCTCTGTGTTGACCCTGGTATTCTTTATGCTTCTTTTTCTCATTTTCTTACACCCTAACCTATCTCGGGATCTCTACCATCTTGAACGCTTCCACAAGGTCGCCCTCCTTAATATCATTAAAATTGGCAAACACAAATCCGCACTCATATCCCGCTCTAACTTCTTTTACATCATCCTTGAATCGTCTAAGGGATGCAAGAGGCCCTTCAAAGATTACGATTCCATCTCTTGTCAGACGCACAGAACAGTCTCTTTCGAAAGTTCCGTCCTGAACATAAGAACCTGCAATCGTGCCGACACCGGAGGCCTTGAAAGTCTGGCGCACCTCAGCATGACCGAGTACCTTCTCTTCAAAAATCGGATCCAGCATACCCTTCATAGCCGCTTCTACATCTTCAATGGCATTGTAGATTACACGGTACAGACGGATATCCACGCCTTCCCTGTCCGCCGTCTCCTTGGCCGTCACATCAGGCCGCACATTAAAGCCGATGATAATGGCATTGGAGGCGGATGCAAGGCTTACATCAGACTCGTTAATTGCGCCTACGCCGCCATGGATAATCTTCACTACAACCTCTTCGTTAGTCAGTTTCAAAAGACTCTGCTTCATGGCCTCCACAGAACCCTGTACATCTGCCTTTACGACGATTCCCAACTCTTTTAAGTTACCTTCCTGAATCTGGCTGAACAGATCATCCAGAGACAGTTTTGACTTTGTATCTTCAATCAGCTTCGCTTTGCTCTGTGAGATAAACGTCTCTGCAAAGCTTCTCGCTTCCTTATCATTCTTACATGCAACGAATACTTCTCCCGCATTCGGCACGTCATTCAGACCAAGAATCTCCACAGGCATGGAAGGACCAGCCTCTTTCACCCGTCTTCCCTTGTCATCCATCATGGCCCTAACCTTACCGTAGGCAGAACCTGCGGCAATAGAATCGCCTACATGCAGAACGCCCTTCTGTACCAGAACGGTTGCCACCGAACCTCTTCCCTTATCAAGCTGTGCCTCCAAGACAAGACCTCTTGCACGACGGTTAGAATTGGCCTTAAGCTCCAACACCTCCGCAGTCAAAACGATCATTTCCATCAAGTCCTCAAGCCCTTCGCCGGTTTTTGCAGACACCGGCACAAATACCGTACTTCCGCCCCAGTCTTCCGGGATCAGTTCATACTCGGTCAACTCCTGTTTCACGCGCTCGATATTCGCGCTTGGCTTATCAATCTTATTTACCGCAACCACAATCTCGACGCCTGCAGCCTTTGCATGATTAATGGCCTCTACGGTCTGAGGCATCACTCCGTCGTCCGCCGCAACCACAAGGATTGCGATATCCGTAGAACTTGCCCCACGCATACGCATAGCCGTGAACGCCTCATGTCCCGGCGTATCTAAGAAGGTAATCTTCTCCCCGTTCACATCAACCACATAGGCGCCGATATGCTGGGTAATTCCCCCTGCCTCTTTGTCAATGACGTTGGTATGACGGATGGCATCCAGAAGTGAAGTCTTACCATGGTCAACATGCCCCATAACACAGACCACCGGCGGTCTCTTCATCATGGTGCTTTCGTCTTCCTCGTCCTCCTTGAGAAGTTCTTCAATCACATCTACGACCTCTTCCTTCTCACAGAGAACCTCAAACTCCAGTGCAATTCCCTCGGCAGTCTCATAGTCAATCTCCTGGTTCACAGTCACAATCTTGCCCTGCATAAACAGCTTCTTGACAATCACAGAAGGTACAATCTTCATCTTATCTGCCAGCTCTTTGATCGTGAGAACCTCTGGAAGAACGATGGACTTAATCTCTTCCTCCACCTTTTGCTCCCGCTGCTGGGGTTTCTGGAACTGCTGCTTCGGCTCATTCTTTTTCTTGCCCTTTGCGTTCCTGCCTTCCTCTTCCTCCCGGCGATAATCCTTCTTCTTATGGTCTTCTTTCCCTTTGCCCTTGCTGCGCTGCGGCTTCTGCCCTTCTACAGCCGGAGCTGGAATACTAGAATTGGCGCCTCTCTTATCGCCTCCGCGGCGATCGCCTCTCTCGCCAGGTCTGCGTCCCTGTCCGCGATCTCTATCTTTATCTCGCTCCCTATCGCTTCCCTGAAAACGGTTGTCTCGGTCACGCTCCCTGTCTCGGTCGCGCTCTCCTCCTTGAAAACGGTTGTCACGGTTCCGATCTCGGTCGCCGCCCTGGAAACGATTATCGCGGTCACCTCTTTCACCTCGCTGGAAGCGATTATCGCGGTTACGCTCGCCGTCTCTCTCTCGATTGTCTCTATCACGTCCGCGGTTTCGGTCGCGGTTCCGATCTCGGTCGCCGCCCTGAAAACGATTATCACGGCCTTCCTGCGGACGTTCGGCTCGCTGCGGACGCTGTCCTTTGGAATCCCCGCGTCTGTCCTGCCCACGTTCAAAACGCTCCGGACGCTCTCCCCTTTCAGAACGTCTCTGCATTGGTTTCTTCTCAGAAGCTGCCAAACGCTCTCCTGCTCTGTCTGCCGGCTTTTCTGCCGCTCTCTCTGTCTGCTGTACATTCTGATTCTTTTCTGCCATAGCCGCTGGACGCTTCTCTAATTCTTTAGCCTCTGTCGCTGCAACCGTTCCGGAGCTTACCGGACGCTTGGCCGGTTCAGCCGGCTTTGGAG
>BLMJ01000008.1 GCA_011960625.1 Lachnospiraceae bacterium | reverse complement strand
AGGTTTGGAGAGTGTTTGTTAAGTCTTTCGGGCATAGCAATACCGCCCACCAAATTGCTGTTTTTTTTAATTTGGTGGACGTATCTACCTATGGTTCTGTAAAAAGAAAAGCCGACAAACTGTGATTTCTCACATGTTCATCGGCTCTGCATCTAATGTGTCTGGCTCTTTGATGACTATTACTTGTAAATTCTTCGCTTCAATCAGTGTTTCCTGCCTGCATTTTGGGCAGTAGAGAGGATAATTTTTCAGAACAGTATCCTCCCTAACCTTGTTACGGGTTTTACTTCCGCAGACAGGACATAATATCCATTCTACTTTACCCATAACAAATTATCCTAATTTCTTTTTTAGTGTTGCTATCCATTCTTCGATTGCTTGTACCAACAAAAACTGTTGATGTAAAACAGCCATACCCGTGGCAGGAATATCGGGCGCATTTTCTTTCATAGAAATATTCTCCTCAAGATAAGATTTCAACACATTGATATTGCTTTCAATGTGATCCAGACATTCCCTCTGTTGTTCCTTCGCCATACTTTCTAAGTTTACGATAACAGCATTAAAATCCAAAAATATATTGATTGGTTTGCAGGATATTTCAATCATCAACTTTTCAAATTCCTCATTTCCTGCATCCGTCAAAGAATATATCGCTTTTTCGGGCATTTTGCCTTCTTTCTCTGTGCGGCTTGTGATAAGCCCCTTTTCTTCCAACTGGATCACCTTTTTATAGATGGATGGCGTGCTGATTTTTACCCATTTTGAGATGTTGCGGTATTCCACCAGTTTCTGAATATCGTATGCACTCATTGATTCCCGCATCAACATTCCCAATACAATCAAGTCAATGGTAGCCATTTAAAATCCCTCCTTTTTCTATTGACAACTACTATAAATTATAGTATTATAGTCTCCGCAACGCAAATACTATATTTTATAGTAGTATAAATAATACTATTTGTCAAGAGAAAGGAGTTCACAATGAACACTCAAAGCAAAAAGATGGAGCTGCTTGGCAGTGCGTCCATACCAAAAGCACTTTTATCAATGGGTATTCCAACAATGATAGGTATGTTGGTAAATGCTTTCTACAATCTTGTTGACGCATATTTCGTCGGCGGATTAGGAGAGAGCCAGATGGGGGCAATCTCCGTGGTCTATCCACTTGGACAGGTCGTTGTCGGTCTTGGCCTGCTGTTCGGCAACGGTGCGGCTTCTTATATTTCCCGATTATTAGGTCGTGGGGATAAGGAAAATGCAAATAAAGTGGCAAGTACCGCTTTATACAGCAGTGTATCCGTGGGAGCAGTTATCATTATAATTTCTATGGTGTTCCTGCATCCCATACTGAAGCTCTTAGGGGCAACAGACAGTATCCTCCCCTTTGCCGCCACATACGCAAGCATCTACATTGTTTCCTGTATTTTTAACGTATTCAACGTCACGATGAATAACCTTGTAACAAGTGAAGGTGCCGCTAAAACAACCATGTGTGCCTTGCTGACGGGTGCGGTACTCAATATCGCCTTAGACCCGCTATTTATCTATGTGTTTGATTTAGGCGTGGCAGGAGCGGCGATAGCGACTGCAATCTCACAAGTCGTTTCAACCTTCGTATATCTGACCTATATTTTTCGGAAAAAAAGCGTATTCCATTTTCGGGTTAAGGACTGCACATATACAAAAGAAAACATGTCTGAGATTTTTAAAATCGGCATTCCGACATTGGTATTCCAGATTTTAACGAGCGTGTCCATTTCCTTAATCAACAATGCCGCTGGTGATTACGGAGATTCTGCCATTGCAGGCATGGGCGTTGTCACCCGACTTATTTCAATGGGCAGCTTGTCCGTATTCGGGTTCATCAAAGGCTTTCAGCCCATTGCAGGGTACAGTTACGGGGCGAAGAAGTTTAACCGTCTGCGTGAAGCAATCAAGACTTCCATTCTGTGGTCTACGGTTTTCTGTGTGATTTTTGGCGTGATACTGGCTCTGTTCCCTGCGGCTATCGTTTCAAGGTTCACAAAGGGCGATGCTGAGATGATTCGCATTGGGGCAGCATCTTTGAGAGCAAACGGCATTTCCATTATGCTCTTTGGATTTTATACAGTGTATTCTTCCCTGTTCCTTGCTCTGGGAAAAGGCAGAGAGGGCTTTATCCTCGGAGCTTGCAGGCAGGGGATTTGTTTTATCCCCGTTATCCTGCTTCTTCCGATTGTCTGGGGGCTAAATGGGATTATGTACGCCCAGCCGATTGCTGATGTGCTTTCCGCCATCATAACGGTATTCATGGCGATACCGCTCCACAAAAAGCTGAATGAGATGCAGAAACAAACTGCCGCAATAAGCACGAACGATAACAACTAAATATTTATTTTTCGATACTAACAGAGCCAATGAACCGTGAAGTATATCACAAATTCATTGGCTCTGCGTCTTTGCGTCTGGCTCTTTGATAACTGTTACCTTTAGTTTCTTCGCTTCAATCAATGTTTCCTGCTTACACTTCGGACAATAGAGAGGATAATTTTTCAAAACTGTATCATCTCTAATTTTATCACGGGTTTTGTTTTTACAAACAGGACAATGTACCCATTCTGATCTTATCATAATGATACCTTTTTACCTTTCCTTTAAAATTACCTTTTTACAATCTATTTCTTTTCTAATCCAATCCCTCATTATATTCAAATGATATTCTGTATGAAACCAATGCTCACAATTCTCAGCAATGGTAAGATTACAACCAAACTTCTTCGTAAACTGTTCTACAAGGCAACGATCAATCATTTTATCATTTTCCCCATACAATATTTTAGTTGGAAAATTCCATTGTTTAATCGGATTCTCTAATACATACTTCCAATATTCCCATGAAAGTGTCTGCCCAAAGTCTGTTGAAATCAAACGCTGCTCTTCTAACTGGGTTTGTGATACTCCCGCCCATTCCATCATCTTTAACATAAGTTCTTTCATATCTAAAACAGGGGAAACAAACAGGCAGTTTTTTAATGGCTCATTTCCAAAACTCAACATACTGAACCATACACCGATGCTGCTGGCATATAAAGAAATATACTTCCACCTATCTTTGACAAAATCCATAATCCCAGATAACTCCGGCACAATGCTCCAAGGCTCAAATTCCACTGTCCCATTTATCCGCTCTCCATGTTTCGGCAAATCCATACTAAGAACCTGCCAACCGAAACAGCAAGCCACATCTGCAAATGCTGCCGTTTCTTCTTTACACCCTCCCTGACCGTGTACATAAAGATATAGCCTTTTTGATGGAATCCCCCAAAGAACAGCAGGTATTCCATTTATATCAAGTTTTCTTTTTGTCATCGTCATATTCTCTCACTTTCCAAAAATCTACTACAAATAGTTTTTACACTAATATAATTAGTATTTTATCCAATAACCATATGATTGTCAATGCTCAATAGAATAAAATCTAATAACAACATTGACTTTACTAATTATATTAGTTAAAATTATTAGAAAATATCTTTGTGAGAGGTAAACTTATGCGGATAACAAAAGCTGATGTAATACAAACTGCTGCGGATATAGCAGATAAAAACGGTTTAAGCAATGTTTCTTTAAAAGTCGTTGCCGAGAACCTTAATATCCGTACCCCGTCATTATACAACCATATAGACAGCCTTGAATCCCTGCTTAGAGAAATCGCCCATAATGGCATGAAAACCATGAATGAACGGATGATGCAGGCAGCTATCGGCAAAATTGGGGACGATGCAATAAAAAGCATAGGTATCACTTACCTTAATTACATGATTGAACATCCTGGAATTTATGAAACAATACAGTGGGCAACTTGGCATGGCACTGAGGAAACAGGAAAAATATTTGATAATTACCTTTCCCTTTTAAAAACACTCGCCCTTTCATGCAATTTTAATCCAGTAAACCTCGATGAAATCTTAAACTTATTGACAGGCGTTCTCCACGGCTATACAACCTTGCAACTACGATATGCTTTTACCAAACCTGATGAAGTCAGGGCAGACTTATCCGCCGCCCTTGATACCGTACTGGCAGGGCTGCATCAAAAGTATGACCAACATGAAAAGGAACACTTATGATGGCAAATAACATACGTTACTTATATAATACCCAAACAGGCATTGAACTGATTTTCTGCAAAGACTCAACTATATCTTACCCGTTACATAATCACGTTTCCGTACTGACAATCGGTATCATACTGGATGGCTCTCTTGTCCTCACAACGAATAAGGAAACAAGGGTTTATAAACAAAACGAAACATTTACGATATTCCCATATGTGCCGCATAGCATTTCAGCACATGACAGTTATACCCTGCTTAGCCTGTGCATTGATAAGAATGCTGTAAATGACATAGATGTTATCACAATACAAAAACATATTGGATTTCTTCTGATGCAGGCTCTGAATATGAGAAAAATCAATCAATATCAGATATTACAGCTAATAAACTGTCTGGATAAAACCTCGGATTCTTCCAACTGGCAGTTTAAAAACCATACCCCATATATCCACGACTTGAAAAAGCAGTTGGAATTATACCCAGAATGCAAACTTTCTGTCGAGGAAATGGCACAAAACGTTTTTCTAAGCAAATACCACTTTATCAGAAGCTTCAAGGCAGAGGTAGGACTTACGCCGCACCAATTTCAAATCCAGAACCGCATCCGCAAAGCACAACGCCTAATCCACGAAGCTAATACAATAACCGAAGTAGCTTTGACCACGGGTTTTTGTGACCAAAGCCACTTCATAAAGCAATTTGAAAAATATGTAGGCTTGCCGCCTTTAACTTATAAATCTTCTTCTGGAATTATCCACTAAAATACCTCTATACCCTCTGGGTACTCGTATCATTCGGCGATGCGAAAGAGATATAACCAGATAGAAAAATCAGCAGAAGGCGGGCATAAACTTTGCGAACAGGTAAAGCCCGTCATCTCCTGCAATCACTTCATGCGGTACGCCTATGGGAAATATGGATATTATGCCCGCTTCATAGGACAATTCCACACCGTTATTTACGCACACGCCCATACCAGAAATTACTTCATGCGTTTCCAGTTGTTTCTCATGGATATGGCTGCCAATCTTTTTATTAGGAGCTATCCTCACAAGATGGTAGCTGAATTGTCCGTCTGTCCTTTCGGATGTGATAATGTGTTTCAGCTCCACGCCTTCAAAAGTAGGATGTTTCGACCACGGGATAGCATCAAATATAACTGTGGCATCTGGTAGTAGCAGCTTTCCTCCCTCGTTAAATTTTTCAAACAGATTTTTGTAATCCATTTCCGACACTTCCTTTCAAATTTTTTGGCATTCCTCTGCCTGCCTACATCATACCAACAGGCTTATTATTTGAATTGTAAAAAATTGCGGAATACAAAACAGAGCCGATGTATTGTGATTGCAAACTATCTCACAAATTCATCGGCTCTGCGTCTGTGCGTCTGGCTCTTTGATAACTGTTATTTTTAAATTCTTCGCTTCGATCAATGTTTCCTGCTTGCATTTCGGGCAGTACAACGGATAATTTATCAAAATCGTATCTTCCCTAATCCTGTCACGGGTCTTATTAGAACAAATTGGGCAACGCACCCATTCTCTTGCTATCATCAGAACTGAGCTGGTATAATAAAGTTGTAACACCAAATGGGAAATACATGATATACTCCAA
>BLMJ01000007.1 GCA_011960625.1 Lachnospiraceae bacterium | reverse complement strand
GAAAACTGCCGGTAAGGAAATTTTATAAAACTTACACACTTTACTTGACAAACCCATTTCGCAATTGATTCTCTTACAAATGATTCTGCTGTTTTTAAAAATGCAGGGTACAGATTTCTCTGCACCCCATAAAAGAATCATCCTGTTATTCTGCCTCTGCTCTTTCAACACCATATAAGGCTTTTTTGCTCTCATTATCTTGCCACTGCTGTCCCTGCAACCCATTCCTGCACGATATTTAAGCCTACATCCAGGACTTTGGCAATCATACTTTCCGGCAGCCCCTCTGCTTTCATGTTTATAGCTGCCTCCTTTTTACTTTCAAGCTTCCCTTCTTCGCGGCCTTCTTCCTTCTTTTCATTTCCAAACTGTTCTACTGCTTTCTCCTGATCAAATAAACCCATCATTATGTTTATAACCTCCTTCTCACGACCCGACAGATACTCCTTCAGTACGTTTCTGTCCTGGCATATCCGTATTGTGCTAAGCACTGCCTCTCTTGTTTTGCCGTATAGCCTCACCTGTTCATTATATACTTTTGTGAAATCTACATACTGGCTGATAATGTCACCTTTCCCATCTCCATAAAGTACCTTTACATTTATTTCAAGATACTCCTTGTTCCCTTCAAAGAATTCTTCCGAAAGACGAAGCCATTTCGGCCTGTCTTTTCGGTCACCCGAATATATCACATAGAATTCAGGCCTGGGAACAGCTAGTTTTTTACTTCCATACCGGTTTTGTCTGGTACTCTCAATATACTCATTCCATGTATGTGCCAGATAAAGAAAAATCCGGATGATAATATTCACTGTCCAGCTGGATTGCGCTTCCAGCATCAAAAGTAACTTTCCCCGGACTGTCATTCCCAGATCATTGTACTGCTGGTCAGTAAATATATTCTTTATCGTTACGTTCCCTATATCTGCTTCTGTTACATCCGTATCCTCCGGATGGATTGCCTGGTATAATTGCAGGGCATACTTACGGTCTCCAAACAAATCACGGAATACAGAATCCTTGGATGTAGTTTTCACATCTGATTTCTGGGAGTCAGATTCTGTTACCGTCTCCGTTTTTATTCTGAAACTGTCAGATTGCTTCTGCTCAAAATCCGTATCAGAAGTATTATCTGCTGCCATCTCTATCCTGCTGTTTATATCTGCCTGCCTTTTATCCATCGTATTTCCTATCCCTCCCATTCTCCAAACTACTCTGCTGAATTTTTCATATCCCTTCTTCATTTTCATTATAACAGATTTTCGTAAACCTGCAACGCCCGCATTACCAATCCCTCTTTTCTCTATATTATTTTAGGGCTGCTGCTTTCCTCTTTTCCTCTGTATTCCAGCTCAGAGGAAATAAAACATCACCTTCCGCAACATATCCCCCTCCGTCATCACACGGTACTTTGATATGTACAAAGGCAGCTTTTTAATTGCTCATCATATGGGCTTACAATCATCCTCTTCGTTTTCCTGTCTCCTTACTTCAATCTAACATTTTAACTAAAGTACCATGCATCTGTTCCATAAAGATTATGGCTTTTCCTTGTTAATGTAATTTCATCTGTCACTTCTTCTTTGCAGCTTTTCTTCACTGCTCTTTGCCTCCCCCGCGAAGTGCATCTTTTTATATAGCGCTTATTCCTGATTCCTGCAAACCTGTTTTTGTGATACATTCCCATAAAAACCTCCTGTATTTTCTATTCTATAGTCCATATCCCCGCAAAGCGGATAGTCCGGCTCGCCGTCTAGATCATTACTGGAAGCCCGAAATAACCCATCATGCCTTTCTTCCGGCATTTCTCCCGGATCACAATATTTCCAAAATCTTCCCATTCCATCCTTATATACCCGGTGCCCCCATGAATCTACTCCAACAAACGAAACGTGAATGATTTTGTCTGGAACAGGCATCAGTTCATACTCCATCGCGTCTTTGGGATGGAGCGGTGCTTTGTACTCAATATATCCCCATGCTTCCTGCCCAATTTCCTCACAATACATTCTGGAATCAAAGTTGACAATATTAAGGACTTCCTTAAATGGTGACTTCGGATAATTCCCCGGCGTAATCGGTCGCTGTGTACTATAATATTTCATCTGCTTTCCTCCTTGTCTTCAGTTTTACAATACTTTGTGCCAGCCAAAGCACAATCCTCACATCCCATGTTTAAAAAACACTGACCACAATGTATGATAGATCTGCTTTGTTCTTCATATTCTTCCTTAATTGTTTTAGGGCAAGTACCGTTTATGCATGCCACACCAACATAATCTTTGCACCCATCCAAGTCTAAATTCCACCTCCACAATATTCTTGACAAATTACTACCGCTGCAGAAACAACATCTCTGCAGCGGCAATAACTTCTATCTCCATCCTCTCTTATCTTACTGCAGCCATACTTCCTGCGGCATGTTTTCTATAAGCCTGTCCAAATCATTCACTTCAGGGGTATGGCTCCACCACTTAAATCCATCCGTTGACTCATTCGCTTTTTCATACTGTTTTTCAATTTGATCCACCATTTGAAGATAACCCGTGTTTGAATCACGCAATATATCCATCGCCGCCTTAATACAGTCGTACCGGTGCTGCAATCCAATATATGCCTGAAAAATCTTAAAACAGTACTGAGCTGTTTTAATTAATTGATCTTTTGTAAGAGCCTTCATTTTCTTTACCGCTTCTTCGTTCGCCCATTCACTTTCAATATAATTTAAACCAAAGTAATCATGCTCATATACATCATATCCAACCATTTCATACCCCTTCCCTACAGCTACGAAAAAAAGGTCGAAATACTCTGGCACATACTCTTTTCTCAAGTCCTCCCACATCTGATCGCATTCAGCAGACAGATCAGAAAACATCATCCTAAATTCATAGGCATCATCTTCATCTCCATCCAGCGCATTAAGAAGGGTTTCTTCATGGTAGTCAAGATAATATTGTACGTCATCGCACTCATCTCCGATTTCACACAACGCTTCTTTTATCGCATCAAGGTTTAAATCTTTTACAATGGGCTTCTTATACCGTAGATTCATCGCTTTCCATCGCTTTGTTTCTTCAGCATTCACTGATATACACCTCCAAATTTTTTCTTACCTTCAACTACATTACCCTTCCCGAAGCATAGGAAATCTTTCTATCAGTAACCTTTTCCTTGTTTCTGGATGAGACAGCGGAAAATTATACGGGCTTCTCTCGACTCCAAGGAGTATATCTCCAGCAATAGGATAGCCGTGTTCGTCAGCACCATAGAAATAGGATGCCACCAGATTCATTGGTTTATTTTCTATAAATCCCGAATCATCTACAATCATCACAACGCTGTCTCCAAAAAGATCATACATACGCTGTGTCCTCACGATTTCAAAGCACTCTGCACCGATTGCTTTCGCCTTCTCCTTATAACTCCAATCCGGAAGCTCCACCACCAATATTTGATTTTCTACCGTAATCTTTATTGTTTTTATCATTTTTAATCCCATCAATCCAAAGACAATATCTCTTCCTTGTACTCGTTTTCTTTTGCTTCAAACACCTCAAAAAAGAATTCTGCAAAGTGTTCTCCATCTTTTCTCTCCGGAGCATCCCCTAACAGGTCACACCACTGCCTGCAGGCTTCTTCCAGCAAAACATAAAAAACAGCCATTCTTTTCTTGTTCTCCGTCACATCATAAATCGTCATATTATCATCCTCCTAACTAGAATTCCTTGTTTTCCCCTTACTCAGATATAATCTGTATACCTGCTGCTGATAGCAGAAACCCACTCTTTATCCAGTCTGTCAGGATAAGTACTGTATGCTTTTTCGTAACTGTTCCACCACCATCCGCGGCTTTTTAATGCCACATGGAGCTGCCGTTTCGGTCTCATAGTAAACTTGATATATGCCCTGTCTCCTTCTAAATAAGCCGTAAAGTTTTCATCCTCAAAGAAAATTTCTTTTCGTATTTCTTTGATTTCACCGGCAAGCGACTTTTGATAAAGCTTTGCTATAGAGCTGTTCTTTCTCCACTTATACTCTGGGTATAATTCCTCATACATCCGAATAAACGTCTGGTTATCATGATGCCAATGCTGCCAGATAGCATGTCGGATTACCGGAATTATCCTCTTTTCGGCAGAACTCTATCATTTCCAGAAGACATTCCGCCTTATCATTTTTCTTCTGGCTTTGCCGGATCTGTTCTTCCAAGTCATTAAACCAGTTAGAAACCGCCACCGACAATTCCAAAATCTTGCCTGATTTGTCCAGCTTCCGGGAATTATATCTTGCCGGACCCGCAACAGCCACGCTCACATGCTGTGACTCATATTTCAAGATTTCACTCCATTTTTCATATAACTTATCCAAAAGTTTCTGTTTCTTTTCCTCCGAAACCGGCCACGATAAGATTTTTTCAGCATATGTCTCATATCCGGCTTTTGAAAGGTATCCCCGCTTTCCCATCATACTGTTATAATTTGCTGACTTTATCATACCTTCACTTAATTTTTTTACTACCGCCATAATATTTCTCCCTTCAATAAATGCACTCCTTGTATCCATGCCTCTTGAGGCATATTCCCTGTCAGGCTGTTCTAATTGTTTATCCCCTATGCTGCCGCAAGCAAAGCGCCGGCTTCGTCTTTCCGAAACTCAATGCAGTACCGGATACGGTCCGTCTCAAATTTAATATGTTCCTCCGTTACCTCGACCACACGCCTTACCCTTGCGGTCTCCTTCCATGTCCCATTGCTGAAATATATTGCAGACATTCCTTTCAGCACTGGCTGCACAACTTTCCCATAAATCAATACAAGCTGCTTGTGTCTCATTCGTGTTCCTCCTTCCATTCTGATTGTCCCTTGCTTCAGTCTCCGGCTCTTCTTAAAATACCCGCACTTCACACTTGAAACAACAAAAAAAGACACTAATCATCTTTTAAAATAATCAGTGTCTTCCTATCTGTTATCCGCAGAAATCCTGCCAAAATTTTAGTCTGGGCCGCTGCCGAAACAAAAGTTGATTTTTCAGTCTGCTTACTGAAAATAATATATAACAATTTTATTATATATCAATATATAGTATTTGTCAAATATATTATCGCAATATATAGTACTTTTCAACAAACCGTATCACTCATAAATTTATTCCAGCAAACCAACATCCGCTTGGCTTCCTTGTGCATACTTCTCAATCGGGAATTTCAGGATGCACTGCAGCATGGTATACACGAACTCCTGGTATAAATCCTCGTCAAACCTTCCGTTCACAACCGCATATTTAATCATCAGAGGACGGTACATCTCTATAATCTCCATCATAGCCTTTCTGTCATATCCTCTGGCTTTCCATAATGTCTCCTTAAACTCCATCCTTTCTGCCTCCTAAAATCTTACGGATTTTCTTTACCGCATTATAGTATGTATTTTCTGCCTTCTTCTCTGCCATCCCTACGATCAGGCCAATCTCCCGGAATGATTTATCGTAGAAGATCCGCAGCACGATCACATCCTTCTGCCGCTCTGCAAGTGAAGTGATTGCCTGAAAGAGCTGGTAATCCTCGATCTGATCCAGCAACAGCCGGCTCTCTATCACACCATGAAAAATCTTATCTGACAGAAAATCCCGCTCTCTTAACAGTTCTTCTATCCCCTGCCCGGGAACTGCCAGTTCTTCCTCATAATTCGTTTCATTTCTCTCCACGCTGCATTTCTTGTCCAGATAATGCCCCTTCGTATTCTTAACCGCCTGCTTCACATAAGCGCTGAAATGGTTTCTTAATTCATCTGTATTCTTACGTTCCATATTTTCCTCCTGAAAGTTTTCTTGAAATTCATCTGTTTCACCGAAAACTTCAGGCGGTGGACGCACGCCGGGGATTCCCTTACTTCTCCCCCGGATATAGAAAATATCCCCATATCGGATATTTAAGAAATAACTGTATGCCGTCTTCCCGCATATACAGGTACAAAAAAAGACTGTCAGGAAATGTTCCCGACAGCCCGGCAATACTATAAGTTTTTTAATACTCCTGATAATACTAACCTAAATCCCAAGTTAATAAAAGCAAAGAGTATTTGTTGTATCTATCCCCTGAGATTGTGCCTTTCCCATGTTCTTTAATTTGATAAAGTGTTTCCCTTGCTTTATCCTACCCCCGGAAAGGCATCTGAATTCTTACTTTCTTCCTACTTTTCTTCTGCCTGCTATTTCAGAAATACTTCTCCACTCCTCCTATCCAGAAATTCCTCAATGTCTCCATCGAAAGATGTGACCTCATCTAAGACAAACTCTTCCACTTTTTCAAAATTACAGTCAATCTCTTGGGGTGTCATGGTTTCCACCTGATCCCGCTCCCGTTCAATATGATCCAGAATTTCCGTTTCCTTTAATCCGGTTTCAAATTGATACCCACATTCCGGGCAGAGCCTTACCCTTCCTGGAACACAGGCGCCGCATTTGGGACAAGGCTTAAACTTCCGTCTTCCCCATACAATACTGCTGATATATGCAATCTCTCCTAAGCATCCTCCCAAAATCACTGCACACCCAGCCTTCCAGTTCCAAAACTGTACACCTAAGCCAACGATTTGAAGAATATTAAAACAATAAAGCCTTCCCATCTTCATTCCTGCACACCTCCGATTAAAATAAATTGCCAATCACTATCCCACGGACAGCGCTCTTTTCAATCTGCCCAAACACTCTGGAATCCAACGATACTTCCAGATTCTCCCCAATTAAAAAATATTGGCCTGGAGACAGGATATACTCCTGCCTCCCGCTTTCCTCCTGCCTCCCACGGACAGGTTCGGCCACTTTTATGCCGTTTAAATAAACGTTCCCATTATCAATGATAACAGCGTCGCCTTCCCCTGCCAGAACCTGTTTTATGAGATGGTCAAGCTTTTTTGTAACACTTACAAGGAAAAGTTTTGACAAGATCATGCCTGCATTCTCTTTTCAAATGGTGTCATATATCCATTGGATGAATGCGGGCGGATATGATTATAGTAGACATATACATAATCCCTGGTTGCATTATTTAGTTCTTCATCTGATGATAAACGATGTTTGCTGATGAATTCTGCTTTGAATGTCCCATAAAAGCTTTCCATTGGAGAGTTATCGTAGGGACACCCCGCTTTACTCATGCTCTGCTGGACCCTTTCTTCTTTACAGTAATCTGTAAATGCCCGCGATGTATACTGTGAACCCTGATCACTATGTAACATCAGATTTTTTGGGTAATGATTTCTCTCCAAAGCTGCTTTTAGTGTCTGTATAGCCAGTTCTGAATCGATATGGCTGCTGTTGAGGGTTGCTACCACGGATCTGTCAAACAGATCGATAATGCTGCAATTATACCGCTTCCTTCCATCTTCCATAAAAATATAAGTAAAATCTGTACACCATTTCTCATTTGGCTTTCCTGCATGGAATTCCCTGTTCAGATGGTTTTCAAATTTTTTATAGCAGTCCCCCTTTTTGTATGCAGGCTTTTTGGGTGTTACCGTGGAGCGGATCCCCAATTCCTGCATATATTTTAATACGGTTGTATTGCTCAAACAGATTTTTGCCCGCAACAAATAAACTCTTATCATCCGGTATCCTGGATTTCCAGAGTATTCGTGGTATATTTGAAGTATCTTATTTTTAAACTGTTCTTTTTGTTCCCTATATCCTGCTTTCCTATCCTTTCTGTAATTATAATAGGCATTGGGGCAGATGCCCATCCGGCGCAGGAGCCAGCGGATGCCAAACTCCTGCTTATGCTCGTCAATAAACTGGTACTGATCTAATCGATTTCCTTTGCGAAGAATGCGGCGGCTTTTTTTAAGAATGCGATTTCCTTTTTCTTTTCCTCCAGTTCCCTGCGCAGTCTGCGGTTTTCCTCATAAAGTTTTTTTGTGTCATTTAAGTCTGGGTCTGTTTCGCATTCTTCGCGGAATGCCCGTACCCATTTACGGACAGTTCCGTCCCCTAATTGGAATTCTTCGTTTAAACTTTTTATCGTGCGTCCTTGTTCTAAATAGAGCTGTACGATTTTCTTTTTAAATTCTGGTTCATAGACTTTTGTTTTTGGCATGTATAACACCTTCCTTTGCATTGATTGGAGTATATCATGTATTTCCCATTTGGTGTTACAACTTTATTATACCAGCTCA
>BLMJ01000006.1 GCA_011960625.1 Lachnospiraceae bacterium | reverse complement strand
ATGGAAAATACGCTGGGCAGCGCCGTCGTCCTTGACGGGGACGCCTACACCCTGTGCGGAATCCTCTCGGACCAATGGGACGAAACAGCCAAAGATATGAAAGCCTTTGTAAGCGCCGATACGAAGCTAGAGAAAGACCACTCCTATCTCTATGTCAAATTCAAAGAAAACGGCAGGGTACTCGCTCAGGCAACGGCATTTTCCAATGCTTATGATTTCGATATCCACAAAATAGAAAGAGTCAGCAGCCTGACTGCCTATGTCGGCGGAAATGTCTCTACTTCCCTCCTAGGCGTCCTCCGGACTGCGCTGTCTCTGCCGGAAGGGAGACTTGCATACTTCTGGGGAACCCTGAACCAAAGCCACAACCTGACGGAAAAGCTCGTCCTTGCGGTCCTCGGCATATTTTCCGCCTTCGTCATATTCAGCCTGTTCCAAGTGTCCGTACGGAAACGCGCCTCTCAGTACAGTACCCTGCAGACCCTTGGCATGGACGAACGTGGAGCCTTTGGCCTGATTCTTTCAGAACTGTACATGGTACTGCTGGCAGGCTATCCAACAGGCGCGGCCTTGGGCAGCCTTGGGGCAAAGGCACTCTATTCCCGCATGGGTGAGATTTTCGTAAACCAGCAAATCGGCTCCATCCAAAACGGCACCCATACCGCCCATATCCGCGACGTGGCGGCGCAGATTGAAGTCCGTCCCGGGAGCTTCTGCATTTCAACCGGAACCCTCGTCGGATGCGCAGTCTTCCTGATGTTCCTGATGCTGTCCGTAAGCTGTATCCTGATATACCGGATGCGCAGATTTACCCTTGCGGAAATGCAGACTCAGAATACCCATACTGGGAAACAAAACCGCAGAATCTACAGTGTAAAACGCAGCGACATGATTGGAATCTTGAGCCGCAAGTTCTTATTTGAACGGAAAGGGACATTTATTGGCATTATTATTGCCCTCTCCTTAGGACAAATCCTGTTTCTTGGAACCGCCTACGTCATCCAAAATGCAAGAGTCCACAATGCTCTTACCTTTAAAGCCGACGACGGGCTTGCT
Organism: Lachnospiraceae bacterium; assembly: GCA_011960625.1. Lineage (GTDB taxonomy): Bacteria > Bacillota > Clostridia > Lachnospirales > Lachnospiraceae > Sporofaciens. The sequence goes on along the minus strand of BLMJ01000006.1, from coordinate 934 downwards.
TCTGATATCCAAGTCTACGAAGACTCCTTAAGCCTATCCGACGTTATTCCCTCAAACGCTGCAAATATCCTTGAAGCCACAGAGGGCGTCGCCTCCGTGAACCCGGTCCGCTATACTCTCGGAGAGCTTCCTCTGGAAAACGGGCTTTTTCGCTGGCCGGAATATTATCCGGAAACCGCGGGCGAGGAAGGGTTTGAACCAGACCCCTTAATCATGGAACGGTTTCATGGAACCATCACAAGGCAAAGCGAGAAAGATTACCGTATAAAGACAAATGTTTACGGCTACTCAGACCAAATGCTTGAGGAACTGGCAGACTATCTTCTGGAAGGGTCCATTGAGCCTAAGTCCATGCTGAAAAAGGATACGGTCATCCTTAAGACCCTCATGGACGGACAGGGTAACTATGACGGGATTGACCTCTCTCCCGGCGATTCTATCCGGCTGAAAGTCCCCAAAAACGCGTCCGTACCGGAAGCCGCCCTGCGTTTTGAAGGGGAAGAAGACTGGTATCTGGAAAAAGAATTTACAGTGGCCGCCGTGGTCAGCAGAACCTTGGGAAAAAATGATAACTTCATTGGAGATAACGGAACTTCTACCGTCGGCGTCATCATGACTAATCAGCAGATGCAGGAGCATTTCGGGATTGACGGATACGACAGTATCGGGATTACTTTGGACAAAGGAGCCGACCACCATAAGGTTTCTGATAAAATCAGGGCTGTTACCGGTGAAATCCCTAACTGTCTGGTGAAGGACTATACTCAGTTAATTGAACAGCAGGAGCTTTACCTGCGCCAGAAAATGTTTTTCTTCTACGGGATTGCATTTATTCTGCTTCTGATTAGTATTTTCCATATTTTGAACAGTATGCAGTATCTCGTAGCCTCAAGGAAACATGAATTTGGGATTCTAAGAGCCATGGGAATTACCG
>BLMJ01000005.1 GCA_011960625.1 Lachnospiraceae bacterium | reverse complement strand
GCGGCAGGCATTTCCATTTCTTAAAACAACAGGGAAAAACCTTCTACTGTTGGAGGAACCGGAGCGGCTTGCAGAACTTCTGTACTTTATTGCGGATAAAAAGCTTGGAATTATGCGAATCGAACGTCAGGAGGCAACGCTTTCAGATTTGTTTATGGAGGTGGTAGGTAAATGAAGGCATTTCTTAAGAAAGAATGGATGGAATGGGGACGGACAGGGCGTTCACTGGTTTTGTTATTAGTTTTTTGCCTTGTTTGGGATTATGAATCCTGCTGTTGCGAAGCTTACGCCATGGTTAATGGAAACAATGTCGGAATCTATGGCAAATGCCGGCCTAGTGACTACGACAATTAAGGTTGACGCTATGACCTCCTGGGTACAGTTCTATAAAAATATTCCGATTGGGATTATTGTATTTATCTTGATTACCAGTGGGAATTTTACTACAGAGTATGAGAAAGGGACGCTGATTCCAATCGTAACGAGAGGACTGTCACGTCATAAGATCCTGGTGGCAAAGGCTGTATTTTTATTTGGCTCATGGACAGTGCTGTATGTAATTTGTTTTGGAATTACTTATGGTTACAATGCATATTTCTGGGACAATGGGATTGCAAAGCATCTGGGGTTTGCCGCAGCCTGTACATGGCTGTTTGGTATGTGGGTAGTTGCATTACTGATTTTCTTTTCATCGGTGTCAAAAAGCAGTTCGCAGGTACTTATGGGAACCGGAGGTGTGGCTCTGGGCATTTATCTTCTTGGCATGTTCCCGAAACTTGATGCATTTCTTCCGGCAAAGCTTATGAGAGGGGTGGAGCTTTTGCAGAGAGTTGGCAGCCCGAAAGATTATTATGCGGGTATAGCAGCAGCGGGAATGATGGTTTTGGTATGTTTGGCTCTGGCTATGGTGTGTTTTGACCGGAAACAGTTGTAAGGAAGTATTTCGTGAATATTTGTGAATACTTTATATCTTTAAAAATGATTAAGTTCATGGTAAAATGAAATATACTGCCAAGAACAACAATTTCCACAAATACAATTTATACATTAACTGTGGCTGTATGGCAGAAATGGGAGGAATAGAGAAATGATTGCGGTTGTGTGTGTGGATGAGAAAAACGGGATGATGTTTCATGGACGCCGCCAGAGCCAGGATCGGAGCTTGCGGGTGAATCTGCTTCGGGAATGTGGGGAAAAGAGGCTGTATATGAATGAATATTCAGCCAGGATGTTTAAGGAGGCTTCGGGATCACAGATAATTGCCTCAGAAGATTTTCTCTGTAATGCAGGGGTAGGTGAATTTTGCTTTGTGGAGGATAGAGATGTTGGTGATTTTCTGCAAAAGCTTGAGTCTGTGATTGTATATAAATGGAACCGTTGTTATCCGGCAGATGTTTATTTTTCAATCAATTTAACAAATGAAAACTGGGTGTTAGTAAGAACGGAGGAGTTTCGTGGTTCATCCCATGATAGAATTACGAAGGAGGTATATCAGAAGCTATGAGCAAGACGCTTAGAATGAACGTAAGTAAGAAGGTGTATTATTGGTTTTTGGCCGTTCTCTGCTGTTTGCTTTTCACGGCTTGTGAAGAAGGGACTAAGACCGAGACACAGAGCGTGGAGACGAGCGTTTCACTTAAAGAGGTGCCTGCGTATTCTGGAGAGCCTTATGTGGAGATTAATGGAAATGAACCAGATTTTCCAGAAGATAATTCCGGTGAGCAGTCTTTTGAGACATACAGCGAACTAGACAGCCTTGGAAGGTGCGGTGAGGCTTATGCCAGCGTGGGAGTAGACCTTATGCCGACTGAGGAGAGAGGGAGTATTAGCCATGTGAAGCCGACCGGATGGCATTCTATCCAGTATGACCATGTGGATGGAAAAAGTCTGTATAACCGTTGTCATTTGATTGGTTTTCAGTTAACCGGAGAAAATGCCAATGAGAAGAACCTGGTTACGGGTACCCGCTATATGAACGTGGACGGAATGTTGCCATTCGAGAATATGGTAGCAGATTATGTGAAGGAAACAAAGAATCATGTCTTATACAGGGTTACTCCCATTTTTGAGGGAGACAATCTGCTGGCGGATGGTGTGCAGATGGAGGCATATTCTGTTGAAGATGACGGTGAGGCAATTTCCTTTAATGTGTTTGTATATAATGTACAGCCGGGAGTTACGATCGACTATGCAACTGGGGAGAGTAAAGAGGCAGAGCTGGAGGATTCACAGGCGGAGTCAGTGGAAGGAGAGATTAGGGGAAATTCGAGATCGAAGATTTACCATTGTCCGGGGCAGGCGGCATATGAGGAAATGGAGGACTCTAAGAATCTTGTAATTTTCCGTACAGAGGAAGAGGCTCGGGACGCGGGATACCGGAAGGCAAAACGTTAAAATTTTTGAGGCTGGTAGGACGGAAAAAGTACTTTTTTGTAAATTTTTCTTTTATTCTTAATTGATTCGTGATATAATCATGGCATGGGGTATTAGCGCAGTTGGGAGCGCGCAACATTCGCATTGTTGAGGCCAGGGGTTCGAATCCCCTATACTCCATTCCATAAGGCTTAGTTCAATCGGTGTATTGGGACTAGGCTTTTTCATTTTCTAGGGGGAAAAAATCAGAGATTATCTTATGTCCAAATAGAGGGAAATAGGGTGATTTAAGAGGAAATAAGCGTTTCTGTACGGCTACTATATGACGCTCATACACTTTATAAAGGGTTAATAAGCAGGTCAGCGTATCTTAATTTTGGGGTATGCTGACCTTTTTTGGTGTCTCTATATTGCTGTCATTTACAATGAATATCTCCGTTTATGGCGACGACAACGGCGACGGCGTCGTCATCATCAAGTCAAGTATATTGATACATTTCTAAAAATTCTACTTTCTATAATCATATTTTACAAAACCAAGGATTTATTTGGTTAAAAATTCTATGATGGGTTAAACCAGATAGGGATAAAAATAGATATGTATCGGCAGGAGCATAGATTTTCTCCTGCCACCCCTATATTTAGGCGGTTTGACGTTTGGTACGCTGCATATATTCCCGTTCCATTTCCCGCATTTCCTCGTCCGTGGGGATGTCCACAATCCCGACATAGGAATAGTAGATGTCGATTTGCTGTGTCCGTTTCCCGTCCTTTTTCTCACGCTCATGGACTACGATTTTATCCACAAATGCGTTTAGGATTTCGGGCGTCAGCTCGTCGATGCGGGTGTATTTCTTGGTGACTGCTATCAGCTTGGCGACATTGGTCGCTTCTGTGTCGGCTTTGCTGACCTCGGCTGTCAAGGCTTCGATTTCCTGCTTTAGCTGTTCCTGCTCGGCTTCATATCCGTCTGACAGCTTGTAAAAGCGTTCGTCATTCAGCTTTCCGTTGACATTATCCTCATAGATTTTACGGAACAGGCGGTCAAGTTCCTTTATCCGCTTTTCGTCCTTTTCTATCTGTTTCTGCTTTGCGGATAACTCGTATCGGCGTTCCGCAAGGGTGGCGTCAATCTGCTGTCGGATAAACACATGCTCAAACTGCTGTAAATAGGAGAGGAAATGCTGAAGCTGTTTCAAGACCAACTGTTTTAATGCGTCCTCTCGGATATAGTGCTGCGTACATTCCTTTGCCCTGCTCGTCCTTTTATACATGGAACAGCGGAAATGCTCATATCCGTTTGCTGTGGCTAAGCTGAGTTTCGCCCCGCAGTCGGAACAATAGAGCAGCCCCGAAAAGATACTTGTCACGCCGCTTTTGGTCGGTCTGCGTTTATTTTCCCGTATCATCTGTACTTTTTCCCACATATCCCTGTCAATGATGGGGGCATGGGCATCCTCGATATACGTCCGCCTGTCCTTTGCGGTTGGAATACGTTTCTTGCTCTTAAAGCCTAAACGGGTGGATTTAAAGCTCTCCGTCACGCCGATATACGCCACATTTTCCAGAATGGATGCAATCGTGGCTGGCTCCCAGTTATAGGGATGTCCCGATTTTTTTGCAACGCCGATTCCCTTTGACATTTTGTAGGCTGACGGGGTAAGCACTTTATCTTCCCAGAGGGCTGTGGCAATGGCTGACACGCCTTTTCCCTGCATACAGAGTGAGAATATCCTGCGGACGGTTACTGCCGCTTCCTCGTCCACTAGCCAGCGTGTTTTATCGTCTGGATTCCGCAAATACCCATAGGGCGGCGCGCCTAAATGCTCGCCTGCAAGCCCTTTCGCTTTCTTGACTTCCTTTACCTTTTTGCTCGTGCTTTTGGGATACCATTCGTTGAAAAGGTTGGTAAAGGCGGCAAATTCGTTGCTATCAAGACTGCCTGTGTCCACGTTGTCCATGATGGCGATAAACCTCACACCTGCTTCTGGGTAGATGATTTCGGAGTAAGAGCCGACCTCAATATAGTTCCTGCCGAAGCGTGATAAGTCTTTGACAATAACGGTCTTTACAAGCCCTTTTTCAATGTCCGCCGACATTTCCTTAAAGCTAGGGCGGTCAAAATTCGT
>BLMJ01000004.1 GCA_011960625.1 Lachnospiraceae bacterium | reverse complement strand
GGGAGATGCAGTCTGGAAGGTATTTGTGTAGATTGGACTGTAAATAGATATGGAGGGATGAACAATGGAAGGGAAAACAACAAGAATGAGTATTTGGCGGCGTCTTTCTTATAGATATTTAAAATTATTGGAAAAAACGGTGAGGATAGAGTGGCAGAATCCGGAATGTTTTTCTAAACACAATGTTGTAGGTTTCTGGCATGAGGACAGTTTTGCTATGAATCTTGCGCTTCAGGCAATGGAGAAGGAGGCGGCAGTTTCGGTTCTGGTCACTCCGGATGAACAGGGACAGTATTTTCGGTATCTTCTAAAACGGAGCGGCAGGGAGGCCGTCGGGATTGGGTATGGGTTCTTAAATGCAGGTACGTTAAAGGAGCTTCTGGATTCTTTGAAGAATAAGAGACAAAGTGTGGCGATTGCGATGGATGGTCCGTTTGGTCCGAGGCATATCCCTAAGAAACTGACGTATTTTCTTTCGGAGAAGAGTCAGACAGAGCTGGTTGGGGTTACGGTTTCCTATTCGAGAGCCGTTTCGCTGTCCGGACAGTGGGATCATTGCCATATACCGCTGCCTTTTTCAAAGATTACGGTACGGTTAGATAATTATGGCGTGGCGGCGTGCCAGTATCCGCCCCGGATTCGGTTATACCAAAATGAAAAGAAATGTAGTATAATGTCAGCGGACAATCTGTTGATGCAGCGGGGAACCGTTTTTGAAGAAATATCATCGGGCATTGCAGGTAAGAGGCAGTTAATGTGAGAGGAAATCTGTCTTACAGAATATTTTTACGGCATAGAAAGGGATTAGGCAGCAATGGAGATAAATCAGATCAATCATGTATTAATTGTGGAGGACGATAAGGAGATACGTGAAGGCGTGGAGATATACTTAAGGAGTCAGGGATACGAGGTATTCCAGGCCGCAGACGGAATCGAAGGGCTTGCGGTCATTGAACGGGAGGAAATTCACCTGGCTATTGTGGATGTGATGATGCCTAGGATGGACGGAATCCAAATGACCATAAAGTTAAGACAGAACCATGACTTTCCTGTAATCTTCCTTTCGGCAAAATCAGAGGAAGTGGATAAGATCCTGGGGCTTAACATGGGGGCGGACGATTATGTGACGAAGCCCTTTACCCCCATGGAGCTGCTGGCAAGGGTGAACTCCCAGATGCGCAGATATCGAAAGTTCTTAGAAAAACTGGGAGATAAGGACAAAGGGGCGAATGTCCATACGATCGGGGGACTGGAAATCAACGAGGATTCTGTGGAAGCCTTCGTTGACGGGGAGCCTGTGAAGCTGACCCCGATTGAATATAAGATACTTCTGTTGTTG
>BLMJ01000003.1 GCA_011960625.1 Lachnospiraceae bacterium | reverse complement strand
ATAAGCCTGCAAATAAAAAGTCAATAGAAAATTGAATATTTTTCAAAAAAGTTTTATGTAGGAAAAATGCGTACCACAACCAGACCACCGTAGAACGCTGGTTTTGTGAATGGTCAGATTTATGGAAGTTCCATTATTGTGGAAGTGAAGCCAAATATTCTTTGACTCTTCCGTAATAAATTCGGAGGAACTTATTCGCTCCGGCAGTCATGTAGACATAGTAAGGTTTGCCTTGTGCCCGTTTCTTGTCCATAAACAAATACACGGGGTCATCCTGTGGCTTTGTTTTGATCAGTACATCCATGACTTGAAACAGGGTTTTTCGGAGCGTGGGCGATCCATGTTTCGATGCATGAACACTTTTCTGGGAGTAATCCCCGGAGTCATTTACACCCGGATCAACGCCGGCAAATGCAGTAATGGCGTTCCTGTGGGTAAAGCGTGCCACATCCCCGATCTCAGCCATCAGTTGTGGACCCAGGGAGGTGCCTACCCCTTTCATCGCCATAACAGCGGGGTACTCCGGAAGCCGAGCTGCGGTTTCGTCCATTAAGGAACGAAGCTGCTCAACCGTCTGGGATGCAGTATTTAATTGCTCAACCGCCTGTTTGATGATGCGTTTGGTAAAGTCATCTTTTGGAAGTACGGAAACCAGTCCCTTGGCTGTTTCATAGATTTCTTCAGCTTTTGCCTTACTGAAGTTGTACTTCTTGCGACTGCACCACTTTTGATAGTGTTCAATAAATGTGCCCTCAGACATTTTACAAACACAGTCCACATGCCAGTATGTAGTGGCAAAATCAACCCATTTCTGGCTTCCGTCTCCACGGGCCGGACTATCAAAGTAAGTATTCACACCGGGATAGGTTTGGTCAAGAAGACCGATCAGGTTGTTTTTCATGGCAGTCTTATGCTTCATGTAAAAGCTAAACTGGCGGTTCATGGTTTTTAATTGGCTGCGTAATTCATCCATAAGACCATATTGTTTCAATTTTGCCCATCTGTCAAGTGTATAGCGCGCGATTTTAAGAGAATCTGCTTTGTCGGATTTTACCTTTCGCAGGGAATTATCCTCATCTTGATAATTGCGTATAATTTGCGGATTAACAGCGCTGACAAAGAGACCGGCTGATGTAAGTTCATGAGCAATAGATTCATAATAATGCCCGGTACATTCCATGACGATACGTGATTCCCCGTCAAGGGATTGGATCTGATGGATTAGGGATTGAATGTCACCGGATAAATGAGGTACTTCAAAAGGTTTCGCTACGACTTCACCGCCCGGACGGAGGATAGCAACCATGCTTTTACGTTTGGAAACATCAATACCAACTGCGTTCATATTCATATAATTATATCACTCCTTCTTTTGATTGCAATGGTAAGGACCAGTTTTACTCATTGCCTATTCAATCTACTGTGGTGTGACGCGGACGCACCTTTAAGGGTGGTTCAACCTGCATAAAACGAATGCTGCGAATGAGGGGCTGGTTATCAGACTTATTTACGGACGCGAAGTCCAAGGAGGTTTCCGATATACCGATTGCTCCATACATTCTAACAGCTTAAGCAACAAGATGGGTAATTCCTTACTGGCTGTAAGGGATATTAACCATAAATATATTGTAGTAGGAGGA
>BLMJ01000002.1 GCA_011960625.1 Lachnospiraceae bacterium | reverse complement strand
AGGTTTGGAGAGTGCTTGTTAAGTCTTTCGGGCATAGCAATACCGCCCACCAAATCGCCGTTTTTTTTAATTTGGTGGACGTGCCTACCTTTCGTTATGTAAAAAGAAAAGCCGACAAACTGTGATTGCTCACACGTTCATCGGCTCTGCATCTAATGTGTCTGGCTCTGTGATGACTGTTATGTGTAAATTTTTTGCTTCAATCAATGTTTCATGTTTACATTTCGGACAGTAAAGAGGATAGTTTTTCAAAAATGTATCTTCTCTAATTCTGTCACGGGTTTTACTGCCGCAAACAGGACAATATATCCATTCTGTTTTCTTCATTGTGTTATCTATATCCCTCCATCTATTGATTTTTAATTCATTTAATTCCTAAGATTCCAACTTGCATATAAGAACACCAAAAAATTTCTACATTCTTAAATCCACATTCCTGCAATACATGAATTTGCTCCATAATAGTGACAGGAAAGTATTCTGTATTATATCTAAGTACATGGCTTTGACATTCTTCTTCGCTTTTTCCATTTTCGTACTGGTAATTTTTCCACCATTCCAGATATAATCTTTTAAACATATCATTATTAGGTGCAAAATTTTCTACTGTAAAAAACAGACCATTCTTTTTTAGGGCGTTATAACAATTTCTGATACTTTCAATTCTTTCCTCATATTCAAGATAATGAGTAATTAAAATTGCTGTTATAACGTCAAAATTTGAATCATATTGTAAATTTTGTATTAGGGTTTCCCGAAAATCAACTTTTAAAGAACAGACACGTTCTTTCGCTATCTTTAACATTTGCGGTGAACTGTCACAACAAATCATATTCTCCACTTGAAGATTCCTAATCGCCATATCTGCCATTTTTCCAGTCCCACAACCTATATCTAACCATGCTATCGGTATGTGAAAAGCCGTATGGACAATCTCTATTATTTGTTTGAAGTATTCTTCATAATATGGGAGAGTAGCCACTATGTTCTTATCATATCTTTCTGGTGAAAAAGCTTGTTTCCGTAACATATATACACCTACTCAAAGCTATCCAAATAACACTGCAACTTTTCCGCAAGTTTTCCAATATGTACGCCGTCAATAAATGAATGATGCACTTGTACGGAAAAAGGCAGATAGATTTTTCCATCCTTTTCATAGAATTTCCCCCAGTCAAATAATGGGATGGCATTATCCTTTTTCCCCGATTCAGTATGAGAAATATGAGTATAAGATACCCACGGAAAAGGAGAAAACTGATAAATATCATTTGCCATTGGTGCAACGAAATAGTCTGTCTGATTTTCCTCTGTCTTTTTCGCTAAAACAACATAATCTTCAATCGTTTCCTGCATCGGAACATTAACCACCTTAAAAAGTTCTGTGGTTTCATTAAGATATGTAAATGACGTATTGATTGTTTCAAAAATAGCGGGTTTCCCATCTACAAATCGACAACGGAACTCCTCAATTTCGTTTGCACATTTCGTTACCGCATACACAAAAGAAAATGTGAATGAAAATCGCCGTTTCTTTACTTGGGAGAGAAAATTTGTTATGTCTACATTAAAAGTAACGCAATACTGCGGTTGAACACTGTTCCTAAACACCTCGCAATGCATGGCTCTTTTCCATGTAGATACATCAATATACTTCATAAGCCGTCCTCCTACTACAATATATTTATGGTTAATATCCCTTACAGCCAGTAAGGAATTA
>BLMJ01000001.1 GCA_011960625.1 Lachnospiraceae bacterium | reverse complement strand
CCTGGCTTTATTCTATCTTTCTCCCATTCATCAATATATAGAACCAAGCATTTGACTTAATGGGCATACATACCTGAGATATAAATTTAATATTATTATTTGATTTTCTGTTAGCTGCAAGCTACAAACGTAAAGCTACTTTTCTAGTAATTTCAAAAATCTTTTGTCATTCATCTGTTCATTTGTAAGATAGCTGCCGTCTAAAAATAATGCATAAGTTGTAATTGGTGTTGGAGCGTTCTGCGCGTCCTCCCTATTTTGTAAATGAATCGACTTAAATTTTATAGATTTTTCTTTGGCTATATTTTCAATTACAGGAACATATTTTGCATTAAACGGACACTGGTTGGTGTAATACAAAACATATCCTATCTCATCAATATGAGGGTGTTTCGCACATTCTTTGAATTTCGGCAATAAAGCATTTTCTGTAAAAGGGAAATACCATAGCTGAATACCATTATCCGCCTGGTCACTAATGGAAAAACCTTTGTATTTCAGAAATTTAGGGTCAGCCAGAAATGGTTTTTTCTTTGACGCAGATAAGATACATAGTCCTTTTTTTCCTTTGCTTTTGCTATCTTCAATACAAGTATTCAGTAGTTCTGCCCCATAACCATGTCCTTTGAAAGATCCGGCTACCCATAAACAGTCAATATACATATAGCCGTCTGCGGCAATGGGATTCCATGCATTTTCAGCCGGTATATATTCAATAAAACACTTTCCACGCTGATTACTTTTTAAGAAAACCAAACCATCGTCAAAACGTTCTTTTAGCCAAATCTTTTTTGATGATACTTGTATATCTTTATTGTTTGAAATCGCACAGCAAATATGTTCTTTTTCTATATTCTCATTTGTCACTCTAATATACTCCATAAGGATACCTCGTAAATTTCCGATTTGTCGTCGCTTTATTATAAATTCGTTTTTTCAAAAAATAAATTTGTTTTCCAGCGTTTTAGTGTTGGAAACCATTCAAGCATGATTTTTTTTGCCTCTTCTTCACTCATGTTGGGGTTAGCAGCAGCCATATTCGGCGCACATACCTCAATCATTTCTTCCATTGTACCATTAAAAGTAAACTTACCAGTTTCAAAACAATACTTGCAATATTCCTCATTTTTGCTGCCATCAGCATTTGTCCCGTACAGTTCATTAGTTTCTCCCATCGGCATACCGCAACACTGACAAAATTTCGGATTCATTTTATTCATTTCCTTAACCTCTTTCTTTCTAATGTTTTTATAGTTAATGTATAGCTATATTTTATGTTGT